>JAFQXN010000001.1 GCA_017406905.1 Candidatus Saccharimonadota bacterium | reverse complement strand
GAGCGCTGGATGTACCGCCATTCATTACGGCTACTACGGCAATGGCTACCATGGAGAATATGCCTATGGCTAGAGTTACCTCAATGAGGGTATCGCCTACCTTCCTACCCACTCGTTTGTTCATAGGGTTATTATAACATATTATTTCAAACTTCTCACAAATTCCATAAATAATGGATGCACGCGTAATGGCCTAGATTTAAACTCTGGATGCGCCTGAGTTGCCGCAAAAAACTTGCACTTCGGCGCCTCAATAAACTCCACCAGTTTACCGTCCGGCGAAGTCCCCACCACTTCCACGCCACCTTCTAGCATCTCTGGTACAAACTTCTGATTTACTTCGTAACGATGACGATGACGTTCTACTATCTCATATCCATTCTTCCCGTCCACACCATAATCGTATTTACGATAAATCCCATCAATCATCGAACCTTCCTTCAGTTTCGCCTTATAGTCACCTAGCCGCATCGTACCGCCCGTAGATTCTTTCCCTCTCTGTCCTTCCATAATATAAATCACATTATTCCCCTCTTTTTCGCTCGCGCCAAATTCTTCTGAGCTAGCTCCCTTCACCCCACCCAAACGCGCCGCCGCAATACATGCTGCCTGCAAACCGAGACAAAGCCCAAGATATGGTTTGTCATTTTCCAGTGCATACTCTGCTGCTTTGATCTTTCCCTCTGTCCCCCGTATCCCAAATCCGCCCGGCACCACCAGGCCATCTACTTCCTTCAGCAAAGCCTCCGCCTTCGCATCGCCATCTGCCAATTCCTCCGCATTTATCCAATCTATCTTCACATTTACATCATTCCAAGCCCCTGCTGCTTTCAATGCCTCTGTCACACAAATATACGTATCCTCATTTCCTACATACTTCGCCACCAAGCCCACCCTCACGGTCTTACCATAGTGTTTCGCTCTTCGTTCTGAAAATTCCTTCCATCTGCCCATATCCGGCTCCACCCCATCACCCACAAAATCATTCAGAATCTCCAACACACCAGATTTTAACACGTTAAACGGCACATCATACACCGAATCAATATCTGGCAAATTTAACACCGCCTCCGGAGAAATCCCCGAAAACGCCGCGATTTTCTCGCAAATCGCCCGTGGCGCCAGCTTTTCCGTCCGTACACATACCACATCCGGTATAATCCCAAACCCCCTCAAATCCTTCAAAGCATTCTGAGCTGGCTTCGTCTTAAGCTCTTTAGAAGTATTAATCCAAGGCACATACACCACCGAAACATACAAACAATTTCGTCGCCCCACCTTATTCGCAAACAATCTAATCGCTTCAATAAACGGTAACCCCTCATAATCTCCCACTGTACCACCAATCTCCACAATATGTATATCGCTATCCTTGCTCGCCTTCTCAATCTTCTCTTGCACCAATCCAGTAAAATGCGGCACTAACTGTACCGTCTTACCATGAAATCCCCCCGCCCTCTCCCGCTCAATCAATTCTTTATAAATCGAACCAGACAACGTAATCGAATATTTACTTGTCTCAAAATCCAGAAATCTCTCATAATGGCCCAAATCCAAATCCGTCTCCACGCCATCATGCGTCACATAACATTCACCATGCTCCACCGGGTTCAAAAGCCCAGCATCCACGTTAAGATATGGATCACACTTCTGCATCGTCACCCGAAATCCTTTTGCTTTCAAAATCGACCCAATACTCGCCGCCGTGATACCTTTACCTACCCCAGAAAGTACTCCCCCAGTCACAAAAATATACTTACATTTTTTATTTTTCATGCGGGAACCTCCTCCCCACCCTCTTAATTTATTAAACCTACTACCTCTATTTTAACATAAACAACACAATTTTACTCCACTTTTCCACAAAACCCCCAAATCTATTGACTTTTTAGCGTAAGTGTGATATAATAAAATCATAGCCTATCCGAAGGCTAGTATTCTTGCGTCGCCATTCAGGCGACAGCACATTTAGAGAGAGGTGCAAATATGGCAAATATCCACAATTTCACAGATGGGCCCATCCAAATCAGACTCCTGGATGGGAAAATCGCGGACATTCCGCAAGAACAATGCCCCATCACTATCGCAGACATTACCCCGGCGAAAAGCGTCATCCCCCTCACCGCAAACGACGAGCAGGAACCCATCGAGATAGCCATCATTGGCAACAAATTCACCTTAAGGAGCGAAGAAGGCTTCCCGGCCCCCAAACCTCATGTCTACTACATCGTAGACAAAGAAATCGTGGAAGTCCTAAGGAAGCTACACCGCGGCGTCTCCGATCTACTAATCGCAGAACAAACCTCTCGCGGCTACCACGAGCTCAGGCGGGCCAACATGGTCACAGAGCTCGACTTCGACGACGAGGCGACCATGCAGACAGCCAGGAAAACCTGGGATAACTCATTTGGGAACCTCAAGTACGATGTCCCAGCCGTCAACCTCCACTCAGAGCGCTAAAGCGCTGAAAGCCCGGGTGCATCTCGGGCTTTTTTCCTTACACACAAAAAACGGCCACTAGAGCCGTGGCGGAAAGGACAGGATTCGCATCGAGCGCTTTAGTGCGAGATCCGAGTCCTGCTTTTTAATGCACGTTCAAAGAACGTGGCGGAAAGGACAGGATTCGAACCTGCGGACGTTTCCGTCTCTGGTTTTCAAGACCAGTGCCTTCAACCACTCGGCCACCTTTCCGTCACCTATTATAACACATTATTCCGCGTTCGTATATACATTCGTTACATCGTCAAGGTCGTCAATCGCACCCAACAATTTCTCCAACTTCTCTACGTTCTCACCATCCACCGGCACATAATTATTCGGCACATATTGCAACTCTGCCGAAGTCACATTCATTCCGGCTTCCACTAATGCGTTTCTCACCTTCATCAAATCAGACGCCAAAGTATAAATCACAATCCCGTCCTCTTCTTCAGCCGCATCCTCAGCTCCAGCCTCCAGTGCAATCATCAGTGCCTCTTCGCCCTTATCGGATATTTCAATTACACCCTTCCTAGTAAACTGAAACATCACCGAACCCGGATCCGCCATTCGCCCACCATTCTTGTCTAACGTATGCCGAACTTCTGGCATTGTCCGATTCTTATTATCTGTCGCCACCTCGATCACGATTCCTACACCCCCTGGCCCATACGCCTCATAAACCTCTTCAATCAAAGCCGCCGCCGACTTATCCGCCACTCTCGCAATCGCCCTCTCAATATTTGCTTTTGGCATATTCGCAAGACGCGCCTTCTCTAACACCATCGCCAAACTAGGATTCATCGCCGGATCAGTCCCGCTACGCGCCGCAATCGCAATCTGGTTCCCAATCTTCGTAAAAAGCGCCCCACGCTTCGCATCTACCACCGCCTTTTGTCGCTTAGTCGTCGCCCATTTGCTATGTCCAGACATATTCCTCTCCAATCAAAATTAATTATTATTTCACTTACCCTAATTCTACCACTTTTCCCCTCCATTGTCCAATACCCTACCTCTCCACACCCTCTTACGTATCACCCCCACACTCATCATTACCGCAATCCCCACATAAATCCCCCACACCCATATCTGATATGGCTCAATTTTCACCAAAAATTGTTCCATCCCACCAAAAAATTTCACCACCATAATATGAAAATCTAGCAGCTTAGTCGCACACCAGCTCACTGCCATCTCTACGCCAGGCAAGCCAGCAACCACCCCCGTCAAAAACACTAATCCCATCGCATAAGGCAAGGTCGGCAAAATCAGCAAATTCGCCACCACCGAAATCAACGACACTTGCCCATAAAAATACAAAATTATCGGCAAAGTCATCAAGGTCGCCGATATTGTCGTAATAATTATTTCCGCAATAAACCCTGGCTTTTTCGAACCATAAAAATACTTCGCCATTCTCGGCCCCAAAATCATAATCCCTGCAAACGAAGCAAATGATAGCAACCAGCCCAAATTAATCACAAACATCGGATTCACCACTAATGTTCCTGCCGCCACCATCAATATAATTCGCCACGGCGCAATCTTTCGCCCTACGTACCACGCCATCACCGTCAAAATCGCCATTATTCCCGCCCGCATTATTGACGGCGTCCAACCCACCATCGCCATAAAAAACACAATAAATATTATCGAGAACAACAGCCCTGCAAATCTAGATACCTTTCCGAAAATCTTCCTCGCAATTTCCACCAATATTGATAAATGCGCCCCCGAAGCCACCACGATATGCACCAATCCCACCGTCCTCAAATTGTCATTCAAATCATCCGGCAACCCGCTCCGCATCCCCAAAAGATACGAAAGCCCCAAATTCACTTCCGGCTCCGGCATTAACCCTCTCACCCTCTCCGCAAACCAATTCCGCACCAATACCACCAAATTCCCCGGCTCCGGCCTCGCCCAATTCACAATATTCGGCTTGTACATATAACCCGCATACGCACCAAACCCTTCCGCCATTTTTCCCTTCAAAGTTATTTTATCTCCTCGCGCCAAATCTTCATTTCTATACTCAGATATAAACAAATTCCCAGCGCTCTCATACTCCCCGTTCTCCCCAAATCTTAAATCCTTCACCTTAAAGCTAGTTCCCTTCTCATCAGTTTCCGGATCTCCATCAATCTCACCAGACACCACCACCGTCTGCCCATAAAATTGCCTTATATAATTTTCCCCCATTAATTCATGTGACACTCTCAAAAACGCTAAAATCATTCCCGCTACAAAAGCTATCACCAAAAAAATCATCTTCGGCTTAAAATAAGCAAGTATCAATAACCCCACCACAAAACCAATCCACAGCGGCGATGTAAAATAATTCACACGCCCAACCAATCCCACCACCGTACCCGCTATCACGCCCACACAACCCGCCACCACGAAATACGATTGATGAATATTCTTTTTCACAATTTTCATCGTGCCACATTATAGCCACAACGTAACAAAATTATCAACTCCCATATCCCGCTCACGCTTTCTCCCCACCCCAAAATATGCTATAATACAGATACGCACCCGTAGCTCAGCGGATTAGAGCACTGGTCTTCGGAACCAGGTGTCGTAGGTTCGAATCCTATCGGGTGTACCACATCTGCACCCATAGCTCAACTGGATAGAGCGTCAGCTTCCGGAGCTGAAGGTTAGAGGTTCGAATCCTCCTGGGTGTACCAAAATCAAAAAGTATGTTATAATCATAACACGCATCATGGTACCGTAGCTCAGCTGGTTAGAGCGTGGGACTCATAAGCCCGAGGTCGGTGGTTCAATCCCACCCGGTACCACCACAAACACGGCTCCATCCGGAGCGTTTTTTATGCTATCAAATCTAAATCACCCACCACTGCTGCAATTCTCTCCACATTATGCTACAATAACTATATGGATAAAAAAAGCGGCTTCACTATACTAGAAATCATCATCGTAGCAATTTTTTCTTCACTTCTCCTTATTCTTTTCTTCGTTCAAAAATCCAATATCGACGCCATGGAGCGCGATGAAGACCGCAAAACCGCCATCAATGCCATGTACTACGCTCTAGAAGAAAGCTTTTATAAATCCCACGGTTACTACCCGGAATCAATTTCAGAGGAAAACATTACCGTTATCGACCCCGCCCTTTGGACAGATCCTCTCGGCTACAATCTTGGCGATCCGTCCAGCTCTTACTCATACGAGCCAGCCAACTGCGATAACGGCCGCTGCAAAGAATACACCCTCAAATCCACCCTAGAAAAAGAATCCGATTACATCAAATATAATCGCAGCTAGAGCTCATTCACTCTATTTAGAATCTCTACTGGTACATCTGGCGTATTAAAAGACGTCAATAGTGGGTATGGATCTGCAACCAATTTCCAGCCATCCCCATTGCGCACCAAAACCAACCTAAATATCACACTCACAAAACCATCATAATAACTTCTCAAATACGTATAATAATAGTCGTCGCTCACTATATCATCAATAACCGCATCATTGTCGTCATCCTCATCAGCCCAACCACGTTCACTCGTTATTACATCCTCCTCTACCAACACATTCCCAGCATTACCTACTTCAAAATCAAATCCTACACCACTATAACCAACTTTAATAAATTCTATCGGATCATTAGAATTATTTTCCCTAAACTTTCCGGCATACGGGTTATCAAGATTCTTAAACACGATATTATACTTGCCAAAAGTCTCATCATCGGCAATTCCCAACAATTTAGAAACCGCCAATTCACGATAAGCCAAACTCGCATCTATAATTACAGTCGGCACATACCCATCAATACTCTCCAAATCATTAGGCATTTCATAATCAATCGTAAAATAAGGATCATTTATCGGTAATTTATTAAATAAAGGATATTTTTCCAATAAAGCCTCTTTAATTTTTCCGCTCAAAGCGTCCGAAATATCTTGAATCTCACTCAATTCCTCAGAGTGCTTCTCCATATATTCTATACCAGCATCATTTATTGGGTTTAATACACCATACAAGTATTTCGTATTTTCTGTGATCTCTACCTCAATCTCTGCACTTTCAAAATTTTCAAATTCCACCAAAACGTTATAAGTACCAGCTTTTATATAGTTCACTGCATTATTACTAACCACCTCACCATCGAGCTTCACAGTTGCTGCATACGGCACATATTTTATATCTACAGCCACCTTGCCAACCCTAGATAATAAAGTTATCACCGAATATATAACGACGACCGTCATTATCACCCCTATTACAATCAACGCTTTTTTAAAATTAATCTTATCCATTATTTTGCCAAGATTTGTAGTTGTTTCCATCTTTCCTCCTATTTGCCCTCATATGCCTCTATATGCCAATTCTCCGCATACTTCAGCCTTCTATTATCTCTCAATCCAAATTCACCCGTAAACTCCGGCCGAAAATAGCACCCTATGCTACCATCGCCACGCTTCATATTCTGACATAAACTTTTATTGTTATAATAGAATTTACTTGTATCAAAATCTATCGCGAGGCCTAATTCGTGCCTAGAAGAACCTGGCTTGGCTGCTCGCCCAGTCGCACACCAACCATAATCATAACAATATTTACGTTGGGTCTCATAAGACCTAAAACCTTCAGAGAAAGTCAAATATGCGCCATATCTTTCATTATGTGCTTCCGCAAAAGCATAAAACGCTCCCGCAACTCGTGAATTTACCAAAACGTTCTTTCCGGCAGCATTTTTTATATTTGGCACCTCACAAAGTCTAATCTCTACCCAATTATTACCCCATTTGGCTTTCTGAACTCCAGCATCAATCGTCCTACTATCACACGCAATATCTACAGACGACTCAAACAAAGGGTAAATCGGCAAATCTCCCTCACCTGCCATTTTCGCCGCAGTAGAGTCATCCGAACAAATACTAACCCCACCGCTAGATGCCCCACCACCGCCCAACGCAGAATATAGTACAAACCCACCAAAATCACTCATAGTAGAACTATTATCATATACACCATCCGCCACATATCGCCCTGGCCAAAGCGGGCTCATCTCACTACTCCGCGGATCTCTTTTCGCATCATAGCGATTCATCACATAAGGCGATCCTTCACCCACATTTGCTTCAGCCTGTGAAAATCCCATAGCCAAAGCCTTTTGTATGTACTTTTTAGACCTACCATTATACGAAAACAACAAATATTTAATCCCTTCATCCGACATCGGGTCATATCCACCGCCATCAATAATCCCTCTCATCACCTCCGCCGCAATCATCGTCTGCCTTTTAAATTCCTCCATCGTCACCTCACCAGCCGGCCTAAAGGCTCGCGAATTAGTCCCACCATTAGTATAACTATACAATTGATATAGCCCTTGCCCATTACTAGGATTTTTCAATCCCATACCCGTCTCCAATCTATGCATTGTCGCAATCGCTTGCCACGGTATACCATATTGCTGTGCAGCAGCCTCATACACCGGACGATATTCATTCACCTTTGCCAATTGCTCTTCCGTCCATACCACGTCTCCAGCATAGTTCTTACCATCACTACTAACCGTAGCCTCATCATTTGCCTTTACTCCAGTCACATTCAACGAACCCACTGCAGGATTAGTTGCCGAATAATTCGCATACTTATTATAAATGTACTCTGCCTTATCTCTCCTAGCCTCAGCATCCTGATAATAACCCCCATAATGACTTCTCACGGCAGGATCCTCAATCGGCGAATCGCCATTAACGGCCCTCTCCACCACTGCCTCAAATAGGTCAGCATAGCCCCTCGGTGTATCCGCTACGCCCCAAGTCCTTAATCCCGTCATAAACTCTTTCCAAGTGCTATAAGGTTGCCAACTTTTATCAGTTGTATTAGTAATCAAAGATAACTCCGTGTCAATCGCCTTGTCTACGGCATCTTGCGAAATATTGCGTCTCTTATAGTCACTATCCGCTGTCGTTTCATCAGTCCACCAACCATCAAAATACCAATAATTTGAATCCCCCACCGCCTCATCAACCTTCTTCTTCAAAATAGAACCACCATAATTTGTCAAATTCATGTGGATACCCCAACCATCCCCATTATGCAAGAAAGGGTTTATGCCCGACTCCACCATAAAATTACCCATTATCCCAGCCGTTACTGCCTTAATATCTACATTTTCCAATCCCGCTTCCGTGAAATAATTTATCCACCAATTCCAAACTTTCTCCGCCGTCGTAGTCCCCGGCAACAAAGTTGTAGTCGCACAATCCTTTGGTAAAGCCTCCTCTATCTTCTCCACCCACGCTTCATATCCACCGCCAGTCGTCGGATGAATATGATCAGGATCCTTCGCATACCATTCATCTTTTGCTATATCAGCATAATCCGCTAAATAATAATTGTTATTACTCCCTGCAAGTTCCTTTAGTCTCGCATTGCTATCACTATAATTATCACTCGGCGTTTTAGAAGTCACTAAAACCACCTTCGTATCCGGATGCGCAGACATTTTAGTCTTAAAAGCCTCTATATCGCTAGAGCTCCATCCACCGTTAGTGCCCATCGCAAACACCAAATATGGCTTTAGTTCCCCAGCATCAATCACTCGCTGTAGAACATCAAGCCCAGACGGGTTCGTCGGCTTGGCATTACAAGACGTATCTTTACTCACAAACTTACAACCCTGAATCGTAGAATCCGCACTATCCACCGCCCCACCAAAAGAAATCCCAGGAAATTTCGACTGAATAATAGATTGCGCCCCTACCGAATAAGAATCTCCAATCCACGTAATCTTATCCCCCGTCGGCGGAACACAAGCACTACCACTATTACTATTACAATCGCTATCTGTAGGATCATAAAAGGTAATATTATTTTGCGTAAACATCTCAAATTGCGACTCGGATAGATTATTCATCGCCATACAATTACATACCGGCTCACAAAAAAATGCCACCAAAAGCACCCCAATCAATATTCGATGCATCCTCAAAAAATCCATCATTCGCATATATCCATTATACCATTTAAGGTTATTTTATCGCTAAAAACAAAACCACAAAAACCACCCACCCCAAATATAAAGCCTAGTCTTCCTCTTTATCTTTTCGGCCCGGTTCTTTTGCCTTCGTAATCAATTCAGTTACAGCCTTCAAATCCGCCGGTGAAATATCCGAATATTTAAAAGTATAGGTCGTCTCATCCCCCACTGTCGCCAATCTTAACGTCCCATAATGGAATAATTTCTGCATTATCCCATCCTGCCGAAAACTCGCATCCTCCACCGAAAAAAGATCAATAATGTTAATCGACGTAGACACTGGTGAATCCATAATCATTTGTATTACATGCTTATTTGTGACAAAAAGTCTATTTCCACGATAAATCACTAAGGCCACCAACCCCACAATTCCAGCTGCCGCTAGAAGCGCCGCCAAAATAATAAACAAAAAGTTCTTGCCCATCTCATCCAGCATCTCTTGTCCTAAAAGCACCGCCAAAAACGCCAACAATATCACAATTAAACCTAGTGATACGCACAGCATAATCATCATCAAGCAAATCCTCGCCCGCTTAAAAGCAAACTCTACATATTCATCTTCATCAAGCGTCAAAAAAGGAAAATCCTTCTTACTTCTATCATGACGAATCTTCACTAAATTTGCATCCATAGCACTTATTCCTTTGCCATCATTATATCACAATATCCCACTTTTGTCCAAATGCCTCCGCCCTTTCTCTGTCACCACTCTCCCTTTTGGCGTCCTCGCAAGTAACCCCAATTGCAACAAATACGGTTCATAAAAATCTTCAATCGTCGTCGCCTCATCCCCGGTCAACGCCGCAATCGTCGTCAATCCTACCGGTCTATCTCCATAATTCTCCCACATCAACCTCAACATATTTCTATCTGCCGGATCCAACCCCAAAAAATCTATCTCCATCAAAGCCAAAGCATCACTTGCAATCTTCGTATCAATAATCCCATCGCCATTCACATCTGCATAATCTCGCACCCGTTTAAATAGCCGGTTTGCAATCCTCGGTGTAAGTCGCGACCTCGTCGCCAACAGTTCCGTCGCATCAGGCCGAATCGTTGTCCCTAATATCTTCGCTGTCCGCATAATAATCTGTTCAATTTCCGATTCCTTATAATATTCTAACCGATGGATTATTCCAAATCTATCCCTCAAGGGCCCCGCCAAAGAACCCGTACGCGTTGTCGCCCCAATCACTGTAAAATGCGGTAAGTCCAATCTCACTGATCTCGCCGCCGGGCCCTTACCTATTACAATATCCAATTTATAATCTTCCATCGCAGAATAAAGTACCTCTTCCACCGCCCGTCGCAATCTGTGAATTTCATCTATAAAAAGCACATCGCCGTCTTTCAAATTCGTCAAAATAGACGCCAAGTCCCCCGCCCGCTCAATCGCCGGTCCCGAGGTCACCCTTAATGATGCCGAAAGTTCATGCGCAATCACTCCCGCCATCGTAGTCTTCCCTAATCCGGGCGGGCCATACAAAAGCACATGATCAAGCGTAGAACCATCTGCTCGTTTTTTTACTGCGTCAATTGCTAATTTCAAATTATTTTTCAAATGCTCTTGGCCAATATACTCCGCAAAAGACAGAGGTCGCAGCGAAATCTCAATCCGCTCTTCCTCCTTATCATTTTCAGCCGCCGTCGGCTCCACTAACCTCTCTATCGCCATAGAGATATTATACCACAAGATGGTCAATTCCTGAGCATTGACCATCTTGTGTTTTTAGCACTATTGACAATGGAGTGCCAATTTGCTACAATAGAGAAAGAATTAGCACTCACTATATAAGAGTGCCAGAAAAGGAGATAAAATATGTCAAAAATCATCGGTATTGATCTCGGCACCACCAACAGCGCTTTCGCATACATGGTAGCCGGTAAACCAGAAGTCATCACTAACAGCGAAGGTGACCGTACTACCCCTTCGGTCGTCGCCGTCACTAAAAAGGGTGAGCGCCTCGTTGGTAAGGTTGCTCAACGCCAACGCGTCACCAATCCTAAAAACACTATTTATGGCATCAAACGCCTCATCGGTCGCAAATTCACCGATAAGGAAGTTGAACGCGATCGCGAAATCAGCCCCTACAAAATCGTCAAGAAAGGTAATGCCGTTGCCGTAGAAATGGATGGCAAGGAATATACTCCTGAAGAAATCAGCGCCATGGTTTTGTCTAAAATCAAAGCCGATGCTGAAGCCTTCCTCGGCGAACCAGTCACCGAAGCCATCATTACTGTACCAGCCTACTTTGATGATTCTCAACGCCAAGCTACCAAAGACGCTGGTAAAATCGCCGGTCTCGAAGTTAAGCGCATCATCAATGAGCCTACTGCCGCCGCTCTCGCCTACGGCCTCGAAAGCAAAAAAGACGAAAAAATCGCCGTGTTTGACCTTGGTGGCGGTACCTTTGATGTTTCCATCCTTGAGCTCGGCGACGGCGTCTTTGAAGTAATGTCCACAAATGGCGACACTCACCTCGGCGGTGAAGATTTCGATAATATCTTAGTCAATTTCCTCGTCGACGAATTCAAAAAAGAATCCGGTATCGACATCAAAAACGATCCTGCCGCCATGCAACGCGTCAAAGACGAAGCCGAAAAAGCCAAAAAAGAGCTTTCTAGCAGTACCAGCACCGACATTAATCTCCCATTCCTCTCTGCCGACGCCGATGGCCCAAAGCATTTCGAATACACTCTTACTCGCGCCAAACTCGAAGAGCTTGTCGGAGATCTCCTAGATCGTCTAGAAGAACCTGTGCGCAAAGCCCTCAAAGACGCCAAGCTCGAGACCAAAGACATCGACGAAATCGTCTTGGTCGGTGGTATGACTCGCATGCCAGCCGTTGTCGAAAAAGTCAAATCCATCTTTGGCAAAGATCCAATGCAAGGCGTTAACCCTGATGAAGTTGTAGCCGTCGGTGCCGCTATCCAAGGTGGCGTGCTCCAGGGCGACGTCAAAGACATCTTACTCCTCGACGTTACTCCGCTCACTCTAGGTATCGAAACTATGGGCGGCGTCCGCACCCCGCTAATTAGTCGCAACACCACCATTCCTACCTCAAAATCTGAAGTCTTTAGCACCGCTTCTGACAATCAGCCTCAAGTAGAAATTCATGTCCTTCAAGGCGAACGCGAATTTGCCGCTGACAACAAATCTCTTGGTCGCTTCATCTTAGACGGCATCGCCCCAGCTCCTCGCGGCGTGCCTCAAATCGAAGTCACTTTCAATCTCGATGCTAATGGCATCCTAAATGTTACCGCTAAAGACAAAGGCACTGGTAAAGAGCAGTCCATTACTATTCAAAACTCTGGCAACATGAGCAAAGAAGACATCGAAAAAGCCCAAAAAGAAGCCGAGCTCCACGCCGAAGAAGATAAAAAGAAAAAGGACTCTATCGACGCCAAAAACCACCTCGAGAACACCATCTATCAGGCCGAAAAAATGCCTGACGAATATAAAGACAAAATCTCCGACGAGGATAAAGACACTATCAAGAAAGCTGTCGAAGAAGCCAAAAAAGTCTTAAATGATTCCGAGGCTGACAAAGATAAATACGAAACTGCCGCCAAAGATTTAAGCGATAAAATTATGCCAATTGGTGCTAAAATGTACCAGGAAGCTTCAAAGGACGCGCCAAAATCCGAAGACGAAAAATCCAATGACAAAGACGAACCCGTCGAAGGTGAAGTAGTAGATAAATAATAATCTCCTAGATCCAATTCCTGCCTTCAGGAATTGGATTTTTTATTTTGTGTTATAATTGCCTTATGAAACTCATTTTTCCAGAACTCACCACCAACCCCATAGCCCAAGAAGCCGCCAAACACTTCCCCGACATTAATTTTCTTCCAGCCGATTCCCTCGACCATGCCGCAGAGATGCTAAATCATGGCGAAGCCGATTCCATGATTTCTGGTCTTGACTATTCCTCTCGTGACGTTCTCCTCACTTATAAAAATCACATACCGCTAAGATCGGAATTTTTTTCCAGCTGCTTCGTTTGCGAAAGACCTGATCGCCGCTTCATCCTTGCCGACGGCGGCGTTAATAAGCAGCCCAACGCCGAACAATTATATACTATCATCGAAGACACCGCCACCACCCATATCACCTATTATCAATCGCAACCCAAAATCGCTCTACTTTCATACTCCACTTACGGCTCTGGCGGCAAAAATCCCGACCTAAATAAAATCCATTCCGTCATTGATAAAGTCCGCGCTTCCCATCCAGATTGGCTCATCGATGGCGAAATGCAACTTGATGCCGCCGTCAATCCAAACATCGCCCACAAAAAAACACCCGATTCCCCCCTCGCCGGCCAAGCCAACATTCTCATCGTTCCCGATCTTAATTCCGGCAACATCCTCTACAAATCCCTCGAACAATTCGGCAACTTCACTATTGCGGGCCCCATCATCCAAGGGTTCCAGACCCCCCTCGCCGACCTCTCCCGCGGCAGCACTCTTGCAGACACCATCCTCACCATTAAAGTAATACTTAAATTATATTCAAGAAAGGACAACCTATGAAATATTTTGGTACCGACGGCATCAGGCAAAAAGCTGATCAATTCACTCCCAATTTCTTAGCAAACATCGTCAATGGTCTCGTAGACTACGCCGGCAGCCAAGCAAAAGTCCTCATCGGCGGTGACACTCGCGAATCCACCGAATGGATTTTAGCCGACCTCGAATCCGCCCTCGAAACTTTCGGCATCGAATACGGCAACGTCGGTGTCCTACCTACGCCGGCCATCTGTTATTGTTTCCACGAAATGGGCTTTGATTTTGCCATCGACGTCACCGCCTCGCATAACCCATATCAAGACAACGGCATCAAAATTTTCGAATACCGCAAAGACAACACCGGCAAAGCTACCAGCCAAAAACTTTCCGACCAAGGCTGCGAGATTATCGAAAAGCATCTTGCTTCCCCACAAGATTACGATCTCATTTCGCCTAGCCTCCGAGAAGACCTGCACGACGAAGCCGTCGATTTATATAAAGAACATCTCTTAAACTACCTAGAGTCCGCCGATTTCTCAAATCTTCATATTGGCATGGATTGTGCCGATGGCGCCACCAGCGTCATCAACAAAACCATCTTCGAGCAGCTCGGCGCTCAAGTCGAACTTATCCATTCCGACGCTTCTTATAATCGCTCAATCAATCACGATTGCGGCAGCACTCATCTAGAGTCTCTCATCGACCTTGTCAAAACCCATCAACTCGACTTCGGTATCGCATTCGACGGCGATGGCGACCGTACACTCATGGTCGACGCAAATGGCAACATCGTCGACGGTGACGACATTATTGCTATTCTCACCAATTTCCTCAATCTCAATCAAATCGCCGTTACCGTCATGGCCAATCAAGGCCTATTAAACTGGGCCCAAGCTAACCATATCCACGCCGAAATCACTCCAGTCGGCGATTCAAACGTCGCCGCAGCTATGCGCAATCAAAACATCCCCATTGGCGGGGAACAGTCTGGCCACATCATTTTACCTGGCCAACCCACCGGAGATGGAATGCTCACCGCCCTCATGGTTACCAAAATCGTCGCCGAAACTGGTTCCACTCTCAGCGAGCTCGCCAGTATCATCACCAAACTCCCCCAAGTCATCGTTAATCTGCCCGCCACGCCAGCACAAAAAACCACGCTGGCGACGTCAGACGCCGTTAAAGACATCATATCACACTTCGAAGAAAAAGTCAAGTCAGTCAACGGCCGCCTCCTTGTCCGCCCTTCCGGCACCGAAAATCTCATCCGTATCACAATGTGGGGAGACGATGAAGCCAAAATCACTCAGCTAGCCGACTCACTCAGCCATGAATTAAAATCTACATTATGAAAGGAATCTAATGCATATCAGCACACTAACTCAATATACACCCGAAACCGCTCGAAGAATCAGGGAATTATTAATCCAACTCTCCCGCTCCGGCAAAGACAAAGGCGAAATTCCCGAACAATGGTTCACTGACATCATCAATTCCCCTTGGCACGATTTACTCATTGCTACAGACGATGACGGCAAAATCATCGGACTAGCTTGCATGTCAGTCATCATGGGGCCAGGCATCAGGAAAAACGCCTACCTAGAAGATTTTGTTACCGACAACCAAGTCCGTGGTCAAGGCATCGGCTCCGCCCTCTGGCAAGAAATGCTAAACTGGGCTAAAGCTCACGGCTGTCAAAACTTCGAATTTACCTGCGGTCATGGTCGCGAAACCGCCCAACAATTCTACAAATCAAAAGGCGCCGAAATCTATGACACCAATTTCTTCCGCCTCTCACTCAACGATTCTGCAAATTAGGCTAACGAGCTTTCCTTAACCTTTCTCCACCAACCGCAATCATTATTACCATCGGCAACAAATATATCTGTAACGCATTCGGCAATCCCGAAAAGAACAAAAGCGTCACTCCATACGCCATCAAAAGCGCAAGCAGCATCCCACTTGCCGAATTTTTCATCATCACCCACACCACCAATACTAAAGTTAAAATCAGTAAAATCATCCCGGCCGCGCCAGTCTCTAACAACAGGCTCGCATATTCATTTTGCACTATCTCTTTTGGCGAAGATGATAGTCCATTTTCATACAAAGCCCAACCAGCCCCTCCAATCCCCACGCCAAACACCGCAGTTTTAAAATCCCCCGACCATACTTTTATTGCAGATTCCGTCAATTTTACCCTCGTGTCCGTAGACTCAGCCACGTACCCATCAAACACCGCCTCTTTACCCCTGTCTTCTTCAAAGTTCTCCACAGAGTTTTCCACAGGCTCATTGTTCTCTGCTTCATCTTCCACCACCCGCACGTTTCCCACCCCATTCTCGTTATTTCTTAAATCCACCGCCCCTAATGATAGATGATTTAATGCCTTCGCTATGCCATCACCATATGCATCAGTGGTTGGACCAAGCGCCGCCATTATTCCCTGCAGATTCAGCGTAAACAAAAAGGACAAAGCAATTATCCCCCACGCCACACACACACGTTTCATGGTCGCCTTCCACTTCTCTGCACGCATTATCACAAAGCCAGACATAAACATAATCGCAACTACAAAAGCATAAATCGCCCCTCGCGAAAATGTCAAAAATAGCGTTGCAGAGAGCAGAAAGACTAAGCCAGCGCTTACTAAAAACCATAGGCTTGGACGAACATCCTCGCGCGCATCCTTAGTAAGCGTCAACTTATTCATTATCATATATGCACTAATTATTGCCGGCGCGATTAGCAAGTTTCCCATAAACTGCGGCTCTATCGCAAAGCCGTTCGGATGTGGGAACCCAAACATTTTATATGTACAGCCCGCACACATCAAAGTATACTCTCGCCCCACTCCACAAATATCCAAAATGCACTGTGCTAAACACCACCCGCAAACCACCAATGCTGCCCCAAAAAATACCCTCCAAAACTTCTCACGAAATCCCTGTACGTCAATCAAATCCTTCAACTTCCAAAAAGCAAACCCTGCGAAATAAATCATCCATAAAATCCCCACCGTCAGTGACCCCCGTACAAAATTTAACGACCAAACCACCGACAAAGTCACATACAAAGGGAATAGCAACCACATCCATTTCTGCCAAACTCCCTTCAGCATTCTGCGCTTCGCCAACACGCACAGCGCCATCACGTCAAATATCACCAGCCAAATCAGTGGCAAAGATATTTCAAAATTCATCGATTCATCACTACCAAAACTGATAATCGGGTAATACGAAAAAAACAACACACATGGCAAAAGATAAGTCAAAAACCTCAACACGCTCACGCTATCAATTTTTTTGCTTGGTTTTTTCACTCACAAATTCCTTTATTTCTTTGTCAAACCTATCCGCACTAAAACCCTTTACACCCCCAGATATCTTTTTGCGATCAAATTTCATTTCCTCAAACCGCACAATCGCTTCCACTAAAGATTTGATCGTCTGCTTTTCAAATAATAAACCATTTTCCCCATCTCTCACATAATCCTTTACTCCGCCTTCTGCAAAAGCAATCACTGGACATCCAGCCGCCAAAGCCTCAACCGGCGCAATCCCAAAAGGCTCCAGACTAGGGAATAAGTATCCCTTCGCTAAACTTAAATACTTCGCCAACTCCTCTTTTTTCATCAACGGCAAAAACTCCACTAAATCAGACCCATTCGCCAATTTCACTAATTTTTTATGCTCTGGCCCCTCGCCAATCACCAACAATTTCCTCTTACACTTCAAACAAGCCTTCACCGCAAGGTCAAGTCTCTTCCAATTCACCTGTCGGCTCGTCGTAATATAATAATCAGACGGCGAAGTGGCTTGAAGCTCACCCGTGGAACACGCCGTGCCGACTTTCTTACTAAAATCTTCAGTCTCCACAGGCGGATGTATCACTACCGCTTCTCGCTTATAATATTTTTTAATCAAATCTTTCGCATACTCAGAAATAGTTACATAATAGTCCGGCACAGCCGCTGCCCGTAAATCCGCCTTCTTCAATGGCTTCACCAAAATTTTAAAACAAAACCTTACCACAGGATTCAAAACGCCAAATCCCGGATTTTCCACATATTGATCATACATTTGCCAATAATATTGCGTCGGCACATGACAATAAGAGATGTGGATTCCATTTGGATTTTTTACATTCGCTTTTCCCTCTTCGTGAAGTCGCCTTCCTGACTTCACGGCTTTTGCTTCCGCGCCAGTTACCGAAATTATTAGATCATATTCCGATAAATCAAGCCGTGAAAAATACCTCTGCCTCAAAGGGCCCAAAATCCGTCTCATTTTCGCCGGAAATATCTGTAGCCATCCGGTTCTAACATCCGCCCCCTTAAACCAATCTATCCTTTTCGGGCAATATTTAGAAGCATAAATCGGTGCATCCGGAAACAACTTGTGTATCTCAAGCAGCACTTTCTCCGCCCCCCCTACATTAGTCAACCAATCACAAACCAATGCCACCTTCATATCATTTATTTCGCCCCTTCCCCCTTCAAAACCGTCACAATCGTCTTAAAGAAAATCGACAAATCTAGCATCAAAGACCAATTTCGTACATAATAAATATCTAACGCTCTCCGCTCATCAAAAGAAATATCTCTCCTTCCAGATACTTGCGCAAAACCAGTCAATCCAGACTTCACTGTCAATATCAACGATCTGTCGCCATAGTCTCGCAATTCGCCAGGCAACAACGCCCTCGGCCCAATCAACGAAATATCTCCTTTCAAGATATTAAACAACTGTGGCAATTCGTCAATCGAAGTCCGCCGCAAAAACAATCCCAACTTCGTGATTCTCGGATCATCTTTCAGATAATCCCCGCCTTTACGATACTTTTTGATTAAACCCGGCTTCCCCATTTTTATAAACGCCTGCTCTGCCGTCATGCCACTATATTCCGACTTCATCGTCCTGAATTTGTAGCACTTGAATCTTCTATTGTACTGCGTCAATCTATCATCTTTATAAATCGGTGAACTCCTAAAATCCGATAGTTTCAATACCAACCACGTCAACATCATCGGAATCGCCGTTACCATAATCGCAACCAAACTGAAAACTATATCAAACGCCCGCTTAAACGCCGCCGCCCCTCCCGAAAGCGGTGTTAATTTCACTAAAACCGCCGGCGTATTCCCTACTAATTCCAATTCGCCAAAATGAGAAGATAATGCCACCTCAGATGGCACAAAATAATATAATATATGTCTATTCGCTGCCTGTCTGAATACGTACTCAGTAGATTTTTCATCCGTCTGGAAAATCACATCCGCCCGCGCCTTCTTCAACGCCTCTTTCAACGAAGAGTACTGCCTAGTCTTCAAATCATGTGGTATATATTTCCGATTCGCTACCACCCCAACCAAACAATAACCAGACTCTGGCGTAGATGCTATATAATTTGCCAGATACTCTGTACTCTTGTTATTCCCTATTACAATTACGCGTTTTGTCCCATAATTATTTCTAAATACCAATTTCACCACCCACCGCACCAAAATCCTCTCCACCAACAAAAATACAAACGATAGCCCCACAGACATCAAAGCCATCACTCTTACCGGAAATAGATTTTCACCTTTGAAAAAGTCATACACTATCAAAGCCGCCACCGACAAAACCGCCGCTAGCACCAATCTTTCTAACTCCGGCAATCTCGAACGTCCCAAAAACACCGATTTTTTATAAAGGCCTAAGGCCGCCAAAATCACCAATAATATCGGCACCAAAAGCGCCACCGTCACTGTAAAATCCAAAAGTTGCGACTCAAAAGTAAACGGCCTCGGATCCACATGCACACGAATAAAGTAAGCTGTCGCAAAAGACAAAACTAACATCGCGGCATCACCAATAATTAGGCACAATCTCAGAATAAAATCGGATTTTTTCCGCATAAGTATATTATACCACAGAGTAAGCTAAAACCCTACCTACTCTACCGTCACAGACTTCGCCAAGTTTCGCGGCTGATCAACATTATAACCTTTTGCCACCGTAGTATAATACGCGAATAGTTGCAACACCAAATTCATCAAAATCGGCGCGAATATCTTAATTTGACTCTCAATTCTCACTACATTTTCTACTGGCAAATCAAAGTCGGTATTCGTAATTGCTATTATATGACCACCCCGAGCCAATACTTCCTGAATATTTGAAATGGTTTTTTCGTATAACGCCCCTTCCGGCACCAAAGCCAATTCAAAAAATCTGTCATCCACTAATGCCAAAGGCCCGTGTTTCAGTTCGCCAAAAGCATACGCATTGGCGTCCACATACGAAATCTCCTTGAGCTTCAACGCTCCTTCCATCGAAGTCGGATAAGCCGTATCCCGCCCAAGATAAATCGCATGTTCATAATCTTTATATTTTTTAGCAATTTCTGCGATTTTTTCGTTAGTGTCCTCCAACGTTCGCCTAATTTCCTCTGGCAATTCCGCAATCTCCTCCACGTATGGTTTCAGTATCGTACTTTTCACTCCCTTAGCTTGCGCAATCGTCAACCCAAACATCACCATCGCAATCACTTGAGAAGTGAACGCTTTGGTCGAAGCCACCGAAATCTCCGGCCCCACATGTACATAGGTTCCACCATCCACTTCGCGAGCAATCGTTGAGCCAATCGCATTCACAATGCCAATCGTTTTCACACCTTGTCGCTTAATTTCACGCAAACATGCCAACGTATCTGCCGTTTCACCAGATTGCGATACAATCAACGCCACCGAACCTTCAGGTATGTAAGCCTGCCTATATCTATACTCTGAGGCAATCACCGTCTCTATCGTAATTTCTGGCGTAAACTGTTCAATATAATAACCAGCCAAAAGCCCTGCATGATATGCCGTACCACAACCCACTATTATCAAATGTTTAATTTTACGCAACTCGCCTTCGGATAAACCGGGGCCGCCCAATCTTACACTTCCCTCAGCCACGTTCAAACGCCCGCGTAGAGTCTCCTTCAAAGATTCCGGCTGCTCCATAATCTCCTTTAGCAAAAAGTGCTCATAACCGCCCTTTTGAATCGCTGCAAGATTCGTCTCAATCTCTTCAACTTTCGCAGAAACCGGCTCCGCATTCAAAGTCTTTACCTCAATACTATCTTTTTTAATTACGGCCACTTCGCCATCATTCAAATAAATCGCACGTTTTGTATGCCCTACTAAAGCCGAAGCATCCGAAGCAATCAAAGTCTCACCATTCCCTACTCCAATCACCAACGGTGAGCCAGATCTCGCTACCACTACTTCATCTGGATTTTTCTCCGATATGACCGCTACACCGTATGTACCTTTTACTAATTTCAACGCCTGTACCACCGCATCGGCTAACGGATATTTTCCACCTTTATAAAAAGATTCCACTAAGGCCGCCAAAACTTCAGAATCCGTCTCCGAAGCAAACTTATGCTCCTTTAAAGTCTTTTTTAATTCTTTATAATTCTCAATAATCCCGTTATGAACTAAATAAATTTCCCCCGCCTTATGTGGATGCGCGTTCTTTTCACTCGGCTCGCCATGCGTCGCCCAACGCGTATGCCCAATACCAATCTTATCGTCGCGCTTATTCTTCGCCACCTTGTCTTCTAAATTTGCGATCTTCCCTTCTGCGCGTATTAACGCGGCCTTATTATCTCCAGATATTGTCACAATGCCCGCCGAATCATATCCCCGATACTCCAATCTCTTTAATCCTGAAATCAAAAAATCTTGCGCATTTTTATTCCCCACATAGCCCACAATTCCACACATCTAAACTTCCTCCATTAATTACCATCATTATACCACGTAGTATCACATTCCACGCAACCCTATTTTATATAAATGCTATAATAATTATAAATAATGAATTGACGAAATGGAACCAAGTGATTTAGCAAAAACTATCAAAATTCATAGAGTCTATCGGCATTTCAAAGGAGATTCGTATATAGTTGAAGGCATTGCCGAACATTCAGAAACTGGAGAACCCCTAGTATTATATCGCGCACTCTATGGAGAAGGTAAATTATACGCTCGCCCCCTCAAAATGTTTACTGAAAAATTAGATCAATCCAAATACTCTTCCGCCAAACAAAAACATCGTTTCGAGCTAGTAGAGATTGGCAGCCAAAATAAAAGCATATTGTAAAATGACGCTTTTTGTGATATAATTACCAGAGTGAGCAAATCACTCCGTCGGAAAAGAAATTCCTTTTCTTTATCCTTCCGTCCGGGCCGGTAGCTCAGCTGGTTAGAGCACGAGCCTCTTAAGCTTGGTGTCGTGGGTTCGAGTCCCACCCGGCTCACCATTTAGGATTTTTTTAGTTTTAATAAGCCCATCGAGCTCTGGATTTAAGAGGTAGGTGAGCTTATTTTGATTATCGATTTTGAGGTTCGAGAACAGTGCTCGAGCTATTTGGTCTTTCTCTACGACAGTACCAGCTCTCATCTTATTTTTTGCATTTTTTAGCAGGTTCGAGAACTCTTTGAGGTTGAGCTTAATTTGATTCGGATCTTTTAATTTCTTATCGAGTTCTTTTATTTCGGATTCTAGGTCGATGATGATATTTTGTAATTCTTTAATTTCATTTAGAGAAATATCCAGAACGCTTTGTGGGGTTGTTGAATCGGATTTAAGAGCGGCGTATTGTTTGGCTGATTCTTTCTGCTTTTTCTTGTACTGAGATAGTGCGCCAGCTTTACTTTTGCGTTCTTGTCGCATTTCGTCTAACTCTCTTTCGGTATAATTCTTGATTTCTGCTAGGTATTCATCGTAGGTGCTCTTATTGATTTTTATGCTGCCGACTATATCATATAGGGGTTCGAATACGTCTTTGAAACGAACTGATTTGTGGTCTCTCTTGCATTTTTTATTCTGGCAGGCGTAATAACCGTATCTATTGCCTTTATGTCCTTTGCTCACGCTTGCATACATTAGGCTACCGCACTCGGCGCAATACACCATACCCCTTAATGGGTAAAATTCTTTCCCGTTGCCCAGATTGCGCTTCTTGTACTTTTTATTAGATAACAAGGTTTGGACTTTATTGTATTCTTCTTCTGTTATCATTGGTTTAAAATTGTATCCCTCTATTTTTCTTAAATCTATTTCTTGACCGCCCTGACAAAGTATCCCATAGTAAAAAGGTTCAGTAAGAATACTGCGTACAGAATTCTTGTTAATGCTTATTGTCCTAGAGCTTTTATTTTTCTTATTGATTTTTGTTTGCCTAGTTAATCCGTGCTTCTTCCAATAATCTAGAACTTTTTTCTGAGTTGTTCCAGCTAGAATCATATCCCAGCCTTTTCTGACTAATTTGAAATCTTTATTCGGCACATAATAACCGTAGATATTTCTATCGTAACCCCATTTAGGGCTACCAGACGATATACCTTTCTTAAGATTCGAATCGGTTCCTCGCTTTACCATTTCGCTTAGGTGTTCGGAGTATTGGGTCGCTAGAGAGAAAGTAACCGCCAGTGCAAGTCGTCCGTTACTATCATTGGAATATGCGCCAGTAGGGAATATTAGAGCTTTTAATGGGGGTTTGTTTCGATTTTTATCTGGTGTGAGCATATCTATTATTAGTCCTGCTTCGAGCATATTACGGGCTAGGCGGTCTGGGTGGTAAGCAATTATTCCATCTAATCGACCTTGCCTAATATCGCTTATCATTTGTGAAAATTTTTCTCTGTTGCCAGAGTATTTAGCCGATTTCTTTTCTTCTATAACTTCTACTATGTTTATATCGCCTTGCCTGTCTGCATATTCTTTGCAGATTCGCACTTGGTCTTCAATAGAATTGACTTGGCTACCCTCATCTTCGGTAGATTTGCGAGCATATAAAACAAACTTCAGGCTAGCTCTATCGATATAATTGCTATTAGAGTCCATTTTTAAGCCTTTCGATTTCTTTTTCTAACTCTTTTTCTTGTCGTTCGAGCGCAAGATATTTTTTAAGTTTGGTATTGAGAAAACGATAGGGTATACCATTTGATTTGGTTGCAGATAGCTGATTCTTTTCAATGAGTGCTTTTTCTGCCTTGATATTGCGCAAGATTTTTGTAAGCTCAAGAAGTTTGTCACCTCTATCTATGATAGGGTGTTGGTCGGTATCTTTGCTAGTCACTCCCTGAACTGCCATAATAAAAATATTATAGCATTTTTATTTATTTTAGTCAATGTACGACCTCTGTAATAATCAGAGATTTGAATTACAAAAGTGGGTCGTCGTATTCTTCGCTCTTTTCCTTATCGGATTTTGCTTTTTCTTGTTCTTTTATGGTCTCTTCGCACCATTTATCAAAATCTGATGGCTCGTCTTCTTCTGGATCGACGAGAGTCATAGTTTCCCCCCAGTGCAGTTCATCGTATCCATCAAGGCTTCCCATTTCTAAGTAATAGTCTAAAAGTTCGAAAAACCTTTCCTTAAACCTTTCATTTGAGTATTGGCTTCCTCTAGTATTTAGGATAATTTGAGTGGATTTTTCATCTTTTTCGAGTAATGAGCAGTCATAAGATATTGTTTGCATCATTTTCTTGGTTTCTTGCGCTGTTGATTTGCCAGAAATTGTTCCAGTAGATTCGCTCATAACGCTTATTTTGTGAGAAAGAATCGTTAGAATTTTTGAGAGGCACTTAAACGCTTCTTTGTAGGGCAGTTTAATCACAATTTCTTTTTTGTGTTGCGTGCCAGAATCATCATCTATAAGTAGAAAATAGTTCATATAGTTCCTTATTTATTAGTAAATGAAAGGACACCCGACTCGGGTGTCTAACCTGCAACTGCTTCAAACAATTGCCTGAGCGGGTGCCCTAGACATTGCTTGAAGCTTTTAGCTTCGTTGCAGATTAGACTCTTTAATTATACCATATTTTTAAGCATTAGAGAATTATAAAGGGGTAATCGCTTTTTTGTTCTAGCTTTCTCTTATAAGCTGCGAGCGAGCAGGTATGGAAAATGCCCTTTTTATCTATTCGCTCTACTTGTTGGCTGTTTCTATTAAAATAGGGTTTCGTTTCCATACTCTTAGGTGGCATTTTATTCCGAATCGGTAGTCCCAAAAAAGTAGGCTTCTTTTTAGGTTGGGGTATGATTTGCGACAATAATGGCTTACTATATTTTGCCGCTGTGGGCTTCTGATTCCGCTTGTAAGAGCGGTATCCGTATTTAGCTAGGGATTCTGCGTTTTTCCATTGGATACTGCTAGATTCGGCTACTCTACGGTTGAAATCTGGGTGCTGTTTGCGCCATCTACCGAAGCTATCTTCTGATATATCGCAACCTTTACAAGCGTCTTTAATCGTGAGTCCGCTTGATATGAAATCTATTAGCTTCTCTGCGAGCCTTTGGCTGTATTTTGTCGGTCTTGCCATATTTTCTTTATACCGCAAACATAGGATATTTTTTTAATAATAATCTGGTAAGGGATTTTCTGCCCGAAATGCAGAGAGCTTAATTCATCCGCAAAACCCGCAAAAACACATAAAATTAAAAGCTATAATATAAGGATAAGAATTTTGAGAAATATGTATTATATTATTTTAGTAAAAGCTTATACATATTATATTTCTAGAAGAAACAGGCTAATTAGTATTTAGGGGGTATAATTTATTGGTTCTATCTGTTTTGACCTCTGTTGAAGTGATAGATTGGCACATAGTAGAGGATTTGAGGTTGGCGCATAAATGAGCCATTTTGCGACACTTAAGGGGTGTTCTAGAATAATCACTTCTGGCTCACCAACAGGGGAACCTGTGGAAAACTCAGGTTCGAAGATGAAATTAAATGGTGATTTATATCTGTAAATCACCCTTTTTTGTGCATCAATTTCGAGGTTCGAAACCATATTTCTGACCAAAATGTCCTTTTCGACGAGATCTCCTTTTTCTAATCTGTTAATTAGCGAATTTAGCGAGTTCGAAAACTTTTCGATAGTCATGCGTAATTTTTCAGGGTTCTTAATTTTGGCTTCAATTTGCTTGATTTTTTCGTCGATATTTACAACATCATTTTGTAAATCCGCCATGTCCTTTTTGAGCTTGTCTTTGACGGCTTTTGGCGACTCTTTGTCGAGTTCGGCATACTTTTCCGCAAGGTCGTCAATCTTTCTTTGTTTCTGTGTTTTCTGGCCGAGGAGCTCGTGTTTCTCGACAGTGAACTCCTGCATCTTTTTATTCGCGTATTCGCTCATATCGTCGACAAAGCTTGTAAAGTCGTATTCTGGCTGATACGGCCGAATTCCTCGTAGAGTTGGTCCATGATAACATGCATGCGTATATTGTTCTTTGGGCGCGTACAGGCCTTGTTGTGGCATCGATAATTGAGGTAATACGTGCCAGAGTGTCCGCGGTTTCTAGCCGGAATTAGATAGTGGCCACATACCGAGCATTTGATAAGGTGGCGGAAAGGCAAGAAGTATTTGCCATGCGTGGCTTTTTGATTCTCGTAGCAAGAAGATTGAATCGAACCGCGGTCTTTTCTAAACAATTTCTGGACCTGGTCGAATTCTTCTTCGGTTACCATTGGTTTGAAATTTGGTGTTACTACTCGCAGATCTACATAATTGCGGCCTTGTTCCAAGATTCCGTAGTAGAACGGATCGTGGAAGATGCGGTTCGCGGTGCTTTCGCAGACGCCGTAGCATCTGACGTGTTTATTTCGGCGTGATAATTTCGTAGAGCGTTCCACATTATTCATCTTCCAGTAACGGTAGACTTCCATTTGCGACGCGCCGTTTAGAATCATTTGCCAGCCTTTCTGGATCATCTTGAAGTTCTTGTCTAGCTTGTAATAACCGGATACGTCGTCTCTAATATAGCCCCATTTCGGCATACCGCCGGATTTACCTTGTTCAAGGTTTGAATCGACACCGCGTTGTACGCTTTCGGATAGATGCTCTGAGTATTGTTTTGAAAGCGCAAAGAGCATGTTCAGCGTCAGCTTGCCGCTTGAATCGTTATGGAATTCAAAGGTCGGGAAACGCAGGTCTTTGATGACGCCGTTATCGACCATATCGACAACCATTCCGGCTTCGAGTGAGTTACGTGATAAGCGGTCTGGGTGCCAGGCGAGAATGGCATCGTATTTGCCTTTCTCGATATCTTTTAGCATCTGCGAGAAAAGCGGACGGTTGCCGGATTTCTTCGCGGACTTAGATTCCTGGATTGGTTCGCCAACTAGAAGCAAACCATGATTATTCGCATATTCTTTACAATCTGCGATTTGGTCTGGTAATGATTTGGCTTGAGCTTCGGCATCCTCGGAAGATTTACGTACGTAGAGTACGTAGCGTAATGGCTTCTGGACTATGCCGCTACTCGCATTGATTAGCGCTCTATTCATAGTTTTAGAACACGACAACTACTCCGTCGTCGCACACTCCTTTCTCTTTGTTGGACTCG
>JAFQXN010000008.1 GCA_017406905.1 Candidatus Saccharimonadota bacterium | reverse complement strand
ATAAGTATAACCCTGATGAAAATGTTTGTCAATAGATTTGGGGTTGTGGTATAATAATATTAACTAAAACGAGGTAAATATGGCAAAAAAAGATGTGGTGGAAGAAAATACAGTAAACGACGGCAAGAATGAGGCTCTAAAACTTGCGATGGCGCAGATTACGAAACAATTTGGTGATGGCTCAATTATGAAACTTGGAGATACACCAAAAATGGATGTGGAACTACTGCCGAGTGGATCGCTGGCGCTAGATTTGGCACTAGGTGGTGGGTATCCAAAGGGGCGCATTATTGAGATTTATGGGCCAGAATCTTCGGGCAAGACGACTTTGGCACTTCATGCGATTGCAGAAATTCAAAAACAAGGCGGCCAAGCGGCATTTATCGACGCAGAGCATGCGCTAGACCCGGCTTATGCGAAAAAAATTGGCGTAGACACGGCGAATTTGCTGATTAGTCAGCCAGATAATGGCGAGCAGGCACTGGAAATTTGTGAAACTTTGGTACGGTCTAATGCGGTAGATCTCATCGTGGTCGACTCGGTGGCGGCTTTGGTGCCACAGGCCGAGATCGATGGCGATATGGGTGATGCACAGATGGGGTTGCAGGCAAGGCTAATGAGCCAGGCGATGCGTAAACTTACTGGTATTATTAGCAAGTCGAAAGCGACGGTAATATTTATCAATCAAATTCGCATGAAGATTGGTGTGATGTTTGGCAATCCAGAAACTACGACTGGTGGTAATGCATTGAAGTTTTATGCATCGGTGCGAATTGATATCCGCCGTATTGGGCAGATTAAAGATGGTGACAATATCGCTGGTAACCGCACGAAAATTAAAGTGGTGAAAAATAAAATTGCGGCACCATTTAGGACAGCGGAGTTTGATATTATGTATAACGAGGGGATTTCGAAGACTGGTGATGTGCTTGACCTCGGCGTGCAATATGGGGTGATTGATAAGGCGGGTGCGTTCTTTAAATATAACGGCGAAACGCTCGGACAGGGGCGCGAAGCGGTGAAAAAACTTTTTAGGGAAAATGCGGAACTTATGGGGGAAATCGAGAAGCAGGTGCGCGAAAGAGCTGCGGCAGAATAGATGAAAATCGTTAAACTGAATGAGGTAGTGGCAGATGAAAGCCCCGAAGATGATAGTTTGAACGCGCTTTGGGGCTTGACAAAGCATGACAAGTATGATACAATGGGGGTTAATGCGGGTGGTAGCGCTGAGTCTTTTAGGGGTGGGCTGAGAATTACGGATATGAAGCAAGCGGTAAGAGATGAAAACCGCGTAAATGTTTTTGTAAATGGACGATATGCGTTTTCGCTTGAAATTGCACAAGTAGTGGACCTGGGTGTAAAAGTTGGTAAGAGGCTAACCGAGGCGGAGCTGAATGATTTGAAGAAAGCTAGCGAATATGGGAAACTCTACCAGAGGACGCTAGAGTGGGTGTTCGCGCGGCCGCGGTCGGTAAAAGAGACGAGAGATCATTTATATAAAAAGCTGAATACACCTGTGCTTGTAAAAAAGAAAAATGACGATCCAGAGGGGCCAGAATTTAAATATGAAAGAGTGGAGAGATTTCCGAAAGAATATAGGGGGGAATTTCTGGAAAGTATTTTGGCGAAACTGTTAGAAAAAGGCTACGTGAATGATCAGAAATTTGCGGAATATTTCGTGGAGAATCGCAATGTGAAAAAAGGTGTTTCTGGTAAACGACTCAAAATGGAACTCGCGAAAAAAGGTGTGGCGAAAGATATGGTGGAAGAAGTGATGGGCGAGTCGGAACGTGACGAAGAAACAGAAATTATGAAAATGATTAAGCGCAAACGCAAAAAATATAACAAATCTAAGCTGATTGTGTATCTGTGCCGACAAGGGTTTGATTATGAGCTGGTGAAGGAGCTGGTGAATAAGTTTAGTAATGAAGAAATAGAGTAATTATTTGTCGCTTCTGGCGTGAGCTTCGGTCTTGCGAAATGGATTGACGAAGTTCGGGATAAAATCTTCCTTTTCGGCACGGGCGCGGATGATGTCTTCTTCGTCTTTGACGATAATTTTGGTGTCGGTAACTTCGACAATCTCGCGGCGCGGAATGGTGAGAGTAGGGTCCAGGAAAGCTTTGAAAGCGGGGCGACGGACGATAATTTGTTGGAGGGAGAAATTGTCTGAGGTGACGGTAAAATCGGAGACGCGGCCGAGGCGAGAGCCTTTTTTGGTCTCGACTTTGAGGCCGATAAGGGAAAAATTGAGGTCGAGGACTTTATCAATCTTAATGACGTCGCCATGGGAAATGAAATCGGTTTCGTCGTCTATAACTACGCCATAGGCGGAATATTCGCGGATGGAGCGGGCGTCAAGAATCTCGCCGGAACGGGAGTCATTTAGATAAAAAGCGATGATTTTGAGAGATTCGGGATCGACAACTGGTGCGCCGAGCGAGGCAACTCTGGCAGAAGCCCGCATACTAAGAACAGGTGTGCCAATAAGGGAATTTGCCATGACTAACATAAGTATATTATAACATATTTACATAAAATGTGGAGAATTTCAAGAAAATGTCTATAGAAAGACGATTATTTAATTATAGCACAGATTGGTTAAAAAGTCAATGGTTAATTCGTAAAATCAGAGAGCGGATGAGCATCGGAGACTTGGTAGTCGGCAATCTTGATGCGGCGAAGGGCGGTGAGATAAGCGCCGGTGCCGAGTTTTTCGCCGATGTCTTCGGCAAGAGTGCGGATGTAGGTGCCACTTGAGACATGTGTGCGAATGGTGAGAAAAGGATAAGAATAATCTAAAATCTCGATACTATAAATAGTGACAGTGCGAGTGGGGGTGTCAAAAGATTTGCCGGCGCGGGCGAGTTTGTAGGCGCGTTCACCGTCGATTTTGATGGCGGAAAATTGGGGAACTTTTTGGGAAATGGTACCGGTGAGGGGCTGAACGGCAAATTCAACATCCGTTAGTTTCGGGGTCGCGTCCCTCGCTCCCGTCTTTACGGGGCTCGGGCGCTCCATCTCGGCAGCAGCCTCCGAAATCCCCTCAACTAAGGATGTCTGAATTTGCCTGTTACTTATTCCTATCTCTTTGGTCTTAGTCTCGCCATGCTTAGAGGAGGTAGTTTCGGTAATCACACCTTCAGGGTCGCCAGTGGTAGAGGTGAAGCCGAGCTTTAAAGTAGCTTCGTAAACTTTGTCTTTTTTGAGAAATTCATTGGATTTTTTGGTGTTTTTGCCAGAGAGAAGAATGAGAAGGCCAGTGGCGAAAGGGTCGAGTGTGCCGGTGTGGCCGACTTTGACTTTGTGGCCGAATTGGGATTTGAGGTAGCCGCGAACTTTGGCGACGACGCCAAAACTAGAAATGCCGGCGGGTTTGTCTACTAAGATGATTTGATTTTCGTCTTTTTCCATGCTCTAATTATAGCGCGACTTGACTTTTAAGGCAATCTGTGTTATAATGGTAAATGGAGCGTTGTTTTTGGCGCTACTACTAGAACTCGGCTTTAGTCATTGAAGCGTCGGCGAGAAGTGAGATGTCAAAATCTTCAAAGAGGTCGGCGAAAGATTGGTAGCGTAAAAGACCGATGATTTCGGCGGTGAATTTGTTATTTTCGTCTTTTGAGAACTCTATGTGGTCGCCGAGCTGAATTTTGGCACGTTTTTCGTCGTAAAGGCGAAGCTCGATGCGCTTAGTGCCATCTTTGATAAAATCGTAATATTTTGGTTGTAGATTCATTTCGTGTGTAGTCATGTCTTGATTATAGCATAAAAGTGTGATATAATGGGGTGCATGATAACAAAAGAGAATAAAGACAAGGCTATTGCCAGCGTTGCCCGTAATAAGGCGGATGTTGGTTCTCCTGAAGTTCAAGTTGCGATTCTCACTGCT
>JAFQXN010000009.1 GCA_017406905.1 Candidatus Saccharimonadota bacterium | reverse complement strand
CTCGTCGCGGTCCAGCTAAAAAAGCTGCCTAATTTATAAAATCAGCCTAATTTGAAGGCTGATTTTTTATGTGAAATTTTCACACCTTGGGCAGTGGAACTCGCCATCTGACGTCTGGTAGCGCGTAAGTCCGCACTTCGGACATCGTGACTTCGCGTCAAGCCAATCGCGGTAGGTGTCCAGTTCGCCTTCTGCAATATCCTCATCGTACTTAACATTGTATTTATCGCACAATTCGCGCGCCTTGTCCCAGGCTTCGCGCTCCATTTTCACACGGCGGGGAAGGGTATCAAAATCCCGGTGCCCGCACAAATAATGTCCCAGCTCGTGCAACAATAATAAATCATCATGCTCCTCGGCCGGGCCAAGCATAATAGTTTTTGGCGGCCTGAACAAATATTTTTTACCTTCCCGCCATACCACATCAGGAAAGTCCGCCCGCAATCTATCTAATAAAACCTTATTCATTTTGAACAAATAATTTATACACTTGATTATAACATAAATTTTTGATATAATAGACACAGATTTTGGGCTCATTCATAGAGGCTCGCCGCAATAGCTACGGCAGGCGACATATATGATGGATTACCGAGTCATTTGGGGCTAGTCGTGGCGACGGCTGTCGTACCTCTGTGAATGGGCCTAAAAGGAAGGAAATAACATAATGGCAAATGCCAAAAAATATACCATGGACGAGCTTCTCAGTGGTAACGAAGAAGCAGCCAAAAAAGTCGTTGCAGGCGACACCGTAAAGGGTACGGTTATCTCTGTAAAAAAGCACGAGATTTTGATTGATCTCGGCAATCAGGGCGTAGGTCTAGTACCTCGCCGCGAAGCATCTTTTGCTCGCAACCTAAACATCGGTGATGAAGTCAGCGCTTCGGTCATCGAGGCAGAAATGGACGATGGCTATGTACTCCTTAGCCTCCGCAAGGCAGTCAAGGACAAGGGCTGGGACGAAATCCAGGCCAAGCTTGACAACGCTGAAACTGTGGAAGTCACCCCATTTGACGCCAATCGTGGCGGCCTTCTCGTAGAATACGAAGGCATCCGCGGATTTTTGCCAGTTTCTCAGCTCTCCGCTGAGCATTACCCACGCGTAGGCAGTGCTGACAAGGATGAAATCCTCCAGCGCCTCAATTCACTCGTAGGTAAAGGCATCAAAGTACGCATTCTTGACGCTATCAAGAAAGAAAACAAGCTTATCTTCTCTGAAAAAGAAGCCATCAAAGATGGCCTTGCTGAGAGATTTGCTGAACTCAAAGTCGGTGACCTCGTAAAGGGTGTTGTCACTGGTGTGGTAGACTTCGGCGTATTCGTCAATGTTGACGGCATCGAAGGTTTAGTGCATATTTCTGAGATCTCTTGGGAACGTGTCAATAATCCATCTGATTATGTCAAGGTAGGCGACACTATCGAAGCCAAGATCATCGCTATCGACAAAGAGCGCTTGTCTCTCTCTATGAAACAGCTCGTCGAGGATCCATGGCTACACGAAGTTGAAGGCCTCAAAAAGGGCGACAAGATCGAGGGCACGGTGACCCGCATCACTCCATTTGGTGCTTTCGTACAGATCAGCCCAGCGGTAGAAGCTCTCGTGCATGTATCTGAGCTTGGCGAAGGCTCCGATGTCGACCCAGAGAAGGTATTTACTCTAAATGAACGCAAATCCTTCAAGGTGCTAGACATCGACAAGGAAGGTCGCAAAATTTCGCTTTCTATCGCGAAATAGATAAAAAGTAGAGCAGCAGTTGTACATTTTTAGTTATTCGGGCGTCTCAATAGAACTGGGACAAATAAGAATAGCTAAAAATGTACACAAGCTCTCTTTTTTGTTATTTTTTTACGAACGTGTGCTATAATTAACGTAAGCGACATCATTATTTTATGCTGAAAGGAAAACAAACCGTGGGCGAAACGTTAAAAATATCAACCGAAAATCCTGGAAATATTCAGCCACAAGCCACCGACACTGGCAAAAACGTTTTTCGTGCCGTTGTAAACACTACCGCCGACGTTACATCTAATCAAGCTAATTTGGCCCCAGTCCCTACTCCTAATCAGGAGGTAATGGCCATTATTTCCGAAGTTGAAAACGGCTTCAAAGGGTCAGCTCTGTCTAGACAAGATTACCGCGAGGCGCGTTTCGAGCAAATGTTTGGCCACCAGACTAATTTTGGTCGGAAAAAGGAATTTAACAAGCCAATGTCAGAAACGGTAGGTCATGAAGCTGTACAGCCGAACTTTCCGCGAGCACTCACTAATAACGGCCATGAGATTCTCGCAGATGTTGGTGTGGCAGCCGCTAGCTTGCAAGCCCCAGACTCCACCGCAGAAACTGCCAGCCATGACGCTGCTCCGGATAATTCTGAAATACCATACGAAGAATTAGAAAAAAAATATCAAGAAGTCGCCATCGAAAACGGCGCAATCAAAAATGAATTTACTCTCGAGAGTATTCTCGCCGAGTTTGGTGGTAGAGACGCCAAAACTGTCAATAAAGAAAGGGAATTAGTACGAGAATTATTGGAAAAGGTCAATAAAAAAACACCCACCGAGCAGGGCGACAAAAAGGTGAGCGTGCTAAAATCCACCGAGCAGGCACAAGAGAAAGACAAAGAGAAAAGCGAAGAAGAAGTTACGCCAAAAGTTTCAGAATTTCAGCCCCGCGCTACGATGGGTGAATCCGTCGCTGAACCAAATAATGAAGAAGTTGGGTCGACTGAACGCGTCAGAGACAAGGGTCCTACTACTGAAGATACTCCGCAGTCTCTCGCTGAATTGACTCGCCGTAGTAACTTGCTCATGGGCGATATCAAGATTGCCATCGACAAAATGAATGCTAACAAGGCTAGCGAATCTCGACTTATTGCTGAATACTTCTTTGCGGTCCAGCATATCAATGACATTGCGCAAAAAATCCAGCAAGCGCAGCGCGCCTATGAGGTCAATAGCGCCAAACTCCAGACCGCATTTACCGAATTTGTAGACGTCATGCAGGCGCTCTCCGCCATTGATCCAGACAAAAGGGACAGTAAGGCCGCTTAATGTGATATAATAGAGTGAAGGAGTAAGTGTGAAGAAGACTAAAAATGATTACGAGACTCGCCCATGGCTGAAATACTATGACAAAGAAGGCATTCCGGCGAATCTTGAATTTCCAGATTGCTCAATGGTGGATATGATTATTCAGTCCGCCGAAAAATGGCCTGACAATGTTGCCATTTCTTACTACGGACACAAAGTCACCTACAAAAACTTCGTTAAAAAAATCGAAAAAGCCGCCCGTGCTCTCAAAAATTACGGCGTCAAAGAGGGCGACAAGGTTACTATCTGCATGCCGAACACTCCAGAGGGTATCACTATGGTCTATGCGGTAAATATGGTTGGCGCTATTTGCAACATGGTGCATCCGCTTTCTAGCGAAAAGGAGCTAGAATATTACATTAAGGTGGCAGATAGTAAATATGTTCTAGTTATCGACGCCGTATTTGATAAGATTTATAAGCTTCGCGATACTGCGAGTTTGGAGCGCATCATTGTGGTGCGACCAAGTGATGGTTTAGGCTTTTTGAAACAGAGGCTGTATAAACTCCTTCACGTCAAGAAGGTTAAGCTCCCAGCCAATGATAGCCGCGTTGTTCTATGGGAGGATTTCATTGCGAATTCATACTTCTATCAAGGGAACTTCTATGAAGAACGCAGCGGTGCGGATCCAGCAATTATCATGTACTCTGGCGGTACTACTGGTACGCCGAAGGCTGTGCTGCTTTCAAATCTTAACATCAATGCCGAATCCCTCTGCGATGCTACAGTTATTCGTCAGATTATTCCTGGCGCCATGGTGCTTTCTATTTTGCCGTTATTTCATTGCTTCGGCCTAGGTGTCTGTATTCACACACCGCTTTGTAAAGGTATGGGTTGTATCCTAATCCCCGCTTTTTCACATAAGCAGTTCGCTGACATCATCAAGAAAAATAGCCCCAACTTCATTGTTGGTGTGCCGACCTTATTTGAAGCTTTAGTCAATACCAAACTAAAGCCAGATGATCTCAAGTCCGTTACCGCAGTGATTTGCGGCGGCGATGCGCTCACTCAGACGCTTAGAAACAAGGTCAATAGTTATCTTAAAGCGCATGGCTCAAATGCTAAAATTCGCGTAGGCTACGGCCTCACGGAGGGGTCTGGCGCAGTTTGTTTATCACCGGAGAACGCTTTCAACGATGGTATTATTGGCGCACCGATGCCAAATACTGACATCAAAGTCGTCAAAAATAATTCTTTCGAAAGTCTGCCATTTGGTGCCGAGGGCGAAATTTGTATCTCTGGCCCGCTGGTTATGATGGGATATCTAAACGACGACGCCGAGACCGCCCAGACGCTTCGTATTCATGATGATGGTAAACTTTGGCTTCATACTGGCGACCTCGGTAGCTTGCACGAAGACGGCTTCTTGTATTTTGAACAAAGATTGAAACGTATCATTATTTCGTCTGGCTATAATATCTACCCAACCCATCTTGAATCTGTGATAAATTCCCACGAAGCCGTTCTCACCTCTACCGTTATAGGCATTGACCATCCACACAAAGGCCAAGTGCCAAAGGCCTTTATCGTATTAAAAGAGGGCTACAAACCAGGAAAGCGTATTGAGCGTGAAATTCGTGAACTCTTGGAGCGCAACGTCCCAGTTTATGCTTT
>JAFQXN010000007.1 GCA_017406905.1 Candidatus Saccharimonadota bacterium | reverse complement strand
GCCCCTGCAATTAATGATTTTTTCATAGTAATTTTTCTCCTTCTGCAAAGCAGAATTATTTTATATTTTGTGTTAAATCCCATCGCGCAAAGCGCAAAACATCAAAAAAACAACCCCTTTCATCCTTCACTCTCTACGTAAATGCTACTACCGCCACAACCACCGCTGCCACCGCCGCAACGGCACTTATCACGCTCACCACTACAGGAATCCAAAACTCTTTAGTCTTCAATGGCGATTTACTCCTCTTTATCGCATCACTATTCGACACCACTTCGCCAATCGCTTCTTGAACATTCTTATTGTTCCTAATCATACTCTCCACAGATTCTTGCAATTTCTCGTTAAACTTCTTATCATCATCTAAGGCATCCGCAAACATTTTCCTCAATTCATCATTCAGCGGCTTATTTTCTTTCATAGCTTCAACAATAGCCGGCGCCAGGGTCTGAGCCTCCATAGCCCTGTCCACAATCTGCTGAGCGGAACTCTTATACTCCTCGTCTCTCTTTGAACTACTATTATTCGCTTTCCCCGTCATCACTACGCCTCAATGAGTCTGCTGGCTTATATTTAATATAATGCCCATCCTCATCGACGACAGCAACAGGTTGACCATGCGCTTTATCGAGTACTCCTATCGCAAAAGCAATTACATCCGAAACGTCCGCCAACCTATAACTTTGCGCAATCCACCTTAAAGCCTTCAAATCACCATTCGCAATCTCTATAGACACAGCGTCCATACCATCGGCATTTTTATAATTGTCTTTTACGACATTAATCATACTATGATTATATCACAATCATCACCACCGCCGCAAGCATTCCCTCACCTATACTTGTCAAATAGTTCTTCCAATCTTCCCTCAAACCCATGCAAATACCGTTCCGTCGTAGATACGCTCTCATGCCCAATCATTTCTCGTATCTCCGCCACCGAAGCTCCACGTAGCTGCAAATCCGTCGCAAAAGAATGCCTCAGCGAATGTGGATAAAAATCCGTCAATCCCGCCGCTATAAATGGCCGCTTCAAATGCTGCCGCACCGTATTTACCGTTGGCGGCTCTCCATTTAACGTCAACACTCCGCCATACGCACCCCACAAATAATCCTTCACTCCGTATCTCTGTATATATTCATTCAACCACCTCAAAGTCTCATCAGTTATATATACTTCCCTAGGTTTCCTACCCTTTCCAATAAACCTAATCCTTCGCCCCTCAAAATCACTCACCCTTAGTCTTGTCAGCTCTGCAATCCTCATTCCCGTCTCAAACATCATCTTTATTTGTAAACCCGTCTCAAAATCCGCACAAGCCACCACTCTTTCAATTTCTTCAGAAGTATAAAAGTTCCTCCTCAACCTCCCCTCTTTTAATTTCCCAATCAAAGGAATATTCAACGGAATCACCACGCCCACCCCACGATAATATCTCACCATCGCCAACACTACCGAATTATAAGTATTTACAGACCTCGCACTCGCACCTCTACCAGTCTCATGCTCCACCCACTTATTAAAAACATCGTTCGTCAACTTTCCCAAATCATCTAGCCTCGTCACTCTCACAAACCTCGTCAATACATTTCGCTTCACCACCATCGTCGCTTCTGTCATTCTCCGCACTCTCTCGCAATAAACCAAATACTCCTCCACCTGTCTCTCTATTGTTTTCATAATTATCCTTTCAATTATGAAACAATCTTACTCCAAATTTCCCATCAACTCTTTAAAAGCGTTATAATCATTACTCAGTTATTCCCACGCTAGGCTCACTCGGGCAATTTTCCAGCACTCTTCCAATCGCCTCTTTCTCTGCCTCCGTCACCCACAAAGTATATTTATATTTTACCGATACCTGCCTTGCTACATACTGACACCGAAATTTCTTATTTGCCGGTAACCAAGTTGCTGCATCGCCATCCGATTTTTTCTCATTTGCGGCCGCATCCACTGCCAACAAATTCAAAGGATCCGTTGCAATCGCATATCTTACATCCCTATCCAAATACTGCGCACCCTTCTGCCAAGCATCAGACAAAGCCACTACATGGTCAATCTGCAAACCTTTAGAAATTTCCTCTCTCGCTTTAAATACTTTATGTTCGCCAGTATATGGCTCATCAAATTCTCCCGCCACTACATTACAACCTTCTAGCACCGCCGTATCGCCAAATTCTCTCTTTAATATTTTCTGCCGCAAATTACATCCTTCTACTGTCGGCCATCCAGAATAAAACTCATCCCTACTATATCCAGTCTTCGGCGCCCGCCCTTTCACTTCTATCTTTTCCAAAATATCCACTGCTCGCGGTCTCGTGCTATCCGTCTCCGTTACCGCCTCAACCGAATAATCTACGCTCTCTTCTGCCCCCGTATTCTCCACCTTAGTAAATATCGCCTCATAACTTTCCGGATTCACCACAAGCCACACCAATACCGCGCCCAGAGCAAACACCACCAAAGAAAATCTTCTGCCTTCCAGTTTCATACCAAAATTATAACCCCCTCTTTTATTTTTATCAAACCCCTACCTAATTTACTCCGTCTGGCTTTGCACTTGAGTTTATAATTCTGTTCAACTCCCTACCACGCATCGCATTGCTATTATATTCTTCCACTTTGACATTATAAATCTCTATTAAATCATTCAGCTCATTATACATCGCATTCAGCGCATCGTGCTCATCCACTATCTGTTGTCTTCTCGCTTCAAATTCTTCTTCAGTCTTAAAACATCCCGCCACATCCGCACAACTATTAAAACTCACAATATCCGCATTCAATTGCGCAAATCTCCGCTCGTATTCGACAATCGTAGCTTCCAAACCAGCCTTCATCGTCGTCAATTCATCACCCAAAGCCTCCATTTTCGCCTCAACCTCTTTAAATACCGCAATATAACTTTCATAAAAATCTACCACATTATCCTGGTTCGCAAAAATCTCCGCATAATTTTGTTCTAACACGTCCGGCAATTTTTTTATTTCTGTCCCCGCCCGCACGTATATTTCCTCTAATTTTTCCGATTCTCCATAAGTACTTACATCCGCTTCTAGCGTATCCAAATTCGCTTCATAGACTCTTTTTAATACAGGCTCCAATTTTTCCTTCTCACCATCAGACATTCTCGCATATACCGCATGCAAAAGCTCATGCGCGGTCGTCAGCTCGCGTATGCCATTCAGCTCTTCATCTTCAATATTATAAACATAAATATTTCCCTCAGTATAACACCCCAAAATCGCGGCCCCCATATCACTCGTCCTACAATGCAAATTAAACTCATCCTGAGACTTCAGCTCTGGCCATGTCGCATCAAACACAAACGCTCCCCTGCTAGTCAAATTCAAGCGCTCCTTTATCTCTGACATCTCCGCCGTCGGCTGATAGCTCATTCCGCGATAAAAATCATAAATCCAGCCCCGATTCAGCACTACAACCACCGTCGCCACCACCGTCGCCACAAAAAACAACCACAAGGCATAATGTCGTTTCTTAGTTCTTCTTACTTCGTTCACTATATTCTTAGTTTAGCACAGCATCCATAATAATTAAATATATGTTATAATAACAGATAACACATAACGAAAGGTTTACTATTAATTTAAAAATTGCCATTGTCGGCTTACCAAATGTCGGCAAATCCACACTCTTCAATGCCCTTACCAACGCTGGCGCGCTTGCCGCCAACTATCCTTTTGCTACTATCGAGCCGAATATCGGCATTGTCCCCGTGCCAGATGAACGCCTCAATGTATTAGCCAAAATATACAACACCGAAAAAATCATCCCCGCCACTGTCGAATTTGTCGATGTCGCCGGCCTTGTCGCAGGTGCTTCCAAAGGGGAAGGGCTCGGCAATAAATTCCTCGCTCACATCCGCGAATGTCAAGCCATTTGCCACGTTGTTCGCGCCTTCAAAAACGACGACATCATCCGTGCCGACAATAAAATCGAAGACGATATAGTCAAACAAGCCAAAGATGACATCGACATCATTAATACCGAGCTCGAACTAGCCGATTTAGAAACTCGTCAAAAAGTCGAATCTAAACGCAAAAAATCCCCCGAAGACGAACATATCCCCTATCTCACCGATAAACCCGTAATCTATATGTTCAATGTCGACGAAGCTGGCTTGACCGACAAAAATTTGCAACAAAAACTAAGTGAGGCCGCAAGGAATACGCAATTCTCGGAACATAAAGCTTGCGCACCTAACTGCATCTTTGTCAACGCCAAGCTAGAAGAAGAAATGTCCGGCATGGATAGGCGAGAACGCAAAGAATTTCTAGAAAGCTACGGCGTAAAACACGATGCCCTAGAAGAGCTCATCAAAGCCGCCTACAATACGCTAAATCTCCAATCATTCCTCACCGCAGGCAAAAAGGAAGTCCGAGCCTGGACTATCGAACAAGGTGCCACCGCCCCAGAAGCCGCCGGCACCATTCATACCGACTTTGAACGTGGTTTTATTGCCGCATCAATCTGTGACTACCAAGATCTTCAACGCCTCGGCTCCGAAAAAGCCGTCAAAGAAGCCGGCCTCCTCCGCACCGAAGGCAAAACCTACATTATGCAAGAAGGCGACGTCGTAGAATTTAAATTCAATGTCTAAATCCACCTCACATTAGCACATAAATCTTTAATTTTCACGAAAAACCGCTAAACCTCTTGAAAATCTACCAAATATGTGCTAAAATAACAGATAATTGTCTAAATAAAGGTATAATATGAGTTTTTCTATCCTAAAGCAAATCGGCGACGCTCAAAAAAAGAAGGCCGTTGTCGATGTCCGGCCTGGTGACACCGTCAAAGTCACTCAAAAAATCAAAGAAGGTGAGAAGTTCCGCCTCCAAGTCTTCGAAGGTGTCGTTATTCGCGTGGATCGCAAAGAATCCCACACCGCCCGCATCGTTGTACGCAAAATCGCTTCCGGTGTCGGCGTTGAGAAATCTTATCTCATCCACTCACCGCTTGTCGAAAAAATCGAAATCACCAAGCGTTCAAAAGTTCGCCGCAACAATCTCAGCTATCTGCGCAATCGTTCCGGTAAATCCGCTCGTCTTCAAAGCAAAGATTTTGATCGTGCCGCAGTAAACGACGTCACGGTACCAGAAGAAGCTCCTAAAGAAGCCGCGGAAGCCCCAGCATCAGAAACACCAGAAGCCCCAGAGACTCCAGAAGAACCAAAAGAAACAAAATCCGAAGCCTAATTTCTATAATGGCAATTCTTGGGATAGATGAAGTCGGACGCGGGCCCCTAGCGGGCCCGCTTGTTATTGGCGCCGTCATTTTACCATCCGAAGAAAAACCCTGGTTTTCTGACCTTAAAGACTCTAAAAAACTCACCGCCCAAAAACGTAAGGCTCTCAATAAAATAATCCTCCAAGAAGCCGCCACTGGCCTCGGCTGGGTTACCTCTTCCGAACTAGACCAAATCGGCATCTCCAAGGCCCTCTCCCTCGCCACTCGTCGCGCCGTGAAGTCAGTTCAATCACTTCACACCCCTTTTTCCCAGATTATTATTGACGGCCGTGTTAATTTTCTTACCAATACCCCACTCCAAAATTACGTCTCCACCCTCATCAAGGCCGACGACAAAATCCGTGAAGTCTCCGCCGCGTCCATCATCGCCAAAGTCGCTCGCGACCAATATATGGTTAACCTCGCCACCAAATACCCAGAATATCATTTTGATAAGCACGTCGGCTATGGCACTGCTGCCCACTTAAAAGCCATCTACACGCATGGCCTTTGTCCAGAACACCGCAAATCGTTCGAACCATGTAAAACACTATCCGGCTTCACTACCCACACCCATACCACCAAAAACACCACTAAGCTCGGTTCTAAAGGTGAATCAGCCACCATAAACTATCTCATTAGCCACGGCCATCAAATCATCGCTCAAAACCACAAAACCTACTTTTACGAAATCGACATCATCTCCACCAAAGACCAATATATTTATTTTACCGAAGTCAAATACCGCAAAACCAACAGCCACGGTGACGGCATCTCCGCCATCACCCAAGACAAAAAACGCCAAATGACATACGCCGCCGAAAGCTACCTTAAATACGCAAACACCGCTTTTAAAACATACAATCCCCTTCTCGCCGTCGCCTCAGTTTCTGGCTCAGACTTCACCGTAGATTCCTGGTTTCCTCTCCCAGAGTAACCACTAAAAAAGAAGCGCCACACTTAGTAACGCTTCTTTCGCACCTAATTAACTTGCGCGCTCGTTTTCTAAACCTTAAGCTTTCTTCTTCAAGGTCAAAAAACCGTTGCGAGGATTTTCGCAAACCATGCGGTCTTCCGGCAAATCACACGGCACACCCTTGCCACCTTCAGCACTCTTAGTGAAGAAATAAATAGTCTGCGGTTTACCGCCACGTAGAGTAACTTCAGATTTATGAAGGTAATACTTTACCCCCTTGCCGTTAGTGTGTTCGTAAGCCATTTAGCTTCCTCCTTAAGTTAATATATTCTTATCTTATGATTCCGCAACGAAGTTGTCAAGGGGTTTCCCCCAATTTTACCTAAAATTAAATGAACAACAGGGAAAGCCTCAATACTACCCACACAATCCCCCTGATAAAAATTACAACAATAATAATAAGCGTAATTAGAATCATAAAGCCAGTTAACGTCGGTGCCCAAATTGGTGAAGCATAATTCTTACGATAAAGCTCAGTAGATGGCAAGCTTGCTACTATGGTATCCTGTATTTCATCAGCAGAAGGATACTTCTGAATCTCACTCACCATACAATTTATGTAATTCGCATTATCCCACGACCATCCATTCGCTATCGCCATAGCTCTACAAGTCTCAGACGCCGCCGCATAAATATTTCCATTCGGATTACTATCACCTACCATACTCTCCTCTGCACGCGCCAAAGCAGCATTTGCTGCCCTCAAATACTGATGCTCCAAATAAAACGGTCCCGTGCCAAAAGTTATCTTCTGCGTACCATTATCATCCACCACATTTATCACTACGTTAGAAAACACAAAGTCCTTCAACTCCTCCAGTGCCCGTGAAAGCTCCTCGTCATTCTCCGCTACATCCGCCGTCAGCACTGCATCCCTCCGCTCGGTCATCTTAATATGGTCTTGTCTTAAAAGCGTCGCATCAATAAAAAGCAACGGAACTAAAAGCACCGCCAGCCACCAAGTTTTTATTTTATGAAACTTAATGCGCCCACGCTTTTTCATAAACTCATTATAACATTTTATGCTTGCACATTCCAAAAACATTTGCTAAAATATCTTCTATCGCTCGTTATTTTCCCAAAGACTTCAGGCTAGGTCTCAGCGAGGTGGGTCGGTCGTAAGAGCGACAAACATTAAGGAGAAAACGAAGATACATGCGTATCAAAAGACTCTGGCGTTCCAAAGAACGTAAAAAGTCAAAAATCGCTCCTGCCGCATGGCAAGAGTTTATCGAGATATAACTCTCTCGGAACTGAATATCCGGCCTAAAGCCGGATATTTTTACTTACCAATCTTCGTATTTACGATTTTCTTAATTAGATTCATAAATTCATCGCCTGACAAAGCCCCGTCCCAGCTAATCGTCTCGCCATTGATAACTACACTTCCCGTTCCATTCTTATCTGAATCACCCCAGTCGATAAACTGCCCATCCACATAAAAAGCCGGCGTAGCACTCACGTCAATCGCTTTTCCGATCCCCATATCAAAACTAATCTTTTTTGACACCGCAGTACTAGATATATCGGTATGGAACTTATCTAAATCGCCTTTACCATCCGTTACTTCTACGAAATACTTTTTAAAATATTCCGTCCTATCAGCCGCAGAAGAATATCCCCACTCATCTTGCTCTTTAAACAACTTATCCGCATACTCCCTCCAATATCCTTGCAGTCCCGCCGCCTCAGCCGCAGATGCCGCTGCCGTAGCGTTCTGATGATATGGCAACAAGAAACTTCTATATACTACTGCCAATTTTCCGTCCAACTCTTCTACAATCTTATTTATCTTCGTATTCACCGAAGCACACCCCGGACATTGAAAATCAGCATACTCAAAAATCAACACCGGAGCATCAGCCTCACCCTTAACATGATCGCCGATATTACCATTATCACTATCCGGACCAATCACCGAATTAAAATCATATTTGCTATAATCCACCTCATGATTTCCATTCACTATCGCAACAATCACAATTATAAGCAAAGCCGCTATTACCGCCACGGCAGCAACTCCACCCACAGAAAAACCACTAAATCTCTTCATATAACTCCTTTAATGATATAATTATTATATCATGTGGCATCAATTTTTAAGCAAAATTGTCAAAGCACTAGATCCCAAGCTAGAAAAATACCGTACTCATCCGCCTAAAGCTACGGCTCCAAAATACACTCCAAAGTCAATCGAAGATTTCATCGACATTCTTCGCCGCACTCCTAAGCAAATCCTTAGCGCCAAAGATCGCGACCGCATCGCTGCTATTATGAGTTTTGATGCACGCCAAATCGGCAACCTCATGATTCCTAAAAGCAAAATGGTTTTTGTTAATTCAAAAGAAATCTTAGGCCCTCTCGTTTTAGACAAACTTTACAAATCCGGTTTTACCAATTTTCCCGTCGTAGATAACAAAGAAAAAGTTCTTGGTATTATTCATACCGAAGCACTTAACGCCCTCGAAATCAAAAAAACCGACCGCGCCGAAAAATACCTCGATCGTAGCGTCAATTTCCTTCATATCTCCGATTCCCTACAATTCGCCGTCGAAGAAATCGAACGCACCAACAGCTACTATTTCCTCGTTCTCGACGAACACGAGTCCCTCGCCGGCTTCTTCACCATCCAAATATTATTAAGTTACTTATTGGGAAACCAATAATACCCTTCTTCTAAAAGGACACTATTGGTTTCTTATCAATAAAGTGGTATAATTACAGATATGAGAATTTTAGCAAATGAATTAGAAAATTATTTAAACAAAAAAGTTGAAGTTGCCGGCTGGGTTAATTCACGCCGCGATCATGGTGGTTTAATTTTCATCGACCTACGCGATTATACTGGTATCATCCAGCTCGTCGTCACTCCAGAAACATCCGCCGCCTTCGAGCTAGCCGAAACCGTTCGCGATGAATACGTCCTTAAGGCTACCGGCAAAATGCGCAATCGCGAACCAAGCCTTATCAATCCCAATATTGCCACTGGTAAAATCGAGCTCGTTGTCGACACTCTCGAACTCTTAAACAAATCCGAGCCTCTCCCGGTCAATACTCATGACGACGGCGAAAAATCCTCCGAAGAAATGCGGCTCAAATATCGCTACCTAGATCTCCGCCGCCCATCCATGCAAAACATCCTCGCTCGTCGCTCCGAATTTTATCGTTTCATTAGAAATTACATGTATGATCACGGTTTTACCGAAGTTACTACCCCAATCCTCGCTAACTCGTCTCCAGAAGGCGCTCGCGATTTCTTAGTGCCATCTCGCCTACATCCCGGCAAGTTTTATGCTCTTCCTCAAGCTCCTCAGCAGTTCAAGCAGCTCCTCATGGTCGGCGGCGTTAATCGTTACTTCCAGATCGCACCTTGCTTCCGCGATGAAGACCCTCGCGCCGATCGTCTCTACGGCGACTTCTACCAACTAGATTGCGAAATATCCTTCGTTGAAGACGGAGAGATTGTCCGTCAGACCATCGAGCCACTTTTCCGCTCACTCGCCACAGATTTTGCTCACAAAAAGCTCATTATTAAGTCCGAACCCGCCAAAAAATACATACCAAAAGGCGAAACCATTCCACGTCTCCCATACAATTTCGCTATGGAAACTTACGGCGTCGACAAACCAGACCTCCGCTATGGCATGGAGCTCATTGATCTCACTGACGTATTCGAAGATACAGATTTCAAAGTATTCAAAGCCCCCTGCATCAAGGCCATCTGCGTTAAAGGTGGCGCCAGTCTCACCCGTCGCGAAATCGATGAATTTACTGAACGCGCCAAAAAAGAAGGCGCCGGCGGCCTTGCCTATATATTATACAGTGATGGAGAGGCTAAATCCCCTATTCTTAAATTCATGTCTGACAGCGAAATCAAAAACGTCCAAAAACTCACCCATGCCGAAAACGGCGATGCTGTATTCTTCGGTGCCGACGAGCGCGACAAAGTCAACAAGGTCTTAGGTCAGCTCCGAATTGCCTTCGCCAACCATTTCCACCTCAAAAATCCTCAAGAAGTTGCCTATACTTGGGTTATAGATTTTCCATTCTATGAATGGGATGATAAAAACCACAAACTAGACTTCGGTCATAATCCGTTCAGCATGCCAAAAGGCGGCCTACAAGCTCTCGAAACCGCCAAAACCGACGCCGAAAAGCTCGCCATCGTCGCCGATCAATACGATATGGTAATGAATGGTTACGAGGTCTGCTCCGGCGCTGTACGTAATTATAATCCAGAAATCATGTACAAAGTCTTCAATATGCTTGGTTATAATAATCAATATGTCGAATCTCGTTTTGGTGGTATGCTGAATGCATTTAAATTCGGTGCCCCGCCACACGCCGGCTGTGCGCCCGGTCTCGATCGTATTTTCATGGTACTTGAAGACACCGAGAATATCCGCGACATTGTCGCCTTCCCCAAAAACGGTTCTGGTGTAGACCTAATGATGAATTCACCATCCGAGGTCGACCAAATCCAACTCGAAGAATCTCACCTCGCCATCATACCAGAAGAAGATTAATCTTCCCCGCAAAAATAATTGGCTCAAAAGGCCAATTATTTTTTATCTCACAGCCCCCTAATACCTCGGTGGCAACTCCTGCTGGTAGGTAATATCTATCTTACCAGAAGAGCTAGTTTCTGCTTTCTTAGCACCCCATAGATAAAGTGAAGTATCATAATCTACAATCTCGGCAGGCTCAGTAGATGAAGCACCTGC
>JAFQXN010000006.1 GCA_017406905.1 Candidatus Saccharimonadota bacterium | reverse complement strand
TTCTTGGCAAAAGGACCAATTAGCCCGAAATCTATTTACGAACCTAGAAATCAACAACAAAAATGAGGTCTCTTACAGATGGAAGAAACCTCTTGAACCACTAGTTCTTGGGCGTTTGACCGAGAAATCTCGGTCTGGTGATCTCGGCGGGAGTCGAACCCGCGTTGTCGGGATGAAAACCCGATGTACTAACCGTTATACTACGAGACCGTGCGGTATTATTATAGCAAAAAGCCCTAAAAATTGCAAGAATAGGTGTATTCGGTACGGTAGTCAGACTGGGAATAAGGTGATTCTGGGAAGAATTGAACAAAAGTAGCGCTATCGTCACAATGTTCAAGAAGATAGGAAGCAGTGCTGGTGTTTTGAAGTTGATTATGGAGCAGGAGTTGGCGCAGAGTGATTCTAGCGAAGCCGTGGGTGGCATATTTATTCATGGCGGCATCAAGATTGGCGAATTTACCGGAATCGGTGAAGTTGCTGTAAAGATAGTTTTCATAATAATCTGTGGCTAGGCTGGAAATTTGAGATTTGACGATGTATTCAGATTTAAGGTATGGAGTGAGAATGAGCGCGATACCGACGATGATAAAATTTAATAAGATGACTGTGAAAATGATTTTTTGGGCAGGAGATTTGGAAGAAGTGGATTCAAAACCTGAAGAGAGGCGAGTCTTGGAAGAATGAAGGGATGAGCTGTGATACGAATTGGCACGACGTGAGCGTGCGGTGTGAGAAAAAGGATTGTTTTTAGTATGAGCCATGTTTATATCTTATCATACGTTTAGACTTATGGTAATATATAATTATGAGCAAGTTATTTAAAAGAACAAAAATTTTAGCAACAATTGGGCCGGCGACCAATACGGCAGAGATGATTGAAGATATAATTATGGCCGGTGTGAATGGGTGTAGGCTGAACTGTTCGCATGGTTCGAATGAGGAGCGCGATCAGCAGATAAAATGGATTCGTGCGGCGGCGGTAAAAAAAGGTAAATCAGTGGCGATTTTGCAGGATTTGCAAGGTCCGAAAATCAGGTTGGGGATGTTACGCGATAATCATTTGGATTTGAAAGCTGGAGACGAGGTGATTTTAGAGTCAGCAGTGGGGTTTGAACATGATGGCGGATATGCTGTGCCGGTGCAGTATAATTTGGCAGAGAAAGTGAAGGTGGGCGAGCCGCTTTCGATGTTTGATGGGAAAGTGAAATCACGGGTATCTGAGATAATGTCGGAGACTGCTATTAAGGTAGAAATATTGAACGATGGTTTTATTATGTCAAAGAAAGGTCTAAATTTGCCAGATACAGATTTTGGCGGTGATATTTTGACGGAGAAAGATTTGGCGGATATTGAGTATGGTGCGGGGTGTGATTATGATTATGTATCATTATCCTTTGTACAGAATGCGAGTGATATTGGAAAATTGAAACAGATTTTGCTATCTTATGGCTCAACGGCGAAAGTAATTGCAAAGATAGAGACTAAAAAAGCGATTGAGAGTGACAACAATTTGGAGGAAATTGTTAAGGCTTCAGATGGAATTATGGTGGCACGTGGCGATATGGCGGTAGAGGCTGGTGCTGAGGTGGTGCCAATAGTGCAACGCAAATTGATTGCGATGTGCAGGGCGCACGCAAAGCTTTGTATTGTGGCGACGCAGATGCTGTCTTCGATGGTGGAAAATCCGGAGCCGACGCGAGCTGAGGTGTCTGATGTGGCAACTGCGGTGGTGCAGGGTGCTGATGTGGTGATGTTATCGGATGAGACGGCGAACGGTAAGTACCCGCTTGAGACGGTAAGAGAAATGAAAAAAGTGATTCTATATACGCAGAATCATTCACGAGTGGCGCCGATTTCTAAATTGCCGGTAGGCGAAAAGTCGGAAGTGTATGACGCTATTTCTAATGCAGCGGCAAGAATGGCAGAAAATATAGATGCGGACGTGATGATTTGCCAGACGGCTTCTGGTGTAACGGCGACTACGATGGCGGCACAGAGACCAAATGTGCCGATAATTTCTGTGACTGCTAATCCGCGGGTTGCTAATCAATTAGCTTTGATTTATGCAAATGCGGCGTTTATGCGGCCATATTCGGAGAATTTTGGGTATGATTTAGCGGTGGAGCTAAAGAAATCTGAATATTTGCGTACGAAAGAAGGCGAGAAAGATTTATTGGCAGTGATTGTGTCGGGTGATAATGAGAAAACCGGTACGGATACAATCAAAGTGCGCAGAATATAGCTAGACTTATTTTTGCAGAGCTTCGATGCCCGAGAGAGGTTTACCGAGTAAAAATTCTAGCGCTGCGCCGCCACCGGTGGAGACGAGTGAGTAGTGGAGATTGGGGTGATCTCGCATGAGGGTTTCTACGAAACCGGTGGTGTCACCGCCACAGATGATAGTAGTGGCATGATCGTTTTCGCCAATTAGTTCTGCGGTAATGGTAGAAGCGGTGGCGTAGGTGGGGTCTTCGGCGTAGCCGAGAAGGCCATTCCAGATGATGGTTTGGGCGTCAGTGATGAAATTTGCGATTTTGGCGGTGGAAATTGGGCCAACGTCGAGCTTTTGGCCTTCGGCGTTTTCGTCAAAATCTTCGGCGACGTAGATTTTATGGTGTTTTGCTTGGTAGCCGTCGGCGGCGATTTTGCCGCCTACGACGATTTGGTCGGCAATGTTGGTGAATTTTTCGATGAGGGGCTGTTTGTCTTCGACTTTGGCGCCACCGATGATGAGTAGAACTGGTGATTTGGGATTTTGGATGGCGGAGTTGAGGTTTTGGATTTCTTTTTCTAGAAGAAGTCCCGCATAAACTGGAAGATGATTTTTGACGGCATCAGTAGAAGCGTGGGCGCGGTGAATAACAGCGAAGCCATCTTGCACGTAGACATCTGCACCGGTAGAATCAATGATTTCGCGGATGAAATCATCGGAATTGGCCTCTTCGCCGGGGTAGAAGCGGAGATTTTCGAGGAGAAGAATGGCGCCATTTTTGAGCTTTTCTACGGCAGATTCAACATCGGGACCGGAAACATCGTCGATAAAAGTGACGTTTGGAATGAGCTTATTAAGGGATTTTGCAACTGGCTGAAGAGAGAGAGATTTATCTTTGCCTTCCGGGCGGCCGAGATGTGAAATGAGGATGATTTTATTGGCACCTTTTTTGCGAAGAAATTCTAGAGTGGGTAGGCTAGCGCGGATGCGAAGATCGTCGGTGATAGCGCCATCTTTTAGTGGTACATTATAATCTACGCGTACGAGTACGGTTTTGTTTTTCAGATTTATATCGCGAATAGTTTTCATAAGATTATTTTATCATAGATTTTGATGCTTTACATTTATTCGTGCTGTGATATAATATTGATATGAAAAGGCCAAGAACTTATCAACAAGTAATAGGGGAAACCATTGAGCATATGAGGCTGGAGAAGGGGTGGACGCAAGAGGAACTTGCAAAAGCTGTAGGCTCTAGTCAATCTGCAATTCATAGGATTGAAAAAGGTGGGCAGAATATTTCGCTTGAGATGATTAAGAAGTTGTCGGAGGCGCTAGGAAATCAGATTCTATCTATAAATGATTCCGTTTCACAGAGTTTTAGGATAAGGGGTGGTAAAGAATTGTCAGGTGAAATTACGATAAATACCTCTAAAAATGCGGCGGTGGGGTTGCTTTGTGCTGCGCTGTTAAATAGTGGAAGAACGGTACTTCGTAGGGTGGCACGAATTGAGGAAGTTTTTAGGATTATTGAGGTGTTAGAGTCAATTGGGGTGAAATGCCATTGGCAGAATCGCCATAGAGACTTAGAAATTATATCACCACGCGAATTAAAGTTGGATCAAATGGACATTGAAGCGGCAAGAAGAACACGCTCAATTATTATGTTTTTGGGGCCTTTGTTGCATAGATACGAGAAATTTGAGATTCCCTATGCGGGGGGATGTTCTTTGGGCACGAGGACGGTAGAGCCGCATTTGAAGGCTTTGGAATCGTTTGGTTTAAAGGTGGATGCTACGAAAAATAGTGGGTTTTATGAAGTAGAAGTAGATCAAAAGGTGCTAAATAACAATCAGGATAGATACATTGTGCTGACGGAACGTGGCGATACGGTGACGGAGAATGTACTAATGGCGGCGGCGATGACGCCAGGTAAGACGATTATTGTGGGAGCTTCGCCGAACTATATGGTGCAGGATGTGTGTTTCTTTTTGGAGAAATTGGGCGTAAAAATTAGCGGAGTGGGTACTACAAAATTAGTAGTACGAGGGCGGCCGAAGTTTGATTTGGATGTGGAGTATAGTTTGTCTGAGGACCCGATTGAGGCGATGAGCTTTATTGCGGCTGGCTTGGTGACCAATTCGGAAATTACTTTACTGAGGGCACCGATAGAATTTTTGGAGATTGAGTTAGAAGTGTTGAAGTCGATGAATGCGCGGATTGAGAAGACGCCGGAGTACTTATCGGCAAATGGGCGGACGAGATTAGTTGACTTGACGATTAAAAAATCTAAATTAGTAGCGCCGGTGGATAAGATTCATCCGATGCCGTTCCCGGGGTTAAATATTGATAATTTGCCGTTCTTCTCAGTAATTGCGGCAGTGAGCGAAGGGCGAACTCTGATACATGATTGGGTATTTGAGAATCGGGCGGTATATACGACGGAGTTAGCGAATTTAAACGTAAAAGTAGAATTGCTTGATGCGCATAGGGTGTATATTGAGGGGCCGACGAATTGGCGACCGGCAGAGCTGGTGGCGCCGCAGGCGCTGCGGCCGGCGGTGGTGGTGTTGATTGGTATGTTGGCGGCGCCAGGGCGATCAATTTTGCGTAATGTGTACCCGATTAATCGGGGTTATCAAGATTTTGCAGCGAGGCTTAGACATTTGGGCGCAGATATTGTGCCTTTGACTGGTATATAAGCTGTATTTTGGTATAATGGTTGAGTGGATAATATTACTGAAGGATTGAATGCTGCGCAAGAAGAGGCGGTGGAGACTTTGAGCGGACCGCTTTTGGTTTTGGCTGGGGCGGGTTCTGGTAAGACGAAGACTTTGACGCATAGGATTGCGAACTTGATTCAGCATGGTGTGGAATCACAGAATATTTTGGCGGTTACATTTACTAATAAGGCGGCCAAGGAGATGCGCAGCAGATTGTGGAGACTTGTTGTCGGAGCATCTGAAAAGTCCTATTTGGGACACACTCGAGGCCGTTCGGCCGAGCTTATGGTCCCAAATAGGACTTTTTCAGATGCCGATAATAAAGGCTCTGAGCCGCCGCGGTCTTTTATGCCGTATATGGGGACGTTTCATGGAATAGCAGTGAGGATTCTCAGGATAGAGGCGGAAGCGGCTGGATTGGATCGGAATTTTGTGATTTATGATGTGGACGACCAAGTTTCATTGATTCGGCGAATTTTAAAAGATTTAAAATTGACGGACAACAAGAATTTGAAGCCGAAATCCATACAATCGATTATTTCTGGTGAAAAAAATCAGGGGAATGGGCCGGATGAGTACGAGGCAGGAGCGTTTTATCCAAATCAGAAAAATATTGCGAAGGTTTTTCGTAAGTATGAGGAAGAGAAGGCGAAGGCAGGAGCGTTGGACTTTGATGATTTGTTGTTGAAGGAATTGGAATTATTTAAGAAGCATCCGGAAGTGAGGAAAAAGTGGCAGAAAAAATTTGAGCACATTTTGATAGATGAGTATCAGGATACGAACATTGTACAATATAATATCGTGAAGCTTTTGGTGAATGAGAAGAAGAATATTTGCGTGGTGGGCGATGATTGGCAATCTATATATTCGTGGCGAGGGGCGGACTTTACGAACATATTGAATTTTGAGCGGGATTTTCCAGGGGCGAAGGTGATTAAGCTGGAGCAGAATTACCGTTCTACGGGGAATATTTTGAAGGCGTCGCAGAAGATAATTAACCATAATAAGACGAGGACGGAGAAGACTTTATTTACGGATGTGGGCGATGGTGAGCCGGTGGATATTGAAAGTTTGAAGGATGAGGTGGCAGAGGCGAATTTTGTGGCGTTGAAGATATTGAATATGCAGAAGGAGTATCCGGATTTTAGTGATTTTGCAGTGTTATATCGGACGAATGCGCAATCTTATACTTTTGAGAAGGCATTTATAGATATGCATATTCCGTATAAGATTGTAGGCGGGGTGAGATTTTATGATAGGAAAGAGGTAAAGGACGTGTTGGCGATTTTGCGACTGATTGTGAACGAGCGCGATAAGGTGAGTTTGACGAGGGTGGCAGGGAATGTACTGTCTGGCGTGGGTGAAGTGTCGTTAGCGAAGATTCTAGAGGCGATGGATGCGATTAGCGATAATGAGCCTTTAAAAAATCCGGATCTACCGGAGGTACTAAAGGCTGCAAAAGCGAAGAATGGGCTTTTAAGATTGGTGAATTTTTTGAAGTCAGTAGATATGGGGATGAATCCTGGTGAAATTGTGAAAAAGGTGGTGGAGTATTTTGATTTTAAAACTTTGACGGATGATGGGACGCCAAGCAGTGAGGAACGGATGGGAAATTTGGAAGTTTTGGTTACGAATGCAGCGACGTATGGGAATCTGGAAGATTTCTTGGCAGATGCGACTTTGATGTCGTCGGCAGATGAGAAGTCGGCGAAGAATTCGGTAACTTTGATGACATTGCACGCGGCTAAGGGATTGGAATTTCCAGTGGTATTTATGGTGGGGTTAGAGGATGGGTTGTTTCCAAGTGGAAGGTCTCTGGAAGATGAGGCGGCACTAGAAGAAGAGCGACGTCTAGCGTATGTAGGGATGACGCGGGCGATGCGGAAATTGTTTTTGACCTATGCGGCTTCGCGTTATTCGTATGGAAATCGGAATTACAATATGCCGTCTAGGTTTTTGGTGGAGCTTGGCTACGATCCTTATGGCTCTGCTGGATATAGAGATGAAGACGGTGACGGATTCGTGGATTTTGAAGAATCAGATTTTGGGGATGGGTTTGACCCTTTCCCGGAAGATTTGCCAATTTTTAGTTAGAATTGGCGCCATTTCTCTATTATATCATAGATTGTATAAAATGTCAAGGTTTATAGGGGTTTGAGCAATAAAAATGGTCTGGGTGATCAGACTTGAACTGACGACCTCAGCGTCCCGAACGCTGCGCGCTACCAACTGCGCCACACCCAGAGATGTATATTCATGGGGAATTGGTCTGGGATAGCAGACTCGAACTGCCGACCTCACGCACCCCATGCGTGCGCGCTACCAACTGCGCCAATCCCAGGCAGTTCTTAAAAATGGTCTGGGTGACAGGACTTGAACCTGCGACCTCGACTTCCCAAAAGTCGCGCGCTACCAACTGTGCTACACCCAGCCATATCTTAATTATATCACATTTTGTACTATATTATGATAAAATGGAAAGAGTAAGGAGAAAAAATAGTGGCGGAAAATGTACAAAAGAAGCCGACCGGGCGAAATAATGCAAGTAGTGCTTCAAATACGATAAGAAGCGTGTTGTTTGTTTTTATTATGCTTTGTTTTGGGGGATTTTTGATTGCAAATATGAGCAATAACGGTGTGCAGAAGACAGAAGTGCCGATTTCTGAGGTAATACAGCGTGCGAATGATCCAGAGGGTGATATTGCGAAAATTACCGTGATGGGTGAGGCGTTAGATATTACGCTAAAAGATAAAGATGTACCGACCGAGACTTCACGAAAGGATCCATCTGGCACATTATACGATCAGGGATTGGTGAATTATTGTGATGGTCTGGAGGGAGATGAATTGACAGAATGCCAGAAGACTTATCCGGTGATAGAGTACAAGGAGAGTGTTAATACGTGGGGTATAGTGCTAGATGTAGCTTTGACGTTGTTGCCGATAATTGCAATTGTAATATTCTTTAGTTGGATGATGCGACAGGCGAATGCGGCGAATAATCAGTCTATGTCTTTTGGAAAGTCGCGAGCGAAATTGTACGGGCCAGATAAGAAAAAGGTGACTTTTAAAGATGTGGCGGGTAATGATGCGGCGAAGCAAGATTTGACTGAGATTGTAGATTTCTTGAAGAATCCGAAAAAATATGAGAAGTTGGGAGCGAAGATTCCGCGTGGGGTGCTACTAGCAGGGGAGCCTGGTACCGGTAAGACTTTGATGGCGCGCGCGGTGGCTGGTGAGGCGGACGTGCCGTTTTTCTCGATTTCTGGTTCGGAGTTCGCAGAGATGTTCGTAGGTGTGGGCGCAAGCAGGGTACGAGATTTGTTCTCTAAGGCTAAGAAAAATGCGCCTTCGATTATCTTTATTGACGAAATTGATGCAGTAGCGCATAAGCGCGATGCGCGAGGTGGTGCGGGGCGCGAAGATGAACAGACCTTAAATCAGATTTTGGTAGAAATGGATGGTTTTGATAATGATTCTGGTGTGATTGTGATGGCGGCAACAAACCGAGTGGATATGTTAGATAAGGCGTTGCTCAGGCCGGGGCGATTTGATCGTCATGTAAACGTGACTCTACCGGAGCGTAAAGATAGGTTGGAGATTTTGAAGGTACATTTTAAGGGCAAGCCGGTAGAAGGTGATGTGGATTTGGAAGCTTTGGCGAAGAAGACGGCGGGCTCTTCCGGCGCGGATTTGGCAAATATTGCAAACGAAGCGGCGATTACGGCAGCGCGTGAGGGGCATAAGGCGATTTCTAATCGTGATTTAACAGAGGCGTTTGAGCGAGTGGCGATTGGACCGGAGCGTAAGAGCAAGGTGATGAACGAGAAGGAGCGGAAGATTACGGCGTATCATGAGGCTGGTCATGCGATTGTGGGGCATGTGTTGCCGGATTCGGATCCGGTGCATAAGGTGACAATTATTCCACGAGGTTCTACGGGTGGCGTGACGTGGTTTTTGCCACCTGAAGATAGGAGCTATAAGAGTATTTACGAGCTTAAGGATATTTTGGCGCGAGCGATGGGCGGGCGGATTGCGGAAAAGATGGTGTTTGGAAAGGATGCGGTGACGACTGGGGCGTCTTCGGATCTTAAGAATGTGGCAGAACTTTCTAAATCTATGATTATTGAAGAGGGCATGGGTGAGGGTACGCGGAATTTGGTATTTCCGAGTGAGGCTACCGGATATTACACGATTACAACTGAAAAGCCATATTCGGAAAAGACCGCAGAGGTTATTGATGCTGAGGTGAAGAAATTGTCAGATGAGGCGGCGGCGCGAGCTGAAGCAGTGCTTAAAGCCAATAGGCCGGTGCTTGATAAATTGGCAGAGGAGCTTTTGAAATCTGAAACTTTGGAAGAGGCGGAACTTGCGCCAATACTGAAAGACGCAAAAATGCCAGAAATTGCAAAACTTTATAAGTAGGATGGCCATGGAAAGATTATTAAAATATTTTATACCGGAGAGATATGCATTAGATATAGAGGTGGATAAGTTTAAAAAGACGATTGGTGGCAAGGTGGCGATAAAAGGGCGGGCGAAGGCGGAAAATGTGAAGTTTCACGCAGTTGGCTTATCTGTTGACGGGGTGCTAGTAAATGGGAAAAAGTGGGATTTTGAAGTGACAAATGGCGTTTTGATGCTATTTAAGGTGCCCAGGAGCGATTTAGAGGTAGAAATAGAGTATCATGGCTCTTTGAATGAAAATATGCAAGGAGCGTATCTTTCCACATATGAGTATAGAGGTAAAACAGAGGTAATAGTGGCGACGCAGTTCGAAAGTCATTATGCGAGAGAGGCGTTTCCGTGTATAGATGAGCCAGAGGCGAAAGCGGTGTTTGAGGTGGCAATTACCACGAACGCTGAGGATGTAGTGTTGTCTAATATGCCAAGCGTGTGTACGTCGGAAGCTTCTGGGCGGAAAACTGTGGCGTTTCAGCCGACGCCGCGGATGAGTACGTATTTATTGGCGTGGGTGATTGGTAAATTCCATGGTAAAACAGTAACAAACGAGCATGGGGTGGAAATTACGACTTATGCGACTTTAGTGCAGGATTTGGATTCGGTGGATTTTGCTAATGAAATTGTGGCACGGTCGTTGGAATTTTATGATGATAATTTTGGCGTACCGTATCCTTTGGCGAAGCTTGATCAAGTGGCACTTCCGGATTTTGAAGCGGGGGCGATGGAAAACTGGGGGCTAGTAACCTATCGTGAGTCGATGCTGTTAGCTGGCAAATCGGCGACACTCGGCACCAAGAAGAGCGTAGCTTTGACGGTGGCACATGAGCTTTCGCATCAGTGGTTTGGCGATTTGGTGACAATGAAATGGTGGGATGATTTGTGGCTTAACGAGTCATTTGCGAGCGTGATGGAATATTACGCTGTGGATTATATTCATCCGGAGTATAAGATTTTCGAAGGATTTTTCACGGGGGATTCTTATTCGGCGTTGATGAGAGATGCATATTCGGATGTGCAGTCGGTGCATCAAGACGTGGCAAGCCCAGCGGAGATTGCTACCCTGTTTGATGGGGCGATTGTGTATTCCAAGGGGGCTAGATTGATGTTGATGTTAATACGCGCGATGGGGTGGAAAAATTTCTGTAAAGGAATTGCGAAGTATTTTAAGAAATATGAATATAAAAATACGGTGGGGGATGATTTGTGGGAATGTTTGAACGAGTATGCGGATTTTGATACGAAAAAGATGATGCACGCGTTTATTGATAGGCCTGGATATCCGGTGATAACGGCGGGTAAACAGAGGAGATTTTTACTGGATGGAGAAATGGAAGAATCCGCATGGCCGATCCCGCAGATTGCGGAAGATATGTCAGGACATTATGTTTTGAATTTGTCGGATGAGGAATTTAGAAAAAGATTGGAGAAGTTCGATGAATTAGGGTTGGAGGAGAAGATTCGACTTTTGATAGATAGGAATTTGATTGCGAGGACGGATTTGGCACCGTCGGCTTCTTTGGTTCCTTTGGTTATGAAATTTAAAAATGAGGAATCGGCGGCGGTTTGGAATATTGTGATTTCGATTGTGGCAAATTTGAAGATATTTTTTGAACCTGATTCGGACGAGGAAAAGAAGTTTAAGAAATTGGTAGGTGATTTGGCGAGTGAAGAATTGGCGGAAGTAGGAATGGCGACACGTGAGGGTGATGATGATAATACGATAAGATTAAGGTCGGGGCTTTTGGCTTTAGATTATTATGCAGAGACTGAAGATAATTTGAAGAAATTGGCGGACATGTATAATAGGGATTATAGTAAATTGGACGCGGAGATTAGGGAAGATATTTTGGATGCGAAGCTATATTTTGCGCCAGAAGTGATCGATGATTATTTGGAAGATTATCGTAAAATTGCGGAGCCGGAATTAAAGTCTGAATTATTGTTTGCCGGGGCGCTTTCTAAAAATTCGCAAGTGTTAGAGAAAATGTTGAAATTATTGGGTGATTCGGATGTGGTGAAGCCTCAGGATCAGATGTATTTGTTCGTTTCTTTGTATAGAAATCCGTATACTAAAGAAAAAGCGTTTGCTTGGTTGGAGAAGAATTGGGATTATGTGAAAAGAATGATGGGTGAGAAATCGCTGGATGGGTTTGCGCGTTATACGGCGAATTTGGTGAGAAACGAGGACGAATTTAAAAAGTGGCAAAAATTCTTTGAACCGATGAGTGACGATCCGGCGATGGCAAGAGCGATAAAGATTGGCAAGAAGGAGATTGCGGCAAGGTTGAAGCTGATTGAAGCGGATAAAAGCGCGGTTTATAGAGCCCTGAATGATATAATGAAAGTATGAAGATAGTAGAAAGCATCAAGAACTTTTTTAGGTATAGTTCGGTGGGCGCTAGAGTGGGTGTGGTGACGTTTTTGCTGTTTGATTTGATAGTGATTGTGGTAGCAGTGGTGATTTTGACGCGGCCAGCACCGGGGGAAGATTCGCACGTAGAGATTACGAATTTTGATGAAGTGGCGGCGGTGCCAGAAGATTATCAGACGAATGTGCAAAATTTAATATGGAAAGCAATAGAATCAAACGATGTGTTTAAAGATGTGGTATTTACCGATGCGGTAGTACGAGCAGATTCATATAATGAGGTGACGAATGGCGAAGTGGTGACGGCGAAATTTATCGTAGATATAGAATCTATGCATTATTCCTTTGCGGTGACGGCGAGTTGGCAGAAAGGTAATACAAATGTGGACGACAAAAGTATTTATGTGGAATGTCCGCATTATTTGGATGTAATATACACAGATACCAAGTGTATAGCGATGACGCCAGAAGAGCAGGTGGGCCGGTATTTACCGCATTATGATTACGTGGGCGACGGGAGGTTGTTAAGCGTGACGATGCGTCAGTATGATACGTTTCAAGAGCGTGCAGGTGAGCCGTATTTGGCGATTGAAGTGAATGCGTGTGGGAATGAGAGTTTGTTGGAGGCGGGAAAGACGGCGACGGTAAAATGGTTGAAGTCAATTTATCTAGACCCAAATGATTATTATATGGAGACGCTAGATGTGTGCCGGTGATATTATATAATATATGGTATAATTGTAAATAGGATATGGCGAGAAAGATTTTGAAATTTGGTTCGATGCGAAAGGTAGTTTTGGCTGTAGTAGCGATGATTTTGGCTTTCCAGCCAGTGTCGGTTTTTGCGTTATCGGAAGAAGATATGTGGATGTATTCGCAAAATAATATCTTGTTTTATGATCCGGATGAATGTTTGGCTGGGAATAATGCAGTATGCGTAGCGCCTACCGGAGACCAAATTACTTGGATTGGGGATTCGTATTCAGTGCAAGCTCTAAATAAGATTTTGGCGACTTTTCCTGGAGTAGATTTGGGAACTGAGCAAGCTGGAAATGCTATGTCACCATATTCTTATATTCAGGGAAGTAAGCATTCGGAAATGAACGCAGTAGAAGGTAGTGGTGGCGCTGGTGGTGTGGCGATTTTAAATGATATTATAAAGGCGGGGAAATTACGGCCGTATTTAGTGTTTGCTCTTGGTACGAATGATGAGATTAGTGAGTCGGCGATGACTGGAATCTTAAATGAAATTGCGAATTTGGTAGGTGATAATACGAAAGTGATTTTAACTACGGCGTATACCACGAGTGGGGCAGATTATAGCGGTGGCAATAGTGCGAAGAGAGATTTTGTGGAGGCTCATGATAATTTTTATTTGGCAGATTATGCGGCGATAGCGAAACCGGAATATTACAGTAGTGATTCTATTCATCCATCAAGTAATGGTGGGTATGATGCATGGGTACAAGTGATAAAAGAGGCCTTGCCAAAGAATTGTACGGCGGGGCTTTTGGCTGGGAATACCACAGAGGAAAGGATTTGGAATTATTTTGCGCAGGCAGGGATAGAAGGAGTATCAGACAATCCGGCGGTAATTGCGGGAATTATGGGTAATTTTTACACGGAGTCCGGATATAATCCGTTTATGCGAGGTTCGAATGGGAAGTATCGTGGGCTTTGGATGCTGATGGATAGTTATAATGGCGTAAATTATGGTTTGGAATTGGCAGCGGAAATAAACGCGGCGGTGGGGAGAGATTATTGGGCATTTTATGGTTGGTGGGGGGATACTGGTGAGGTGGATAGTGATTTGGCGAAGGTGGGAGCATCGCAAAATGATATAGATACTGCGATACGGATGGAGTTGGATTATTTGACTAAGTCAGACAAATATAGGAGTAACTGGGATGGGTTTATAAATAATTTGGATAAAGTGGCGAATAAGACGCCAAGTGGATATTCTGATTTGTTTTTGGTGGAGATTGAACGTGCCGTGAATGGTTCTTCGCCGATAACTGATCCTGGGGTGAAGACTTTAATTAGTAATTATTATTATCAAGGTTCGGCGAGTCGTAGAAATGCGGCAGAGGATGTGTATGCTAGATTATCAAATATGACGGTGGCGGCTTCAGCGAGTACGGGTGTGGTTAGTGCGACGGAAGCAATAAGCAATGGCGGATTTACAAAGTATGCCTTAACGGATGCGCAAGTTTGGGATATTGCGGAGGCGGCAAAAGCGGACGGTGATAATTTAAATGAATTTAAGGATAGGGTATCGGATTTGGCGAGTCAGTATGAGGTGAGGGCAGGTGGAGCTGATTATAGTGGTGAGGGGCTGTGGAATTATTTGAAAGGTGATTATGAATTATACATTAATGGTGTAAAAGATATAGAGATAACCAGTGAATATTTGGAAGCGGCGAGAGATGTGTTGATTGATGGGAATCGCACAACGAGTGCGGTGACACAAGTGCAAGAAGTGCGGCGCAACGTGTCGCAGCAGTGTGCAATGGAACAAGAGGGGTATGCTGGGCCGGGCGGAGAAGATATTGCGAAGGCGGCGGTAGGAATGGCATGGCCGGTGCAGACTGGGCAGAATGATGACGCGCACGCTGGACAATGTTTGGAGGATGGTGGCGCTTGGGTAGCGTGGAATTATGACGATGGTACTTGTTTCCATAACCCGAGAGACTTGTATCGGGAGCAAAAGGCGAGGTATGCGATTGGCGGGAATTATTATGAAGATTGTGGGTGGTTTGTGGCAACGGTGCTTTATTATGCTGGCGTAGATGATGATGGTGCTTTGCCAAAAGGTGGAGCTGGAAATATGTTAAATTATATGGAAAAGTCTGACCGTTGGGATGAAATATCTAATGATGGGAATGAAAACAATTTGAAACCAGGTGATATATTTGTCAGCAATAATCATATATCTATATACGTAGGTCAATTTGGTGGGACTTATGGTAAGCAGGCACATGCTTCGGCACATGAGCGGGTGGGAACAATTACGCAGTATATCGCGAATAATGCCGGCGGTAGGTATGTAGACAGTGAGGGGGAGAATTTTAGGATTTTCAGGAGAGTAAATAATTCGATTAGCGAAGGCGGTTTGACTTACGAGCAGGCAAAGATTTTCATGATGAATTATGGTGCGAATTTGAATAATAGCAGTGTGATTGGATTAGGACGCGACAATGCTTTGTGGGGATATTGTGGGGGTGGTGGTTCAAACTGCGTGACATTTTCGGCATTCTTTATTAATAAATTTACTGATTCAGTGAGAAATACTGGCAATGGAAATGTGACGGCTTTAAATATGACCAATGTGGAGGGGAAGGGTATGCAACCGCGGGTTTGGGCGGTGTTTAGTGGGGATTCTGGTGCGGCGCATCCGCATACTGGGGTGATTTTGGGTTACCACGATGGAGAATGGATTGTGGGGCATGCGAGTTGTACGAACGGTAAAAGTGGCAAGAATAGAGGTAAGGGTGATGGTACAGTGGAGGGTGGAGGTTCTGGGTTCGTGAGAAAGTCTTCGAATTTGATGTCGGCTTTGTGGATTACGCATTTAAACGGGTTTGCTTATCCGAAGAATGTAGATTTAGACGCAATTGAAAGGTATTTGGACACGGGAGAATAAAATGAAGAATAAACTGAAATGGATAATTTATGTTGTACCGATAGTAGTGATTGCCGTTTTGGTAGCAATATTAGTGAATTTATTGATGCCGAGAGAGTATGAAAGGGTGACGATAGAAAATCAAGGTGCGTTAGATGGAGTTTCTGATAGAAGTGTGAATGATTTTCGGGAGAGTTTGATTGAATTGTTGCAAGGACAAGGATTTGTAGGCGAAGACGCAACGGTGGATGATGTGGTGATACGCGGGGATACCGTAGATAGCTTTAGGAGTAGTGATGGAAGTGTGGTGACGACGTTTATTGCCGATATTGATTCAATACGTCAGACTTATAGAGTGAGAATTACCGATACGAATCAAGATCTGACTGATTTGTCAGTGTATATTGCTTGCCCGAGGATGGAAGAGATGAAGTATCCAGAAGTAGAGTGCAAGGGGCACTATGGAAGCACGAGTGCAGCAGTGGATTTATATCTGCCGTATGCTGGTACTCTAGCGAGTGGGGAGAAATATTTGGTAAAATCTATCACTACGGCGAGCGATGGTGAGCGAGCGTTACAGATTTATCTGTATTCTTGCGATGAGGCGGTGCCACCGACGGCGGAAACAGAAGCGGCGGTGCGAGATTGGGTGGCTAAAATTGGCGATACGGTAGATTATGTTTACAATGTGAGGGCGGGATATTGCGAAGGCGATGCAATATAAAAATGACATAAGCTTGTTGCTTATGTCTGTAATGCGTATAGGCGTGGTGCCCGAGACAGGGGTTGAACCTGCACGATATTGCTATCACTAGCACCTGAAGCTAGCGCGTCTGCCAATTCCGCCACTCGGGCTTACCCGTTATTGTAACATATAAAGCTAAGAAAGTCACTAGGGCGTAGCTAGGGCGGGAAAGTGCTTTATTTTGCCATAGTAAATCCCCCGAGCATCAGTGGCCCGGGGGAGATGATAATTAACCTTTTTTAAAGTTGTAGGTAACTTCCTCATCGTTGAAGAAGTCAATCTTGTTGAGGAGGTCGATCGGTAAGGTGGGAAGATGGTTGTTGATGGCCCGAAGCTTTTTCCCTGAAAGGGGGATTATCTCCTTTCTGATAATTGGGGTAAGTTGTCCGACTGTATCCATTTCGTCGATGTAGACGTCGAACTTGTGTTTACGGAGACTTTTGATGAGTTCTATTACTTGCATTTCGTTAGCCTTGTCTGAAATATATATGCTAAGACTGTATTGTTTTTTCCTGGAAAACATTGCGGGCACCTCCTTAAAGTACGTTCATACTATTATTATACCACACTTTAAAGAAAAAAGCAATAGTTTTTTGGTGATAACAGGGGTAAAAATGCAGCGGATAGGGCGATAAATTGTGATTTTGGGTGGCGATTATGGTATAATGAAATTAAGTTAGTTGGAGGTGTTATGATAAAGTTGAATTTTAGTTCGGAGATTGATGCTGAAGAAGTAAAGAGGATTCTAGGGGAGATTGCCAGAGATCCGATGGGGGGGTGGTTGGAGTTGCCGAGGAGATATGATATGGGGGAATTTGCAAGAATAAAAGAGGCAGCTAAGAAAATAAATGAGGATTCGGAATATTTGGTATGTGTCGGAATTGGGGGTTCTTATTTAGGGCATCGGGCGATAATTGAGGCTTTGAGGCCGAAATCCGAGACAAAAGTGGTTTATGCAGGTAATTCGTTATCCGCAAGGGAATTAGAATATGCGCTTGATGAGGTGGGGGATCATGATTTTTCGATTAACGTGATTTCAAAATCTGGTACGACTTTGGAGCCAGCGAGGGCTTTTGAGGTGTTTAAGCAGAAGTTAATTGAAAAATACGGTGAGGAAGAGGCGCGGAACAGGATTTATGCGACGACTGATGCAAGCAAGGGGACGCTACATGATGAGGCGGAGGCGTCGGGGTATACGAGATTTGTGGTGCCGGATAATATTGGGGGGCGATATTCAGTTTTGACGGCGGTAGGGCTATTACCGATGCTAGTCGCAGGGGTTGATGTAGATAAGCTGTTAGAGGGTGCGGCGGAAGCGGTGGAAACGGCAGTAGAACCGGCGGTGCAGTATGCTTATATGAGATACGCTTTGGATGCCAAAAAATACGATACTGAGGTGTTTGCGAGTTTTGAGCCGAGTACGATGTATTTTAATGAGTGGTTGAAACAACTGTTTGGCGAGTCAGAGGGTAAGGATAGGCGGGGGATTTTGCCTTGCTCGGTGATTTATTCGACAGATTTACACTCTTTGGGGCAGTATTTGCAGGATGGCAGGCGGAATCTATTTGAGACGATAATTGATTTTCCGACTGATGACATGAATGCCAAAGTAGTATCGGCGGTGAGGATTGCGCATACAGAGGGCGGGATTCCAGTATTAAATATTAGCGTGCCCTCATTCGATGAGAAAGGATTTGGTGAATTGATATATTTCTTTGAGTTGGCCTGTGCAGTGTCGGCGAAATTAATCGGAGTGAATCCGTTTGACCAGCCAGGGGTAGAGGCGTATAAGGCAGAGCTGAAGAAGCTATTATAGTTGTTTTTTGATGATGGTGCCGGCTTTACCGTTTAGAGCGGCTTGGAGACTGTGGATGTCGGTGATGATGCCGGTGCCGCCGTGGCGGGCGAATTTGATGGCGGCTTCGACTTTGGGTAGCATAGAGCCGGCTTTGAAATAGCCGTATTTGATGTATTTAGAGATTTCTGAAGCAGTGACTTGATGGAGTGATTCTTGATTAGGCAAGCCGTAATTAATGAAGACGTTGGGAACGGCGGTGACTGATACGAAAATGTCGGCTTTGACGAGCTCGGCGAGTTTTTCGGCGGCATAATCTTTGTCTATAACGGCGTCGATACCCTTGAGACGTTTGAGTAATTTGGTGCGAATGACTGGGATGCCGCCACCGCCGGCAGCAATAACGATGACGCCGTCTGCGACTAGTTCTTTGATGGAATTTTTTTCTACTATGTCGATAGGTTTAGGGCTGGCAACTACGCGGCGCCAGCCACGGCCAGCGTCTTCTTTGACTACCCAGTTGTTTTGCTGGGCGAGTTTCTTGGCTTCTGCTTCGGAATAAAATTGGCCAATGGGCTTAGTGGGGTTTTTAAAAGCTGGATCGTTACGATCTACTACAACTTGCGAGATGACGGTGGCGACTTTTTTGCGTTTGTTTTGTTTGACGAAAGCATTATTGATGGCTTGGGTAAGCCAGTAGCCGATTTGGCCTTGGCTCATGGCGACCGCGGTCTCTAGGGGCATGGCGGGGGCCTTGTCGGTGGCGGCAGATTCTTCGTGAATGAGAATATTGCCGACTTGAGGGCCGTTGCCGTGCGTGACGATTATTTCATATTCATTAGCGAGGGTGGCGATAGATTCGCCGACTTTGACGGCGATTTTCTTTTGGGCTTCGGCGGTGGCTTCGCCGTTTTTTTGTAGGGCGTTGCCGCCGAGTGCAAGAACGATACGTGGTTTCATGGTTAAATTATAGCATGAAAGTTCTTGTGCTTAAAATAAACTTAATATATAATGTATAGTAAGTAAAGAGGGTGAAATGATGGATTTTGCAGGGAGAGACTTCTTAAGGATTCTGGATTTTAGCGAGGATGAGCTTCGTTATATGTTGGCGACGGCCAGAAGGTTTAAAGAATTAAAGCGTGAGGGCAAACCACATAAAGTTTTTCCAAATAAAAATATTGCTATTTTGTTTGAAAAGACTTCTACGAGAACGCGTTGTTCGTTTGAGGTGGCTGGTTATGACCTTGGTATGGGGGTGACATATCTTGATCCGACCGGCTCACAGATGGGGCATAAGGAGTCAATTGCGGATACGGCCAGAGTGTTGTCGCGGATTTATAATGGGATTGAATATCGTGGTTTTGACCAAAAGATAGTGGATGATCTTGCGAAGTATGCGAGTGTGCCAGTATGGAATGGTCTTACGGACGAATGTCACCCGACGCAGGCTTTAGGCGATTTTATGACGCTGGAAGAGCATTTTGGGAAGTTGCAGGGTTTGACGTTAGCTTTTGTGGGTGATACCCGAAATAATGTGGCAAATTCGTTGATGGCGATGAGCGCAAAAATGGGAATGAATTTTATTGCGTGTGGCCCGGATGGGTTGAGGCCGTCGGATGAAATTATAGAAAAATGTCGTCCGATTGCAGAGAAGAATGGCTGTACGATTACAGTGACTAGTGATTTGAATGTGCTAGCTGGTAGAGCGGATGCGATTTATGCGGACGTATGGCTGTCGTTGGGTGAAGATGCGGAGAAGTGGGGTGAGCGAATCAACTTGCTGAAGCCCTATCAAGTCAATATGGCGATGATGAATATGGCGAAGCCGGGAACGGTGTTTTTGCATTGCTTGCCGTCGTTTCATGATTTGAACACATCGATTGCGAGAGATGTACAAGAAAAATATGGTTTGACTGAAATGGAAGTAACGAATGAGGTATTTGAATCGGAGCGTTCGATTGTGTTTGAGCAGGCGGAGAATCGTATGCACACAATTAAAGCGGTGATGTTTTTAACATTATATGAAAGGAGTAAAAAATAATGAAAGGTTCGATTTGCAACTTTAGCGAGATTGCGCCGTTAAAGAAGGTGTTGATGCATCGGCCGGGTGATGAGTTCTTGAATCTCACGCCAAATACTTTAGAGAGATTATTATTTGATGATATTCCGTATCTTAAAATTGCACAACAAGAGCATGATGCTTATGCGAACGTATTGAGAGAAGAAGGAATTGAAGTAGTGTATTTAGTAGACCTTGTGGCAGAAGCGATTGAAGCTGGCGGAAGGACGGTAAGAAAGAAATTCTTGGAGCAGTTTATTGCTGAAGCTGGAGTAACTTCGCCGAAAGTTGTAAAGCATTGTTACGATTATTTGAATGGCTTTAAAGATACGAAAGACATGGTGCGAAAGTGTATCGCGGGGATTGATATTTCAGAATTGAAGAAGCTTGGTTCGGTGTCGGGCTTTTACGCAACGAGAGACACCGGTAGGATGATTATTGATCCGATTCCGAATATTTATTTCCAGCGGGATCCGATGGCTACCGTCGGATGGGGTGCGACGTTGCATCGGATGTGGTCGGTAACGCGTACGCGCGAGTCGATTTTCATGGAGTATGTATATAAATATCATCCATTTTATGATGATGTGAAATTATATTACGATAGGAGTGAGCCTTATTGTATTGAAGGGGGTGATATACAGGTGTTATCTAAAGAAGTTGTGGCGATTGGGATTTCGCAGCGGACAGAGCCAGATGCAATTGCGGATTTTGCAAAAAGATTGTTCAAAGATAAGAACAATGAATTTAAATATGTGCTTGCGATTGATATTCCAGATGAGCGAAGCTTTATGCACCTTGATACTGTGATGACGCAAGTAGATGTAGATAAGTTTGCAGTGCAGGATGCGATTATGGATATTTCGACAATTTATGAGATTTCTGCGGGGCGGGGTGGTGAATTGGAGATTGTAGAGATTCATCAGAGTTTGCAGAAGGTTTTGGAGAAGTACTTACATTTAGGTAAAGTGGAATTAATAAAATGTGGTGACGGAAAGCGGATTGATGCAGAGCGTGAGCAATGGAGCGATGGAGTGAATTTGTTGTGTATTCGCCCAGGCGTAGTGATTGCGTATGATCGGAACTATGTGACAAACCAGACTCTGAAAAAGCATGGTATTAAAGTGATTGAAATATCAAGTTCGGAATTATCGCGTGGACGTGGGGGTTCGCATTGTATGACTATGGCATTAGCCAGGGAGGAGGCGTAACAGGAGGTATTGCTTAAATAATTAATTAGTAATAATAAATTTAAAGGGATATAAAATGTTTAGGAAGAAAAATCGTAGTAAGAAACGCAGTCGCGCGATGCTTTCAGCGTATTCGATTATCATGATTTTGATTGTCTTGCTGGGTATTTTATCGCACGTATTGCCAAAAGCGAAGTATGCTGCGGTGGCTTCTGAAGAAGAAGCGCCAAGCGTAGAAGTGGGGCCAGGCGAATGGGAAGGCGAAATGCCAGCGGGCGGCCCGCAAGAATTAAAGGGTGAGGCTTCGGGTATGGAAGCGCCGGATGTCTTGCCGGAAGGCGAATCATTTACGCCAGCTGTGGGCGACGAAGTATCATCCGAGAACTTGCCGGAAAGCCGAATGGCGACTGATGAGGCAGTACCAGATGACGTTATGTCGAATCGGAGTGGCGAAGAATTGACGCTGATTTCCGAGGAAGAGACGGCTGCTGGTGAGGAAACCACGCTGATTGCTACTTTAGAAACGGAAGAAGCGACAGAGGCTACAACTTATGATTCTCTTGAAGCTTGCGAAGAAGAGAATGGTGAGTGTGCTATTGTGGATGGTTCTGGTGTCGTGGGCGCAGAGCTTTATCAAGTTTTGATGGCGCCAATCCTTGGGTTTGCCGATGCAATCGATGTGTGTATCTTTATCATGATGCTAGGCGGGCTTCTTGCGGTAGTATCCAAGACGAAAGCCTTAGAGACAGGAATTAAGCTTTTGGTACAAAAGTTACATGGTAAGGAATACTTGCTGATTGTGCTTTTGATGTTTATCTTCTCAATTTTGGGTACCACCTATGGGTTCCTGGAAGAGAGCGTAGGTTTCTATGTACTAATTGCGGCGACAATGTTTGCGGCAGGGCTAGATCCGTTGGTAGGTGTAGCGACCATTTTGCTAGGTGCTGGCTCGGGTGTGTTGGGTTCCACGATTAACCCGTTCGCGACAGGCGTAGCTTTGTCAGCGATGAAGGATGCTGGGATCGAATATAATCAGGGGACGGTGATTTTGATTGCAGTAGTGTTGTGGTTGACAACGTTGGCAATTTCGGCGTTCTTCGTGATAAGATATGCTAAGAAAGTACAGCGCGATAAAGGCTCAACGTTCTTGAGCTTGCGGGAGCGAGCGGCGGCGGAAAAGACTTATGGAAAGTTTTTGAAGGCGCAGGGCGATGTAGTAAAATTGACTGGCAAGCAGATTGCAACGCTAGTGGTGTTTGCAATTACTTTCTTGGTAATGATTATCGGGTTTATTCCGTGGGGTGAGTTTGGGATTACATTTTTTGACTCATGGACGGGATGGCTGACCGGTGCTACTTTGGGGAACTGGTGGTTCTATGAGGCGGCGTTGTGGTTCTTAATCTGTGCAATTATCATTGCGATTATTAATCGTCAAGGTGAGCATGGATTTGTAGATGCATTTGTCGATGGAGCGGATGATATGATTGGGGTAATCTTAGTGATTGCGGTGGCGCGCGGCGCGTCGGTGTTGATGGCTGAGACGAGTCTCGATAACTTCATCGTGGTAAATGCAGCGGCAGGGTTGGCCTCATTGCCAGAGATGGCATTCGTACCATTAAACTATTTGTTGCATATTGTGCTTTCGGTGTTAGTGCCGTCGTCATCGGGTTTGGCGACTTTGTCTACGCCGATTATTGCACCAGTAGCATCTACACTTGGTTATAGTACCAATGTGGCAGCGATGACGATTGTGTCGGCAAACGGCTTGGTCAACTTGATTACGCCAACTTGTGGTGCAATTATGGGTGGCTTGGCACTTGCTAAAGTCGACTATGCGACATGGTTTAAGTGGGGGATTAGAGTGGTGGCATGTATTGCGATAGTGAATATCGTCGTGCTATGCCTGTTCTCCTTGTAGTATAAAAACTTTAAATTATTCACACAAGACTTGGGTGAAAAAATAAAAAAATAGTGACGGGAACTCTCCGGTGTTTCAGTGCCGGTCTCCCGTTACTATTTTTATTTTTAGGTTTTGCTTAGAATAATTTAAAGTTTTTGTGTTATAATGAGCTTATGGATAGACTACAGTTTGATGGGCCTGTGGTGCTCGCGATATTAGATGGAGTTGGGCTGGCGCCAGATGGGCCAGGTAACGCAGTTAGCAAGGCTAGGACTTCTTTTCTTGGAAGGGCGGCGAGAGATTGTCCGCACGTGGCGCTTTACGCTTCTGGTGAGGCGGTAGGTTTGTTGCCAGGCCAAATGGGTAATTCGGAAGTTGGTCACAATACGATGGGTTCTGGGCGAGTAATTAAACAGGGGATTGCGAGGATTGAAGAAGCTTTTGTGACTGGTGAAGTGTTTGAATCTGAAGCTTGGAAAGGGGTGATTACTAGAGTACTTAATAGAGGTCACGAGGGGGCTAGTATTGACAATTTTGGTAATCCGTGGTATAATGTAGATATAAACCAGCGAACTTTGCATTTCGCGGGAATCTTTTCTGATGGTGGGGTACACAGTCATATTTCGCATTTAGAGCAAATGATTGAGAAGGCATATAGCGAGGGGGTGCGAAGGATGCGTGTGCATGCGATTTTTGATGGGCGAGATGTGTTGCCGCAATCTGAGCCGAAGTACATCCAGAGATTTGAAGAGTTTGTGATGAGATTTCCAGATGCGGATATTAAGATTGCGTCTGGAGGTGGACGGATGACGACGGTGGCGGATAGGTATGAGAATGATTGGTCGGTGGTGGCTAGAGGTTGGGATATGATGGTAAATGGTGAAGCGGATTATTATTTTAAGAATGCAGAAGAGGCAGTGTCGGTGTTGAGACGGATTAATCCTGAGGTGCAAGACCAAGATTTGCCAGCCTTCGTAATAGTAGACGAAAACGAAAAGCCGGTAGGTAAGGTTGAAAAGGGCGACGGGTTGATTTACTTTGATTTTAGGGCGGATAGAGCGATTGAGATTGCGATGGCGTTTACTTATTGGGATTTTCCGTATTTTAATAGGGGAGATTATACGCCGGACGACGTGTATTTCGTGGGCATGACTGAGTATAATTCTGATACGCATGTGCCAGAGCATAGATTGGTGGAGCCGGTGAAGATTGATGAAACTTTGCATCAGTTTTTGGGCGAGCGAGGAGTATCGGAATTGGCGATTTCGGAGACGGTAAAATTTGGGCATATTACGTATTATTTCAACGGAAATAGTTATGAACGGGTGCCAGGGGAAGACTTTATTCAGGTGGAGTCCTATACGGAGCCGTTTGAGACGCGGCCCTGGATGCGGACGGCAGAAATTACTGATGAAGCACTGGAGAATTTGGATAAGTATAGATTTGTGCGTATTAATTATCCAGGTGGTGATATGGTGGGGCATACGGCAGATATGGAAGCGACAATTGTGGCGATGGAATCAATAGATTTGTCTTTGGCGAGATTGGCGGCGCGGGTAGATGAGCTGGGCGGTGTGCTGGTGATTGTAGCGGATCATGGCAACGCCGAGGAATTAATAGATGCAACGGGTGGGAAAAAGACTTCGCACACGGTGAATAGGGTGCCATTGATTATTTATGACAATACTGAGAATCGTAACAAGTATCAATTGACGGTGACGCAAGGGGCTGGTCTTGAGAATTTAGCGGCTACTTTGGCGGTGCTTTTGGGACAAAATGATTATCCGAAATCATGGAGTCAACCTTTGATTTCTGTGTTATAATCAGGGTATTATGATTACGAAAGCTATTATTCCGGTCGCTGGTTGGGGGACTAGGCGGTTGCCGATTACTAAAATAATTGAAAAATCAATGCTTCCAGTGGGAAATCGGCCGTTGGTGGATTATTCGGTACAAGATTTGATTAAGGCGGGTGTAAAGGATATTTATATGGTGATATCTAATGTAGAGCCGTGCCAGGTGAGAGAATTTTATAAGGATAATTTGGCGTTGAATCAATATTTGATAGAAAGAGGCAAGGAAGATAGATTAAAGTTGGCTAAAACTTTGCCAGATGATGTGACGATACATTATACTGTGCAGGATCCGTCTGGTAAATATGGTACAGCGGTACCGATTGCGATGGTGGTGGAAGAATATAGTATAGATGAACCGGTATTAGTGTTTATGGGCGATGATTTTATTTGGAATCCTGAAGGCGAGACGGCAGCGGAGGCCTTGATGGGGGCACTGAAGGGCGAGGGTGATTCGGCGATTTTGGGTGTAGAAATTGATAAGGAAAAAGTAGAAAAATACGGCGTGCTTGAAGTGCAAGATGGTAAGCTGGTAGGGGTGGTAGAGAAGCCGAAAGTAGAAGACGCGCCTTCAAATTTGATAAATCCTTCGAAATATATCATGTCACCGGAACTTTTGCGGAAAATTGTAAAGTATGTAAATGAAAATGATTTTGGCCCGAAAGATCAAGAGTACATGGTGACGGATCCGATTGATGAGTATATCAACGGTGGTGGGGTGATGTGGGTAGCCACCACAAAGGGCGAATATCTTGATGGTGGTTCGGTGGAAGGATGGTTACACGCAAATAATGTAGTGTGTTCATAATACAGTAATTATAATAGGGGTAAAATGGCATATTAGCACTCTTGACTGTGGAGTGCTAATTTGCTACAATGGGGGTATGCAAGAAGAATTTAGTGAAATAATGAGGAATCTGTCTGAAAACGCGAGATTTGCGTTGCAGAAGGCGGATTTTTTTAGCAAAAGATATAATAACGGCTATATGGGGACGGAGCATTTGTTGTTGGGTATTATGGCGATGGATAATTCGGGTGGCGCGAAGATTTTGCGAAAGGAAGGCTTGTCTTTAGATGAGTTGGAGAAAGCTTTAAATAAACCAGCGGCGGAAGTGCCGGGTTCGGATATGGCGATGATGTCGCTTTCGGAGGCGGTGATTTTGACGTTGAGGCTGGCACAGAACTTTGTGATGGATCAGGGGTTGACGGTGATTGGTACGGAGCACTTGCTTTATGCGCTTTTGAGTCAGCCACATTCGCGCGCATCGTTGATGCTTGAGGAACACGGGGTTGATGTGGAACAACTTTTATATGAAATAGGCGATTTGGTGGAGCAGCAATCTAAAGAAGAAAAGATAAGAGAAGAAAAGGCGAAGTATTTCAAAAAGCCAGCTCTGAGGTTTTTGAGTAGGTATGGAAAGGATTTGACAGAAGAAGCAAAGGCTGGCAAGTTGGATACGGTGATTGGACGAGAGGCGGAGATTGAGCGAGTGTTAACGGTGCTTTCACGGCGGACAAAATCTAATCCAGTGTTGATTGGTGAAGCTGGAGTTGGTAAGACGGCGATTGTGGAAGGTTTGGCGATGAGAATTGTAAAAAATGAGGTGCCAGGTAATTTGATTGGCAAGCGTATTTATCAGGTAGATTTATCTGGTGTAGTAGCGGGGACGAAGTTTCGTGGGGAGTTTGAAGAGCGTATAAAGGGTATTATTGATGAGGCTACGGGTGATGATTCGATTTTGCTATTTATTGATGAAATCCATTTGCTTTCTGGTGCGGGTTCGAGCGAGGGGAGCATGGACGCGGCGAATATTCTGAAGCCGGCTTTGGCGCGCAATGCAATAAATTTGATTGGTGCGACGACTTTGGACGAATATCGTAAGTCAATTGAAAAAGACAAGGCTTTGAGCCGGAGATTCCAGACTGTAATGGTAGAAGAGCCAAGCGCGGCGGTGACTTTGCGGATTTTGAAGGGTACGAAGAAGCATTACGAGAAGCATCATGGCGTGGTAATACCGGATGAGATTCTGGAAACGGCGATTACAATGAGCCAGCGATATATTAATGATAGGTTTATGCCGGATAAAGTGATTGATATTATTGATGAGGCGAGTGCGATTGCGAAGGTGGCAGCGGATAAGAATGGTGGCGGTAAATATAAGAAGATGAAAATTGAGAAGACGTCGCTAGAGGAGAAGATTGAAGATGCGGCGGAGAAAGAGGATTATGAAAAAGCGGCGAATTTGAAGACTGAACTGGCGAAGCTTGAAAAAGAGATTGCAGCATTGGAGAAAGCCGGGATGGGCAAGATGGAAAACCCGGTTTTGTCTGAGGAGAATTTGGCAAAAGCAGTGTCTTTGAAGACTGGAATACCGGTATCAAAGGTGCATGGTTCAGAAATGAAGATGTTGATGGAGCTCGAAGACCATATTAAGCAGTCAATTATTGGGCAGGATGAGGCGGTACAGGCGGTGGCGAAGGCGATTCGGCGGGGTAGGAGTGGGATTACTGATTCGCGGCGACCAATTGGCTCTTTCCTGTTTATGGGGCCTACGGGTGTGGGCAAAACTGAATTGGCGCGGGTAATTGCTAGGGAAGTGTTTGGTGGAGAAAATGCTTTGGTGAAGATTGATATGAGTGAATTTGGCGAAAAGCATAATGTGTCTAGATTGGTGGGGGCGCCGGCTGGCTATATTGGCTATGGCGATGGCGGGAAATTGACTGAAGCAGTGCGGCGTAAGCCTTATTCGGTGGTTTTGTTTGACGAAATTGAGAAGGCGCATCCAGACGTGTTTAATCTATTGTTGCAGATTTTGGAAGATGGATTGTTAACGGACGGGCAGGGTAATAAGGTGAAGTTTAATAATACAATTGTAATTTTAACTTCTAATCTTGGTTCGGCGGATATGTATCGCGAATCGGAGCTGGGCTTTAGTGCAAAGACTACAAAAGACAAGAAAGCTTTGGCGGAGGAATATGAGGAGAATAAGTCTTATGCGATGAAGGCTTTGAAAAAAGTGATGCGTCCGGAGTTGATTAACCGTTTGGATAATATTTCGGTATTTCATGCTTTGACGCGGAAAGATGTGGAACGTATATTTGATAATTTGATGAATGATTTGAAACGACGTTTGGCGGTGAAGGGAATTGGACTTAAGGTTGATGAAAAAGCGAAGGATTATTTGATTGAGAAGGGTTATGATCCGAAAAATGGGGCTAGGCCGCTACGTAGGAAGATTGAAGATGAGGTAGAGTCATTATTGTCGGAGATGATTATTTCTGAGAAATTGAAGAAAGGTGATATTCCAACATTAAAGTTAGTGAGAGGAAAATTGAAGTTAGAAAAATCATAAGGTTGATTTTTAAAAACATAATAAGCGATTTAACAGGGGAAGAAAAAATCATAACATGGAGAAAGGAAAACTTAATATGACAAAAAATTATTTAGTGCCGACGGTGGTAGAGGAAACGAACAAGGGCGAGCGAGCGTATGATATTTATTCGCGACTGCTGAATGATCGGATTGTGTTTTTGGGAGAAGATGTAAATGCGCATACGGCGAATTTGGTGATTGCGCAGCTCTTATATCTTGCGCACGAAGATCCGAAAAAGCCAATTAAATTGTATATCAATTCTCCGGGCGGTAGCGTGTATGATGGATTGGCGATTATTGATACAATGAACTATATTGAACCAGATGTGGAGACGATTGGTATTGGGTTGCAGGCGAGCATGGGTGCGATGCTTTTGTCTTGCGGTGCGAAAGGTAAGAGGTATTGTTTGCCGAATGCACGGATAATGATTCATCAGCCGTCTTCTGGTACTGAGGGGAAAATTACTGATCAAGAGATTATGCTTAAAGAAGGGATTTTCTTAAAGAAGCGGTTGGCGGAGATTTTTGCGAAAAATACTGGTAAGAATTTAGCGCAGGTGGAGAAAGATATGGATCGCGATAATTGGATGAGTGCGGAAGAAGCGAAAGAATATGGAATTATTGATGAGATAATTGCATAATTTGATATAATTTAGTTATGAAAATATTATGGACTGATGGAAGCGCGGTACCGAATCCGGGTGCGGGTGGTTTTGCGGTGATTGAAGAAAAAGATGGCAAGGGCGAGCCGGTAGTGTTGGGCAGAGATGAAGATACGACGAATATTAGGATGGAGGGTACGGCGATGATTGCGGCGATCAAATATGCCGGTAAAGAGGGGTGCGAGTTGCATACCGATTCGGAATTTTGGGTGAATGTGTTGACAAAGTGGGCTGCCAAGTGGGAAGAGAATGGTTGGAAGAAGTCGCGGGGGAAGATAATGAACTTGGATATTGTGAAGAAATTATATGGGTTATATAATGAATATCCGGTGAAACTGGTGTGGGTGAGGGGGCATGTGGGGACGAAGTATAATGAGATGGCAGATGAATGGGCGAACCGGGCGCGAGAAGGCGCGGAATTGTGATATAATTGGGGTATGAAATTATCAGAAGAATTGATTTATCGTGGCTTTAAGGCCGAGACTACTATTGATAATCCGGAGGATTTGGATTCGCGCGAAAACAAGAAGTTTTATTGGGGGGCAGATCCGTCGGCGGATTCTTTGACGATTGGAAATTTGGCGGCACTGATGATGTGTGCGTGTTTTGTGCGGCATGGGTATCAGCCGTATCTTTTGGTAGGGGGTGCGACGGGGCAGATTGGCGATCCGAAAGAAAATGGTGAGCGAGATTTGAAGACGCTTGATGAGGTGGAGCATAATAAGAAATGCATCAAGTCACAAATTGAGCACATAATAAATGGGGCGGGTCCTGTCGTCGCCTCCTCCCCCACTTCGCAAAAGCTCAGCGGGGGCCCCCCTCCGGCGACACCACCCGCCCGGTTTGTTAATGTAACCATGGTGGATAATTACGATTGGTTTCGCGAGATGAAATATCTGGATTTTTTGCGTGAAGTGGGGAAGGCGTTCTCGATGACGCAGCTGCTAGATCGGCAATTTGTGCAAAATCGGATTGGTGAGGGTGGTTCGGGTATTAGTTATGCGGAGTTTTCGTATACTTTAATTCAGGGTTATGATTTTTTGCATTTATACAGGGAGCATGGTGTAGATTTGCAACTTTGTGGAGCGGATCAGTATGGGAATTGTACTTCTGGGATTCATTTGATTCGGCGGCTTGAGAATGGCGCGGCGGATGTGTGGTCTACGCCGCTCGTGATTGACCCGGTGACTGGTAGGAAGTTTGGGAAGTCTGAGGGGAATGCGGTTTGGTTGGCAGCTTCGGACAATGGAAGTGGAAATTACACTGCGATATTTGATTTCTATCAGTTTTGGTTGAACCAGCCGGACGAGTCGGTGGAATATTTGATAAAAATTTATACGCTTTATGACAAGGGGGCTATTGAGGATATTTTGGCGCGGCATGCGGAGGCACCAGAGAAACGGATTGCGCAGAAGGCTTTGGCGCAAGGTGTGATAGAAGTGGTACATGGGCGAGAAAATGCAGAAGCGATAGAAAATTTAACTCAGGTTTTATTTAGCAGAGAGACGGATTTTGGTGAGTTTTCTGAGGATGAGATTTTGGAATTTGCAAAGTATTTGCCGGTGGTGGAGAAAGGGGTGGATTTAGTGGATGCGTTAGTCGCGACTGGATTGGCAGATTCGAAAAAGAAGGCGCGGGAGTTTATCGCACAAGGTGCGATTTCGGTGAATGGTGTAAAAGTCAAGGATGAAATAAGGCTAGAACAGACCGCGATAGTGAAGAAGGGCAAGAATAAGTTTTTAGTTTGTCGCTAATTATGGTATAATTATTCCATGTATTTAGCGGTACTTGGGCGGCAGGGCGAGATATCGGTAGCAGAGCTGAGGGCGCTGTTTTCTGATGTGAAAAAGATTCAAAGTCACTTAGCTGTATTTAATAGTGATGAGCAGCCTGATATTAATAAGCTTGGTGGTAGCTTAAAATTGGCGCAAAAATTAAATACTAAACCATTGGATTTTTTGGCTGATTTGCCTGATGGGAAGATTACATTTGGGGTGAGTGATTATTCGGTTCGGGCTTCGCGAAAATCGGCGAGCGTTGAGGCGTTGAAGCTAAAGAAAATTTTGGTGCGACATGGGCGGAGCGTGCGAGTGGTAGAGAATAGAGACGCGACTTTATCGACAGCTACTTCTTTACATAATGGACTTTCCGGTAAGAATGAGCGGAAGGTGGAGTTGATTAAATTGGATGATGAGTGGTATCGTGTAATAGGGATACAAGATATAGATGCCTACGCGAAGCGTGACCAGGCGCGGCCGGCGAGAGATGCTAAGGTGGGGATGTTGCCACCAAAGTTGGCGCAGATTTTGATAAATTTGTGTGGATCGCTTGCGGCTGGGGCGCGAGTGTTAGATCCGTTTTGCGGGACTGGTGTGGTACTTCAAGAGGCGCTTTTGATGGGTTATCGTGTTTATGGCACGGATGTTGATTCTCGCATGGTGAATTATTCTGAAAGAAATATTAAGTGGTTGCTGGGACAGAAACTGTTGGAAGGTGAGAAAGATGGCTGGGTTTTATGTTCGCAAGGTGATGCGACGAATTTTCAGTGGCAGGTACCGATTGATGGTGTGGCGTGTGAAGGATATTTAGGTAAGCCATTTTCGGAGATTCCGTCGGAGATGGAATTAAAAGTGCAGAAACAAGAATGTCAGGCAATAATTGTAGGGTTTTTGAAGAATTTATCAAAGCAGATAAAATCTGGTACACCTGTGGTAATTGCGGCTCCGGCTTGGCTGCGAGGGAGTGGGACTTATGAGAGATTGGGGATTTTTGAGCAGCTATTTCTGAAGGAAAAGGTTGACGAAATTGGTAAACTGGGGTATAATGTAGGGAATGAGTCGCGCGAGGGTCTTCTTTATCATCGAGAGAACCAAGTTGTGGCAAGAGATATAATAATTTTAAGGAAAAAGTAATGTCACATGTAAAAGCTGGCGGTACCGCCAAGAATATCCATAACAATCCTGGACAGCGCCTCGGTGTTAAGCGTTTTGGTGGCCAAAAAGTCAAAAATGGCGAAGTATTAGTTCGTCAGACAGGTGCTACGAAGATTGCAGGCCCGGGTACTTATATGTCGAGAAATTACACCATTCATGCGGCAAAAGATGGTGTCGTAACTTTCGTGAAGACGAAGAAAACACATTTTTCTGGCAAGAGTTTGCCACGCGTGAGAGTAGAAGTACGATAGCCTACAAGGTTGTGGGTTTTTGATTTGTGGTATAATTGACTTATGGTAAAAAGCAAACGAAAGTGGTTTTCTTTTCGTACGATTTTGATGATTTTGACGGCAATTTTGGTGGCGTATGTCGTATATATGAATTGGCCGGACATCGTAGATACGTTTTATCATTTGGAAGAGGCGAATTGGGTAGTATTGATTCTCTTGATACCAGAGCAATTATTTATGTATTTTGCCTGTGGGCAAATTTTCTTTTCGTATTTGAGGGGGCGTAGAGGTGGTAAGAAATTTTCAAACGGTGAGATTTTGAGGATTTCGACAGAATTAAATTTTGTGAATCATGCTGTGCCGGCCGGTGGGATTGGTGGTTTGGCGTTTTTGACTTATAGGCTGCATGATTTTGGCGTATCGGCTGGTCAAGCGAGTTTTTTGTATGTTTTTAGATATGCTGTGACGACAGTGGTAAATTATGTGCAGGCATTGATTGCAATTGCGGTTTTATTGGCGCTAAATCTAGTGCCTGGTGAAGCGATGTGGATTATACCGGTGGCATTGCTGATGAATATGGCAGTGTTTTTCTTGCTTTGGTTTGTGGTGTATGTGGCAGGCAGTAAAAAGCGGATAGAATTTTTCTCTAAATTTGCGTCGAGAATATTAAATACGTTGGTGAAAATTGCGACTTTTGGTCGTAAGAAAAAATTTATGCGTTATGCAAAAATTAGCAAATACTTTGGTGATATTCATGAGAACGTAAAAGTTGCAAAAGAGAATAAGAAATATTTAAAGAAGCCAGCTTTGTGGGGCTTGATGTATAGTTTCTGTGAGGTGGCGACCTATTGGATTGTGGCGATGGCTTTGGGTAGGCCGGAACTTTTACCATATATTATGGTGGGAGAAGCAATCGGTTCGGTGTTTGATGGGATTGTGCCATATGGACTATACGAACTGGGCATGGCTGGCGTGATGATTGCGCTGGGGGTAGATTTTCCGACGGCTACGATTGTGACGGTGATGACGAGAGTGATGACGTTGTTATTTACTATCGTGTCGGGAGCAGTGCCGTATTATCAGGCGATTAGGGGTAAAAGAAATGGATGAGGTCTTAAAATTATCACCTTCTGAATTTATTGCGGTGGTAAATCAGACTTTGGACTATGCGTATGACAACGTTGTACTTGAAGGGGAAGTAGCGAGTTTTAAAGTGAATCAGGGTAAGTGGGTATTTTTTGATGTGAAAGATGAAGTTTCTAGCGTTTCATGTTTTATGTCTTTATATCAATTGAGAATGCCGCTTGAAGACGGGATGAAAGTAGAGGTTCTAGGTGCGCCAAAAATTACGAAGTGGGGAAAATTTTCGTTTACGGTACGAGCTGTGCGGCCAGTGGGTGAAGGAAGCCTGAAAAAAGCATACGAACTCCTGAAGAAGAAATTGGCGTTTGAGGGGCTTTTTGATAATTCGCGAAAGCGAGAAATTCCTGATAAACTTAATAAAATTGGTGTGATTTCTAGTACGGCGGCGGCAGGCTACGCAGATTTTATTAAAATTTTGAATGCACGGTGGGGTGGAATGAAAGTAGAGGTAGCACATACGCAGGTGCAAGGAATTGAGGCGCCCGATCAAATAATTAAAGCGATAAATTATTTTAATGAGCGAAGCGATGTGCAGGTGATTGCAATTTTGCGTGGTGGGGGTTCGGCAGATGATTTGTCGGCGTTTAATGATGAGAAATTGGTGCGAGCGATTGCGGGTTCGAGGATTCCGATTATTACTGGTGTGGGGCATGAAGTAGATGAATCTTTGGCAGATTTGGCGGCAGATGTGCGGGCCTCTACGCCATCGAACGCGGCAGAGATGTTGACGGGAGATAGAAAAGTAGAGATGGATAGAATAGAGTCCATGGTTGATAAGTTGAATTGGGCGTTGAGGCAAAAGGTAGAAGTGGAAGAGCAGAAGAATCTGGAAAAAGTGGAAAGGATTGCGAAGGGATTATTGCAGAAGTATATTGAGCCGAGCCTAAAAGCTAACGAAGAAAAAATGCAGCGGGCTTTACAAAAGATATTGAATGATTATGATAAAATGCAAAGTACTTTAGCGCAGAAGATTAGATTGGTGGAAGCGCTAAATCCTGAAATGGTGCTAAGTCAAGGTTATGCAATATTGGCGGGTAAGATTTCGCCAGGTAGTATGATAGAGATTACGACCCATAAACAAAATATAAGTGCAGAAGTAAAGGAGATACATGAGCGAAAATAAATTAAATTTAAATCAGAAAATTGCGGAATTAGATAAAAAAGTTGAATGGTTTTATTCTGAAGACTTTGCTTTGGAGAATGCCGTAGAAAAATATAAAGATGCAATTAAGCTAGCTAAAGATATTGAAAAAGATTTGAAGAATTTGAAAAATGAAATAGAGGTTTTGTCAGAAGATTTTAGTAAATAGTGTGATATAATATACTTATGGATAGTGGACAAATGCCTTTAGTGCAGCCGATTCAGCCGGCGCAGGGTTATCAGACGAATGCAGGGGGAACATCTATTGTGAATTCGACATCTGTAGTGCAGCCGCCGAAGGGCAACAGCAGTTTGATAAAGACCATTGTGATTATTGTGCTTTCTTTGGTGTCGGTGGCTTTTGTTGGCTTATTTATTTGGATGTTTATGCAATATAGTGAGGTAAAGGAAGATGTTGATGGTCAGATTGACGTGGCGGTTCGTGAGGCGGTAGATAAGAAAGCGATGGAGATGGAGGCGGAGTTTGCGGAGCGTGAGAAGGAGCCTTATCGTGATTTTGCGGGGCCGGCAGATTACGGCCAACTTTCTTTTAAGTATCCGAAAACTTGGAGTGTGTATGTGGCGGCTGATGCGGCGAATGGTGGGAATTATGAAGCGTACTTTAATCCCATCGAAGTATATGCAGTATCGAAGGATACGATTAATGCTTTGAGGCTAACGATTCGTAATAAATCTTTTGAGGAAGTGGCGGCTGAATATCAAAAGGTAATGGAGAGAAATGGTTCGAATTTGACGGTGGAATCGGTTGAGATAAATGGTATTACGATGAATAGGTATCGTGGGACGATTCCAAATACTGATTTGAACGGCGTGATTGTGATTTTTAAGATAAGGGACAAGACTGCAGTGATGCAGACGGATTCAGAATCTTTCGTGGAAGATTTTAATAAATTGCTTCAGACGGTGACTTTTAACGCCTGATAAGTAAAATAGTGTATAATGGGGGTATGGAGAAGGAGGTTGATGGTATTTTGGTGGCGGCGCATGAGCTAAAAGCGCCGCTTGCGGTGTTGCGACAACTGGCGCTTGCTTTTGATGAAATGGATGATAGGGGTGAGCATATTCGGTCTGAGATGTTGAGTGTTTCTGAGCGAGCGATAAGGCAAGTGAATGACTTGACAAAGGTAAGGCGGCTTGAGGATGGACTGTTCCAGATGGGGCCGGTGTCAGTGCGAGCAGTGTGTGATGCGGTATCTCATGAGCTTAATTATTTATATGGGTGTAATAAAAAAGAATTATCAAAGAGTTATAGGAATAAATCAAAGTTAGTAACGGCGAATTGGGATTTGTTGTACAGTGTGATATATAATTTTTTATTAAATGCGATGCATTATTCGGATGTGAATGCGATTGCAGAGTTGACAGTGAGGGATGCGAAAGACACCGTGAAAATAGAAGTGAGAGATTATGGGCCAGAGTTACCGATAGATGTATGGCGCGAGATGAGACGGGGTTGGATTGAAAAGCCGACTTCGATTGCCATGCGTCCGGGTTCGTCGGGCTTGGGACTGTTTATTGCGTCGAGATTTTCAAAATATATGAATGCGCAAATTGGTGCGGTGCGGCATAGGAACGGTACGAGTTTTTATGTAGAATTACCGATTTCGCGACAAGCGAGTTTGTTCTAATGATTTTTGTAGTTGACGATGATGAAATTATGGCAGAATGTGTTGCCAAGGCGGCGGGTTGTGAGGTGAGAATTTTTACGAATGCTATTGAGGCGATGAATGAAATTGCGGATGGCATAATGCCAGAGATGATTTTTTTGGATATTTTGTTGGTGGGGCCGGATGGATTTACATTTTTGAACGAGATGGTTTCTTATACGGATACGGCTAAAATTCCGGTAGTGATAGTATCGTCTTTAGATTTTGCTGGTAGAGATTTATCTGGGTATGGCGTAGTAGGAGTATTAAATAAGGAAAAAATGAGACCAAAGGATATTAGAGGTTATGTTGGCAAATATGCAAAATAAAGATATTCGGACTTTGGGTTATGTGTTAAGGAGGACTAATTATGGTGAGGCGGATAGGATTTTGAATTTAATTACACCGGCGGGAAAAATATCCGTAATGGCAAAAGGTGTGAGGAAAGAAAAATCTAAACTTGCTGGTGGCGTGGAGATGTTTACACTTTCGGAATATAATGTGCATTTTGGAAAAGGTGATTTTGGGACTTTGACTGGCGCAAAAATGGTGCAACATTATGGCGAAATTATGAAGGATTTGGCGCGAATTGAGCTAGCTTCGTTGATTTTAAAGAAAGTTAGTATGGCGGCGGATAGTTCGGATAGTGCAGAGTTTTTTGAGATAGTAGATCAGAGCCTAAAAAGTATAAACAAGAATGTTGATTTAAGAAAAGTGGAGATTTGGTATTTGCTTAATTTGGTAAAGGTGATGGGTGAAGAGGTGAATTTGTATAGGGATATGAATGGAGAGCGATTGTTGAGTGAGCAAAGATATGATTGGAACGGTAGAGAAGCAGTATTTATGATGAATGAAAATGGCAGATATGGTGCGGACGAAATAAAATTGATGAGACTTACGACGACTGTAAAATTAGATGTGATTGAGAGGGTGAAGACTGACGACTTAGTGATTACGAATGTTTTGGATTTAGCGCGGATTGCTAGTGGCATACAAAAATTCTAATCGACGTGGTATAATGTGTGGTATGAGCAGGTTAGAAGATATTGTGAGTTTATGTAAAAGGCGGGGATTTATTTTCCCGGGCAGTGATATATATGGTGGGATGTCTGGTACATGGGACTATGGGCCGCTTGGAGTAATGCTGAAGAAGAAGATTATGGATCAGTGGTGGAGGTATTGGGTGGAAGATAGAGATGATATGTATGGTGTGGATGCGGCGGTGATTATGAATCCGCGTACGTGGGTGGCTTCGGGGCATGCTGCGACTTTTTCTGATCCGTTGGTAGAATGTAAGGAATGTCACCAACGCTTTCGGGCAGATAAGATTGCGGATGTTTCGGAAAATGTTTCACCTGATGAGTTTCGAGCTGCGCACGTAAAGTGTCCGAATTGTGGGAAGGAAAATTGGGATGATGTAAAACAATTTAACATGATGTTCGTAACACATGTGGGTTCGGTGTCTGACGATAGTTCGGTGGCGTATTTACGGCCAGAGACCGCGCAGGGTATATTTACTAATTATAAAAATGTGGTTGATACGATTTATCCGGATTTGCCTTTTGGTTTGGCGCAACAGGGTAAAGCTTTTCGCAATGAAATCTCGCCGCGGGATTTTGTGTTTCGTTCGCGCGAATTTGAACAAATGGAGATTGAATATTTTGTAAATCCGGCGGAGTGGGAGAAGAATTTTGAAAGTTTATTAAGGGATTGTCACGATTTTTTGGAAAATAAAATGGGGTTATCTGCTGAAATGATTCACGATTTGGAAGTGGCTCCAGAAGATAGGGCGCATTATAGCAAGCGTACGGTGGACATAGAATTCGATTACCCGATTGGTAGAGAAGAGTTGATGGGGTTGGCTTATCGTACGGATTTCGATCTTATGAATATTGCGCGCGAATCTGGTAAATCTATGGAGTATCGCGACAAGATGACGAACGAGGCTTTTGTTCCGCATGTGATTGAGCCATCTTTTGGGGTTGAACGTTTGATTATGGCAGTGTTGGTGTCTGCATATAGCGAGGACGAGGTGAACGGGGAAAAGCGGATTGCTTTGAAATTGCCGGAGAATTTGGCACCGTATCGTTTTTGCGTTTCTCCGTTACTTAAAAATAAGCCAGAATTGGTGGCAAAAGCGCGAGAAGTTTATGATATGTTGCGCGATAAATATGGTAATGTGACGTGGGATGATTCTGGTAATATTGGCAAGCGTTATCGTAAGCAAGATGAAATTGGTACGCCAAAGTGCGTAGTGATAGATTTTGATTCTTTGGAAAATGGTACTGTAACTGTGCGAGATAGAGATACTATGGCGCAAGTGCGCGTAAAAATTGAAGATTTGTAAAATATTCTTAAATAAAGTAAAAGATAGTGATTTTTTATGTTATAATATAAGCATAAAAGGAGAATATTATGGCTGAAAAGGCTAGTAAAGCTAAAAAAACTCAAAACAAAGATAAAAATATAATAATTGGCATTTGTGCTGCGGTAGTGCTGGTCGTTATCGTGATAATTGCGGTGGTGTTAGCGACGACCAATAAGAAGTTGGATGACTCATTCTTTGTTTCGGATGGGACTAAGTATGTTTTGACAATGGATATGGATGATGCGTCGGATGAGGAAGGCGCTCCGCTCAAGGCTCATATTGTATACTTCTATTCTGGTGACAATGTGACTGGAATGAAATCATATTATGAATTTGCAGATGCTGCAGCTGCTAAAGCAGCTTATGAGTTATACACGGCAGAAGAAGATGGCGGAAGCTATTCGATTGACGGTAAGTATATAATTTTGACTGCAGAGCCTTCTGATTATGAAGGTATGACAGCGTCGGACGTAAAGCAACAAATTGATTTTATGGAAATGCTGAAGAATATGGATACTGATGAAGACACTGTTGATATGGTAGAAGAGAACGAAGAATAACATTAATGTTTAGAAGATCCTCCGCTGTACGAGCGGAGGATTTTTGTGTAAAAAAAGAACCCCCGTGAGGGGTTCTTTGGGTTTATGCTATTTTTCTGGGTAGGTTTTGTGGTAGCGCGTGATGGCTTCTGCGATAACTTTCTTAGCGGAATCTGCATCCTCGAATGATTTAACTTCTGTGCTACCAGGTTTTTTGAGGTCTTTGTAATGATTGAAGTGATATTCGATTTGTTTGAGAGTTTGCGCTGGTAAATCTTCGGGCTTTTGGTATGCATCGCCATTATTGCGGTCGTCTTCTGGTACGCAGATGATTTTATCATCTACTTCCCCGCCATCTACGAATTTCATGACGCCGAGAATTTTGGCCTTCATCCAGATACCGGTAGTGAGCGGTTGGTCGGTGATCATTAGTACGTCTAATTCGTCGCCATCTTCGTCAAGAGTCTGAGGAATGAAGCCGTAATTGCAAGGTTTGGCAAAAGCCATGGGTTCGACGCGATCAAGCATAAAACAAGCGTGCTCGCGATCCCATTCAATTTTGTGGTTAGAACCGGTAGGGATTTCGATGACTACGTTGAGCTCGCCGTTTTCGTAATCCCCCGGAGTTAAAACTTTATTAAAGTCTGCCATAATATTCTCCTTTATGTATTAGATTATATCATAATTTAAGTGATTTAGACCTGGAGATTGGTGGTTGTGCCGGTGGTGAAATTTTTGACTTGAAGAGATTTGCTGGAGACTTCGGACTCACCGATGACGATGCCGCTCTGGGCGAGAGTGGCGGCGTGCGATAGTTTGTCGCCGAGTTTTTTGTCGGTAAGTATGACGGTGGCAGTGTGGCCTTGGTGGCGAAGTTTGTCGGCAATTTCGAAAGCATATTCAAATTCGTGTTCGGAGATTGGGATGATGGCGTAATCTAGTAGAGCGGAAGATTGGATGTTTTGGTTGAGGAGGTGATGTTCGTTTAGGACGTAGAATAAGCGGGTAAGGCCGATGGAGCCACCGACGCCGGGGAATGATTGGTCTGAAAAGTATTTGGTTAAATTGTCGTAGCGGCCACCGCCACAAATTGAGCCGATTTCTTTATGGTCTGGTAGGATAAATTCGAAAACAGTGCCGGTGTAGTAATCTAAGCCACGAACGATTTTCATGTCGGCAGAGATATTGTCGGCTAGATGCATGGACTCTAGGAGAGACATGACTTTGTCTAGCTCTTCGATACCGGCTGACATTGTCTCGTTGTGAATGTTGAGATTTTTGAGTTTGTCAATGATAAAACTGCGATTGCCGGAGAGATTGATGAAATCGATAAACATATCAACGTTTTCTGGTGATAAGCCGATTTCTTCAAAATTAGATCTGGTTTTTTCGAAAGGGACTTTTTCGGAATGGTCGATGATGCTGTAGATGTCTTTCGACTTGTCTTCGAGATTAAAAGCTTGAATTAGGCCGGTGAGGATTTTGCGGTTGTTGATTCTGGCGAGGATAGGGGTGTTGATGTTGAATGATTTGAGGGCTTCGAGGAGAGTGGAGATGATGTCAGCATCATAAGCGATTGAGAGTGAATTACGCCCGATGATGTCGATGTCGCATTGGTAAAATTCGCGAAAGCGACCTTTTTGCGCGCGTTCGCCACGGAAGTTAAGCCCGATTTGGCTGACTTTAAAGGGGAAAGTTAAATTGGATTCGTGTTCGACGACATAGCGTGCGAGTGGCACGGTGTGGTCAAAACGAAGAGCCTGATCTGATTCGTCTGTCGTTTCTGCGGTTTTGAAGACTTTATAGATTTGTTTTTCGGTATCTCCGCCAGCTTTGGCGAGAAGCGTTTCGGTGCGTTCTATGGAAGGCGTCTCAATGTTGAAAAAGCCGTGGCTTCTATAGGTGTTGGCGATTTTGGATTTGAGATTATCAAAAATTATTTGTTCTTTGGGTAATAATTCTTGTGTACCGGAAATTTTTGAAGTATTAATCTTTTTCATATTTTGATTATAACATAAAACGACGTTTCTTGATGTGATGGTTTGGGATTTGGGGTTTGTTTTCGTGGCGAATTGATTGCCATTTTCAGGATTTTGCGGTATAATAGGTGTACGGTTCTGTAGCTCAGTTGGTAGAGCAGAGGCCTGAAGAGCCTTGTGTCGCTGGTTCAAGTCCAGCCGGAACCACCAAACGATATGGGCGGTTAGCTCAGTTGGCTAGAGCGCGTCTTTGACGTAGACGAGGTCACAGGTTCGACTCCTGTATTGCCCACCAAGTTAAAAATTTGGGTCGGTAGCTCAGCTGGTTAGAGCACGGGCCTTTTAAGCCCGGTGTCGAGGGTTCGAGCCCCTCCCGACTCACCACGGATTGGTTCCAGTGTTGTGAATCGAGCTTGGAACCCTCGTTCTTTGAATCGAGGGTTCGAGCCCCTCCCGACTCACCACAGATTGTTTTAAAAAAATCTCCCGCTGTTGGCGGGAGATTTTGTAGGAAGATTATTTCTTCTTAGTGTTGTCGGCGATATCCCTAGTGTTATGCCAAATCATGATGAACATCATGGTCATTTCGTAGGCAAGACGAATAAAGATTGGGCCAAGAATCAAACACATGAAGAAGGTGAGTACGCCCGTCCCGCCGAGTGATAGGAATGAGAAGGAGAATAGAATGATGAAGATAGTCGCCATGTAGTAGACAACCTTAAGGATGCCTTCAATCCACATAATTTTGAATGATAGAAAATCCTTGAGCCACTTAGCGAATTTGCCTTTAGGATCTTCCTTTTTCTTGACGAATAGGAAGTAGAGTAAGATGCCACCAATGATGGCGAGGATTGCTGCGATAATCATCCAGATACGGCACCTTCCATGACGGACATGGTATCGCTACTGTAAGTATAATTTGGCACCGAGTAGACGCTCTGGGTGCTATAGGTAGCTAAAGATTGTAACATTTGATAACTCCTTTTGTTAATGTTACCTTAATTCTAACATAAAAAATATGATTTTGTACAATAATTATATATAATATATGTATGAATAGAGTACCGTTGGCGGAGCGTATGCGGCCGAAAAAGTTGTCTGAGGTGTTGGGGCAGGATGAAATTATTGGTGAGGGGAAGATTTTGACTGAGATTGTGCGGAAAGGGGAGCCGGTGAATTTAATTTTTTGGGGGCCGCCAGGTACTGGCAAGACGACTTTGGCGCGAATTTTAGCGCATGAATTTGAGGCGGATTTTGTGGAGATTTCGGCAGTTACGGCAGGTAAACGTGACGTGGAAGAGGTGGTAGCGCGAGCGAAAGTGAATTGGAATCTTAAAACTCGGACGGTGCTATTTGTAGATGAAATTCATAGGTTTAATAAGGCACAACAGGATGCATTTTTGCCGCATGTGGAATCTGGTTTGATTACTTTGATTGGGGCGACAACGGAAAACCCGTCTTTTGAAATCATCTCGCCACTACTGTCGCGCTCGCGGGTTGTGGTGGTATCGGCGTTGTCGAAAGCGGATATAATCAAAGTGCTAAAGCGTGCTTGTAAAAGAGAAGGGATTATTATTGGCTCTCGGGTTGCCGTCCGTCCGGCTCGTCGCCACGGACAGACGGTGGCTGGTGCCTTGTCTTGCCAGACTCCGGATTCCCTTGAGTCCAACAATAATCCCTTCATTACAAAAGCTGCGTTGGATTTGATTGCGGAACTGTCGGGGGGAGATGCAAGAAGTGCGTTGGGGGATTTGGAATTGGCGTTGTCGTTGGCTGAAAAGGTAGATGATGAAATAGTGTTAGAGGCGGCAGGGCGGAAGATGCCAGGATATGACAAGAAAGGCGATAAACATTATGATACGATCTCGGCATTTATAAAATCAATGCGAGGTTCGGATGTGGAAGCTACGCTGTATTGGTTGGCGCGGATGGTGGAGGCTGGTGAGGATCCAAAGTTTATTGCGCGGAGAATGGTGATATTTGCTTCTGAGGATATTGGCTTGGCGGGAAACGGGGCATTATCTTTAGCGGCGGCGTGTTTTCAGGCGGTGGAAAGGGTGGGGATGCCGGAATCTGGACTGATTTTGGCGCATACTGCGGTGGCGCTTGCTAAATCTAAGAAATCGCGAGCGACTACAGATGCGTGGTACGAGGCGCTTGACTTGGCGCAGAAGACTCCGAATGCGCCGGTACCGGTGTGGCTTCGGAATGCACCGACTAAATTGATGAAAGATTTAGGGTATGGTAAGGGACAAAAATGGGAGGCTGGATTTCATTTAGATAAATCATATTTGCCAGAAAGCGTCAAAGGGAAGTTGAGAGCCTAGGCGTACCTTTTGGGTTCAGCCCCCTAGCCGCTCTGGTTAAGCCTTTACGTCCCGCAGAGTACGCTAGGCTTTTCGGCCGTCTAGGCCGGCCTGGAAGTACATGAGTACATATTCCCAGCCCCAAGATAAATCAAAGCCGGAGCTGGTGTAATTATTAAATTTAAAATATGGCATGCCGTCGGCGAGTTTGGCGGTTTTTTCGGCATTTTTTTGGATTTCCTCGATTGGATCGTCGTTTTCTACGCACGATTTGAAGCTATCGCCGAGGCCAATTTTGGTACCGAGTTCAACCCAATAAGATTTGTCTAGACTGCCCATTTTAGTAAAGGCGGCTTTACCTAAATCTTTGAAAAAATCATTCCAAACTGTAGAGACAGCTAGATTATAATAATCCCAGAATTTGCCTTCATTTTTGGCACAGTATGTGGCAACGGCAGAGTAGCGAGAATTGATAGGGCGAGATTCACCGTATTCATAGAGAAAGTCTGAGAGGCGAACTTCTACAAGGATGTCGTTTGATTCGATGTATTTTTGAAAGTCTTCTTCGTGTTCGACAATAGCGTTTTCGAAAGCGATGCAGTATGGGCAAACTAAATCAGAATAGATAATGAAGTAATTCTGGGCGTCGAGGTTACCGACGGTCATTTCTTGATCCCAGACCCTTTCGGCGTTAGATGGTTTAGCATTCATACTGGCGACGATGGCGGCGATGATGATGGCGACTACGCCAACGATGCTAATGATTCTGAGGGCTTTTCTCACGGTTCTCCTTTTTGACTTTCTTTTGCAGATATTTTTCGTTTATTATTATAACATAGATTTCTTCGCCGAGGCGTTTGAGCGATAAGACGGCGATGATGATGGCGAGCCAGGTGATAATAATGGAAATAGTGCCGGCGATGGCGAGCCCGCCGGTGGAGAAAAGTGCGCCGAGGAGTGGAGTAAGTAGAGTGGTGCCGCAAGTAGGGCAGCCAGCGCCGAGAGCGATGAGGCCAGTGATGATGCCGGCCTTTTCGAGATTAGCGGAGTTTTGTTCGCGTTTTTTGTTCCAAAGGAGAACGATAAGGCCAATGAGGACGCTTTGCAGAATAGAGATTGCGAAAATTGGTAACCAGTCCAGGAATGGTTGATTAACTCCGAAGATAGCGAGAAAACTGCTGCCGATGATTTTGAGGTTGTCTGGAAAGCCTATAGCGGACATGAGTTCGAATTTAGAGAAGCCGCCGGCCAATAATTCCATAAGTAAGCTAAAAATGAAAAAGCTGGGAATAAATCCGTACCAAAAGCGCTTTTCTTTGGTGGCGAGCAAGATGCCTTTGCCGGCTAAAGAAAAACCGTCGAGCCATTTCCTCCAATTCATGTAGCTTATTATAGCATATTTGGATTGGTAGGAGCGGAAAATTTTAGTGTTTATATAGTAATATAATAGTAAATTTTGTCAAGCGAAATTTGTTCGGTTTTTGGCTTTCGACCTCTGTTTGGTGGAAAAAATATTATGACATCAAAAATCTTAAAAAACAATGTTGACATTGATTCCGGCTATGCTAAAATAGAATTAGGTTTGGACTGGATCTGACGTTGAGAGCAGCCTAAACCGCAAACCATGTTTGGAGCTTGTCTCTGAGATTGGTGGGTGGGAGTGTAGTGTTGTTTTGGCTAAGATTGTTTTGCTACCACCTAGAAATGAGTTAGAATAAAGGCCCCACCTTGCAGTGGGCTTTTATTGTTAGAGTGTCTTAGATAAAGATAGGTATGGACTTTTGTGGAAAAGTGTGATATAATGGGGGCATGAGACTCTCGAGAAGATTTGATCGTGTTCTTGTTGGTCTAGCGGTGATTAGTCTGGCACTGGTTTTTGGCTGCGTAATAAAGGCTAACTCCCTGTTTACTTATGCGGAAGGCGAAGATGAGGCTTTTGTGGAAACTGATGCTAAATTTGTGACCTTCTATGATGGTGGCGAAAAATTGATTGTGAAAACTGAGGCGAAGACGGTAGGTGATGCGATAAGCCGTGCAGGTATTACTTTGAATAGTGGTGATATTGTAGACCCAGTAGTAGAGACAGAAATAAATGCGGATAATTTTTTCGTAAATATATATAGGGCGAGGCCAGTGGTGGTGAAGGACGGGACAACTGATAAGTATTTAATGACAGCAAGCTACGACATGAAGACGATTGCGCGTGAGGCGGGGATTACTGTTTATGATGGAGATGAGATTAGCTTGGTGCCGAATACGGATTTTCTTGAGGTGGGCGTAGCAAATGTATATAGCATCGTGAGAAATGGCGGTCATGTAATAACTGAAGAGGAAGAAATCCCATTTGCTGAAGAGACGGTGAGGGATGCTAGTCTCGAGAATGGCAAGTCCGAAGTACGCCAGCTGGGTGAGGTAGGTGCCAAGAGAGTTTATTATAACGTATATTATGTAGATAATAAAGAAGTGTCGCGAGAGGTGATTTCCGAAGAGGTGATTCGGCAACCGGTGTCGCGTGTTACTGCGGTGGGCGTGAAAAAATCGTTACCTCCTGAATCTGGGACTTGTGCTGACTGGGCTAGGCAAGCTGGGGTGTCAGAGGTAGATATTGCTGCAGCGCTTGATTTGATTTATCATGAGAGCGGTTGTAGGGTAGATGCGAGGAATGCTTCGGGGGCGTATGGGATACCACAGGCGCTTCCTGGCAATAAAATGGCATCTGCTGGTGCGGATTGGGAAACTAATCCGGTGACACAAATTAGGTGGATGATAAATTACGTAAACGGTCGATACGGCGGGTGGAATCAAGCATTAAATTATTGGTATTCACATGGCTGGTATTAATTATGAAAAACGATAAAAGTTTAGGACAACATTGGCTAGATAGCAGAGTAATATTAAATGAAATTGCTATTTATGCAAAAAGAGGGGTGGACGAAGAATTTAAGAGAAGTGACGTGGATCTTTGTTACGCGATTCCGTCATTAAACAAAGAAGGTGAGGGTATAGAAACTTGTTTAGAGATTGGGCCGGGATTAGGCACTTTGACTAGCAGTTTATTAAGAGAATTTAAAAAAGTAATAGCGGTGGAGTATGATAAGCGGTTGGCGAATAACCTGCCAAGCTCCTTCCCAGGAAAAAATCTTGAGGTATTCCATGAGGACATATTGGCATTTGATTTTTCTGGAATAAAGGGTGATTATGTGGTGGCTGGGAATATCCCTTATTACGTGACAAGTCCGATTATTGAGAAAGTACTGACGGTAGAAAACAAGCCTAAAAGAGTGGTCTTGTTGATACAGCAGGAAGTGGCGGATCGGATTGTGGCAAGAAAAGAGACGATATTATCTTTGTTTGTGAAAAATCGGGCTAAAGTATGGGTAGGGCCGATTATTAATCGGGAGGAATTTACTCCTCCGCCTAAGGTGGATAGTAGGGTGATAATTTTTGAGCCAAAAGCTAAACCGGATGTAAGTGACGAAGTTTTGAAATTGGCGAAGATTGGTTTTAGTTCTCCAAGGAAAAAGGTGATAAATAATCTAGCTATTAAAAAACCATTGGCGGAGCTTAAGGAAATATTTGAGAAATTAGATATAGATTTGAGTGCGCGGCCTGGCGACTTGACACTAAATGACTGGGCAAGGCTGTATTTGGTGGTATAATGTATATATGTTAGATGTGAAGTTTATTCGAGATAATGTGGGGCTTGTTGAGAAGTCAACAAAAGAAAAAGGTTATAAGATAAATATTCGGAAATTGCTGGAGCTTGACGACGAGCGTAAGGCGGTGTTGGCAGAGGCAGAGGTTTTGAGGCAGAGGCGCAATGAGATTGCCGGTAAGATGAAGGGCGGTAAACCTTCTGAGGAGCTGATTCTTGAAGGGAAAGCAGTAAAAGAAGAACTTGCTGGAGTGGAAACACGATTGGTAGAGGCAGAGGCGGCAGTAGAAGCTTTGCTGAAGACAGTGCCGAATGTGATTTTTGAGGATGTGCCGCTTGGTGGCGAAGAATGTTCAGTAGAGGTGAAAAAATGGGGAAAGAATCACGAAACTGGGGTGGACCATCTGGATTATGCGACGAGTCGTGATTGGGTAGATTTTGAGCGGGGAGCAAAGGTGGCAGGAGCGAAATTTTATTATCTAAAAGGTGAGATGGCTCTTTTGGAGAATGCGCTTTTGCAGTATGGGCTGTCAAAAGTTTTAGAGCATGGATTTACGTTTATGACGGTACCAGATATGGTATCTAGTAGAGTGCTAGAGGGATGTGGTTTTAATCCGCGCAGTTCCGAACAGAGTGATGAGTATTATATTGAGGGAGAGGATTTGGCGATGATTGCTACGGCGGAGATGCCGCTGACCGGTTATCACATGGACGAGATTATTGATGAAGATAAGTTGCCGCTTTTGTATGCTGGGTATTCTGCGTGCTTTAGGAAAGAGGCTGGGACTTATGGCAAATATACGCGAGGGCTGTTTAGAGTGCATCAGTTTAACAAGTTGGAAATGTATGTGTTTTGTTTGCCAGAGCAGTCTAAGGAGATGCACGAGAAGATTTTAGCGATAGAAGAAGAGATCTGGCAGGGTTTAGGTATACCGTATCACGTAATCAATATTGCGGCAGGGGATTTGGGGGCGCCGGCGGCGAAGAAGTATGATATGGAATATTGGTCACCTGTGAATCAGAAGTACCAGGAGATTACTTCGTGTTCGAACTGCACGGATTTTCAGGCTAGAAGCGTGAATTGTCGAGTGCGAAGAAAAGATGGTACGGTTGAATTTGTGCATACTTTAAATGGCACGGCGATTCCTCTGGCGCGAGCTTTGGTGGTGCTACTAGAGAATTATGCTGTAGAGGGTGGTAAGATGAAAGTTCCTGAGGTATTGAGACCTTACTTGGGGGGTAAGGACGAGATATAATTATAAAAAAGGAGGAAAATGATTGAGAAGATTGATATAAGTGGAAATGGATATAAAGTAGAAGAGTCTTTTAAGAAGTATGCGGAGAAGAGATTAGGTAAGTTGGACAAGTACTTGCCACGTGGTTCAAAAAAAGATATAGTTGCGAAGGTGGTGGTGGCGGAAATCGGTAAAGGCAAGAGCGATAAATATGAGATTTCGGTGGCGATGGAGATTCCGGGTGGTAAGGTGATTGCAGCACGAGATGAGTGTTCCAATGTGTTTGCTGGGGTAGATTTAGTGGAAGCTAAGTTGGCGGGGCAAATTCGGCGTTATAAGCTAGAAGCGCAGCCGCATCGACAGAGGAGAAGTTGGAGAAATCTCTTTATCCGCAAGAAATAATGTGGTACAATAGGGGGAAAGATTGGAGTGTTATGACGAAAAATACCGAAGCGGCCGTGAAGGGTGCTGTGAAAAAAGTTGACAAACCTAAAGTTAAAAAAGAGAAGAAGCCTACTGATAAATTAGCAGACAAGACTGCGTTGACGAAGTTTTTGCAGGGGGTTTTTGGTGATGCACAGAAGAAAATTTTGAAGCGATTATGGAAGCGGGCGCAAGAAATTAGTAAGCTGGAGCCGAAATACGAAAAGATGAGCGACGAAGAGCTGGCTGGGCAGACGGAGATTTTTAAAGAGAGAATTAATAAAGCTTTGAAGGTCGCAAAGGTGGAGGGGGATGGCGAGAAAAAGTCCAAGAAGAGCGCTAAGCGGAAAAAGGTGATAGACGATACGAAGATTTTGAATGAGATTTTGCCAGAGGCGTTTGCAGTGGCGCGTGAAGCATCGAAGCGGGTGCTGGGGATGCGTCCGTATGATGTGCAGTTGATTGGTGGCATGGTGTTGAATGAAGGTGCGGTGGCAGAAATGAAGACCGGTGAGGGTAAGACTTTGGTAGCAATGTTGCCGGCGTATTTGAACGGCTTGACTGGCCGTGGTGTGCACGTGGTGACTGTAAATGATTATTTGGCGCAGCGTGATGCCGGTTGGAATGGGCCGGTGTATGATTTTTTGGGCATGAGCGTTGGCGTAATTATCAATAACGCTTCATTTGTTTATGATGCAGAATATGAAAATGACGAACATGACGACGAGAGATTTCGGCACTTGAAGCCGGCGACGAGAAAAGAGGCTTATAATGCTGATATTACTTACGGCACAAATAATGAGTTTGGCTTTGATTATTTGCGCGATAATATGACCTCGGAAGTACAATATTTGCGCCAAAGAGAACTGAATTTTGCGATTGTGGATGAGGTGGATTCGATTTTAATTGATGAGGCGAGGACACCTTTGATTATTTCGGCGCCGGCAGGTGATAATCCCGAATCTTATTATCAGTTCGCAAAGGTAGCAGCAAGATTGACGCCGGAGGATTATATCTTTGATGAGAAGCGTCGTTCGGTGACTTTGACTGATAAGGGTATTGAGAAAGTGCAAGAGATTTTGGGTGTAGAGAATTTGTATTCTACTAAGAACACACGATTGGTTTATCATTTGGAGCAGGCGATTCGAGCAGAAATTGTATTTAAGCGTGATAAAGATTACGTGGTGACAAACTCCGGTGAGGTGATTATTGTGGATGAGCATACTGGGCGTTTGATGCAAGGGCGAAGATACAATGAGGGCTTGCATCAGGCGATTGAAGCGAAAGAGGGGGTGGCAGTAAAACAAGAGTCTATGACACTGGCGACGATTTCTTTCCAGAATTTCTTCCGATTATATAAGAAATTATCTGGTATGACTGGTACGGCATTTACGGAGGCGGAAGAGTTCCAGCAGATTTATGCATTAGATGTGATACAAATTCCGCCGAATAGACCAATACAACGGGTGGATAAAGACGATTTGATTTATAAGACCAAGGCTGGGAAGCTGAAGGCGATTGCAAATGAGATTAAGAAATACCATGACAGGGGTCAGCCGGTACTAGTGGGTTCTGGTTCGATTGCAAATAACGAGGAAATTGCGCGGTATTTGGACCAGTTCGGGTTGCCATATGAGATTTTGAACGCAAAAAATAATGAGCGTGAAGCGGCGATTATTGCAAAGGCAGGTGAGAAGGGCGCAATTACCCTAGCTACGAATATGGCAGGGCGTGGTACCGATATTAAATTGGGCGAAGGTGTGCGTGAGCTAGGTGGCTTAGTGGTGATTGGTTCGGAGAGGCATGATTCTCGACGCGTGGACAATCAGCTACGTGGGCGTGGCGGCCGTCAGGGTGATCCTGGCACGACGCAGTTTTTCGTGAGTTGCGAAGACGATTTGATGAGAATTTTCCAGGGGGATAGGGTAAAAGTTTTAATGACGCGGTTAGGTGTAGATGAAGATACGCCGATTCAGACTAGGGCGATTTCGCGGACTTTGGAAGCGGCGCAGAAGCGGATTGAGGGTTTTAACTTTGATTCGCGAAAGAACGTGGTACAGTATGATAACGTGATTAATCGGCATCGTAAGGTGGTGTACATGATGCGGCGGAAGATTTTGGAGGGCGATGATATTTACCCAGAGATTAAGCGTCTGATGCGTGATGAAGTCAAGATGTTAACGGAGTTTTCTTCTCGCGTTAATAAGAACTTTAATGAAGAATTTAAAGCGGTATTTGATTTTGACGATGATTTGATTCGGAAGATTGGTTTGACGCGAAAAGAAAAAGAGCGTGAAAAAATAGCGCTTGAGGCAGTGGAAGAGGCATATCATAAGAAGGAAGAGGAGTTTGGCGCGGAGACGATGCGGAAAGTAGAGCGTGAGGTATATCTCAAGGTGTTGGATACTTTGTGGATGCAGCATCTTGAAAATATGCAGCATTTACGCGAGGGGATTCATTGGCGGAGCGTTGGCCAGAGGGATCCGTTGGTAGAGTATCGGTCAGAGTCGCAGAAATTGTTTGATGGGTTGCAGCGCAATTTGCGAGAAGAAGTGCTGAAGATTTTGCTTTCAATTACGCCGGCTGAGGCGCGTGCGGAGAATGTGACGGACGGTGAGGAATACGAGTCTGAACTTACCAAGATGGCGGAAGCGCAGACAGAGAAGGGTGTGAATGAAATTTCGTCCGGTGAGAGGAATCTTGACTCTGAATTTAAGAAGAAATCGGGCGCAAAACCAGTGCCGAAGCGAGTGGGTTCAAAGAAGAAATCCGGTTCGAAGAAGAAATCAAAATCGAAGCGGAAATAATCCGATACTTCCATTATAGCATAAGTATTATTATTTGTCAATAGATAGGGTGAAAACTGGGGGATTCTAAGAGAGGTAAAATGAAACATTCAGTTGAGGAAATTACGTTGAAAAACGGGGCGAAGGGGCTTTTGATTGATATACCTGGGGCGAGCGTAATGTCCACAAGGATACAGTTTCGGGCGGGGATGATGTATGCGAAAAACAAGGATGTGTATGAGATTCCACATCTGGTGGAGCATTTGGCTTTTGGGGCGAATGCGAAATATAAAGATGAGCAGGCTTTTGAGGCAGAATTTACGAAAAATGGAGCATATCATAATGCTTGGACGAGTGATATTTCGGTGTGTTATGAGACGGAATGTGCGGATTTTGAGTGGGAGAGGATAATGGAGTTGCAGCGGCTGTCGATTTGTGAGCCGAAGTTTAATGAGGAAGAATTAAAAAGCGAGAAGGCAAATGTTAAATCAGAGCTGACTGGCTACATGAATGATTATTATAGGCTGTTGTGGCCACGGGTGCAGCAGGCGGTGGGGGAAGATATTTTGGATTTGCCGGAGCGAATTAAGACGATCTCGAATATCGAGTTAAAAGATATTCGGGAGCATTATCGGCGCACGCACACGGCGAAAAATATGCTGTTTATTATTGCCGGGAAGATACGTGGACGTAAGCATAAGATAATGAAGATGCTTGAAGATTGGGAGCTAAAGGAGGGTAGGAAGTTTGAGATACCTTTGGCGGATTTGCATAGTGGGGAGGCGGTGTCGATTCGGCGCAAAGATGCTTCGAATATTACTTTTGGGTTTTCTTTAGTGACGCCGAGGCACTTAGAGCCAGATGAGGTGTTTGCGATGAATTGCCTAAATCATATCTTGAATGGGACAACGAGTTCGAGGATTTTTGGGACGGCGCGGAAACGTGGATTAGTATATGGTATGGGTAGTTCGGTGGCGAGTAACGCGCATAATTCGTATTGGGATTTTGACGGCGAGGTGAATATTGAAAATGCGGAGGCGTTGTTTGAATTGATTCAGACGGAATTGATGAAAGCGCTGAATGGTGAGATATTAGATATGGATTTTTTGGCGGCGAAGTCTTATGCTCTGGGGAGATTCCAGATGGGGGCGCAGACGGTGGGGCAAGTTGCGGATTACTATGCGGATAATTATTTTACCAATGAGACGGTGGAGAGGTATGATAATATGCCGAATATGATAAAATCTATTGATAAGTTTGAGATGATAGAGTTGGCGAGAGAGTTTGCGGGGTCAGGAGTGAAGGGGTTTGCTGCCGTGTCGAACGTAGAGAAAGCGGCGATTTCGAGACTCGAGAACAGATTGAATTTTTGATAGGTAGGCGAAATATGAGTTGTATTTCTCGGCTGTCGCCGCTTCGCTTATAGTCCTCGAAATACAACTCATATTTCGCCATCGACGCAAAGTCGCATTTCTCGGCTGTCGTTGCTCGAGACACTATAGGCTTCTTACGATTGCTTGGTATTGATCGCCGCGGTCGTAGACGTTTTTGAACATATCAAAAGAAGCGGCGGAGGGCGACATTAATACAATGGCGGGTGAGGCGGGTGAAGCGAGCTGTTCGGCGGCAGTGCGGGCGGAAGCTACGGCTTCTTTGAGGGATTCGGTTAGAATGAAGCGTGAATCTTGGTATTTTTGGGCCAGGGCATGGCCAGATTCGCCAAGAAGAATAATTTTAGAAATATTTGGGGCTTGTAAAATGTCGTAGATTTCTGGTAAATCTTCGTTGTTGGTTTTATCGCGGCCACCTATGATGGTGACGATTTGGTTATCCGGGAAAGCATCAATGGCGACACGGGTAGAGGATGGATTGGTGGAGAAATTGTCGTCGTAATATTTGACATGATTTAGTTCACGAATAAATTCTAAGCGATGAGGAAGACCTTTGAAATGTCGGAGACCGGAGATGATTTCGGATTTATATTCTCTTAAATATTCATCTGGTGATATATTTTTGTAGCTAGCGACGGCGGCAATGGCGGCGATGGCATTGTTTTGATTATGCTCGCCGGGGATAGTGATAGCTTCTTTGATGTTGTTGGAGATGGGGAAAGGATAAGAGATTTTAGTGGCGGGAGAGACATTGGCGATTTTGACGGATTCAGGATTGAGCGAGTAATAAATCATATAGTCGGCGTTGGACTGGAAACGGCCGATGTTGGCTTTGGCGGAAGTGTACTCATCGTAATCTTTGTGGACGTTGAGGTGGTCTGGTTCGATAGTGCCGACTACGGCGATATGGGGGGATTTGTGTAAATCCCAGAGCTGGAAGCTAGACATTTCATAAACGACGACAGAATCAGGGGTGAGCTGATCTAGGATTTCGATGGAAGGAGTGCCGATGTTGCCGACTAGGTAAGCGTCTTCGCCGTGAGAATCCAGGAGGGATTTGATGAAGGAACAGGTGGTGCCTTTGCCTTTGGTAGCGGTGACGCCGATAATTGGGCAAGGGCAGTGGTCGAAAAAGTATTTGGTAAGGCTGGATTCGTTAGAAAGGCCGAGAGGTGGGACGCTGGGGCTGCGGAAAATAATATCATAGGATGAATAATCTTTCTGTTGAATTTCTTCGCGAGTGAAATCCTGAAAAATGTCGATAGCGGCATTTTTGGTTTTAAAATATTTTTCGGCGGCTTGACCTTCTTTGCCGTAGCCTAATAGTGCAATTTTCATACTATAGATTATAGCATAGAAATAATTTTGCGGGCTTCTTTGATGTTATGAGTTTCCATGAGCTGGGTACGTAGTTCTTTGGCGCCAGGGAAATTGTTGATGTAGATTTTAAAGAAGTGTTTTAAAGGTTCATAAGGAATATGGGATGCGCGCTCTTCATATAGATCTAAATGTAGTTCTAAGAGTGCCATTAATTCCTCGCGGGTGGGGGTGTGATTAGTGAAACAATAAGGATTGGCAAAGACGCCGCGGCCAATCATAAAACCATCGGCTTCCGGGTGGGCTTGGTGCAGTTTGAGGGCCTGGGTGCGGTCTTTGATGTCGCCATTGAGGACGAGTTTGGTGGTAGGGCTGATTTGGTTGCGTAAGGCGATGATGTTGGGAATTAATTCGTAATGAGCGGGAACTTTGGACATTTCTTTTTTGGTGCGGAGATGGATGGTGAGTGCGGCGGGGTGTTCGGCGAGGAGGACGGAAAGCCACTCGCGATATTCGCTGGGCTGACTCCAGCCGAGGCGAGTCTTAACAGATACTGGGAGATTGGTGGATTTTTGGGCGTTTTGAAGGCACTCAATGGCGAGATTGGGGGTTTGAATCATGGCAGCGCCACCACCGGCTTTGTTGACATGCTTGTCTGGGCAGCCAAAGTTCAAATCTACGCCGGAAAATCCCAGCGAAGCGAGAACTTGGCAGGTGGCTGAAAAATGTGCGGGGTTTTTACCCCAAATTTGAGCGATGATGGGGTGGTCGGAGGGTGCGACTTCAAGGCGTTCTAGGGCATTAGCGCGACCTTTTTCAGAAGCGTAAGATGAAACATTGGTAAATTCAGTAAAAAATAAATCTGGGCGGCCAGCCTGAGCGATGACTTGCCGGAAAATAATATCCGTGACGCCTTCCATAGGGGCGAGGACAAGGAATGGTTTTGGTAGTTCTTCCCAAATATTCATTTTTATATTATAACATATAAGCTAAATGTTAGTGGTGTGTGGTATAATTAAATTGCTCATGCTATACTTCGGTCACTGGCGATGAGAAAAGTTAAAGGTCGCGATTATTGGTCATTTGTAGTCGTGACTAGGAGCCAATAAATCAGGCTCGCATAAATGACTCTAATAAATTTAATTTAAAGGAGTCTTTTATGAAAAACTTTAACAAAAATAAAACAGAACAAGTCGAAGTAATGGCGCTTTTCGGTTACGAAATGACGCCTTGCCAACCGCTCACGTTCCGGCGGCGTGGTGAAAACGAGACTGAAGTAACTGAACTTTTGCAGACGCATATTAGGTTCGCGGGCGAAGCAGTACTTCACATCTTCGACATTCTGGTTGGTCGGGAAAAAATGACGCTCGAGTTTAATTCGCGCGACCTTTCCTGGCACCTCACACAATAGGGGACGGTCAAAAAGCCTGCAAAGGCTTTTTTGATTCCCTGTGATATAATGATGATATGAACGAGTTGCAAAAGAGATTGGAAGAGCTGGATAGTGAGTTTTTGAAGACTTATGAGAAGCTGGAAATTGAACAGAAGATTGAAAAATTGGAGAAGTTGGAGCAAGAGGTGGCGGAGCCAGAAATTTGGCGAGATGTGAAAGTGGCGACAGAAAAAAATCAGGAGTTAAAGCGATTACAAGACGAAGTGCAACCGTGGCGGTTTTTGAGGGTGCAAATTGAAGATTTGGGGGAATTGTTGGCGATTTCGGATGATGATATGAAGGATGAATTTAGTGAGCAGGTGACGGCGATGGAGAAAGAATTTGCGGAGATGAAAAAGGCGTTGAGATTTACGGGGCCGTATGACGCAAAAGATGCGGTGCTGAGGATTACTTCAGGTGCGGGTGGCACGGAGGCGATGGATTGGGCGGGGATGCTGGAGCGGATGTATCTGAGATTTTGTGAGAAGAGAGGTTTTAAAGTGACGTGCCTAGAGCGAGCAGCGGGTGAGGAGGCTGGTATTAAGACGGCTGTGTATGAGGTGACCGGCGCCAATGCGTATGGTACGCTAAAGTCAGAGCATGGAGTGCATAGATTGGTGCGACTTTCGCCGTTTAATGCGAATAATCTGCGACAGACGTCGTTTGCGTTGGTGGAGATATTGCCGGTGATTAAGGCAGATACCGAGGTGGTGATTGATGATAAAGATTTGAGGATTGATGTCTATCATTCTGGCGGGCACGGTGGGCAGTCGGTCAACACGACTAATTCGGCAGTGCGGATCACGCATCTGCCGACTAATACCGTGGTGGCTATTCAGAATGAGCGTTCACAGTTGCAAAATAAGGAAAAGGCGATGGAGATTTTACGGGGTAAATTGGCGCAAATGCAATTAGAACAGCATGCGGCGACGATCGGTGAACTACGTGCGGGCGAGTCGGCTGGCTGGGGGCAACAGATTCGGAATTACGTACTGCAGCCTTACAAGTTAGTAAAAGACACTCGTACTGGATTTGAATCAACTGAGCCAGATAAGGTGTTGGATGGAGAAATCGGCGGCTTTATTGACAAATATTTAGATATGTGATATAATTAGGGGATGGGTGGGGATTTTTGTGCGAAAATTAGAAATAGGGGTTGTCAAGAGAGGGGAAGTGTGATAAAATTAGTATGTTATCTAGGCATAAGGCAAGGTCTGATAAAGAAACCGGCCTAAAAGTCTAGTTTTAATAGTGCAGTTTTGCCTGATGTACAGAGGCAGAACTCAGCTCGCGAGGGCACCTGCCTAGAGGGTAGGAGTTATTTATCAAACAAAATAAAGGAAAGGAATAGGATGCAAGTCATTCTCGGCACCAAAATTGGTATGACTCAGATCATCGGTGAAGATGGCGTCGTGACTCCAGTTACGATTCTTCAAGCCGGCCCAATCACAGTGACTCAGATTAAAACCGTCGAAAAAGATGGTTATAACGCTGTGCAGGTGGGTTATGGTCAGAGTAAGAATCTGAGCAAGTCGGTTACTGGCCACGTTAAAAAGGCTGGTGAAAATATCAATCCTAAAATCTTGAAGGAATTTCGTGTAGATGAGATTCCAGAGGGCATGAAGCTTGGCGATGTGCTCACCGTAGAAAGCTTTAAGCTTGGAGATAAGGTAGCAGTAACTGGTACTAGCAAAGGTAAAGGTTTCGCTGGTACAGTAAAGCGATACAACTTTAACGAATCACGCAATACACATGGTTTTAAGGGTGATATTCGTAAAGTTGGTTCGATCGGTTCGATGTATCCACAGAAAGTTTGGAAGGGTAAGAAGATGCCAGGCCGAATGGGCCACGATCAAGTGACGGTAAAGAATTTGGTAGTTGCTTATATTGATACAGAGAACAATTTGATTGGGTTGAAGGGCGCAGTGCCTGGCCCACGTAAAGGAATCGTAAGCGTGGAGGGAAAGGAGTAATATGGCGACTTTGAATAAAGACGTTTTTGGTCTTACCGTAGAAAATCACGAATTGATTAAACTCGCTTATGATGCATATTTGGCTAATTCACGTAGCTCGCATGCTAAAACTTTGAAGCGCGGAGAAGTACGTGGTGGCGGCAAGAAGCCGTGGAAGCAGAAGGGTACTGGTAGAGCGCGTTTTGGTTCGACGAGAAACCCGATTTGGCGACATGGTGGCGTGGCGTTTGGCCGTACTGGTGAAGAAAACTTTACCAAGAAGATTGCGCGTTCGTCTAAATTGTTGGCGGTACGTCAAGCTTTGTCAATAAAAAATGCAGAAAAAGCTGTATTGGTACTTGATAAGGAAGCAAAGTTAGACGGCAAGACGAAGTCGGCGGTGAAAGTTTTGAAAGATATGAAGCTGGCCGATAAGAATATACTCATGGTAGTAGCAGAGAAGACGCCAGAGGTTTTGCGTTCGACAAATAATTTGCCAAATGTAAAATTGGTACGTGCAACTTACCTTAATGTGTTTGACATCATGAATGCAGATGCGATTGTGTTCTCAGAAGCTGCAGTTAAGGCTACCGAAAAGTGGCTAATTGGAGAGGAGAAGTAGAATGGCGGATAAAGATACTGGTATTAAGCTTCATCTCTTAGAGCCGAGAGCTACAGAGAAAAGCTATCTTGAGCAGACTAATCGGATTTATGTTTTTCCGGTGAAAAAATCGATGGGAAAGCAAGAAATTGCGAAATTGGTCGAGAAAGAATTTAATGTGACCGTAACAGATGTTAGAACATTGATTCGTAACGGTAAAAAGACGAAATATAGTAAAGGCAAGCACGCCTATCCGGGCATTACACATCGCCAGGATAAGAAGTTTGCATACGTGAAATTGAAGAAGGGCGATTCGATTAAGGTTTTCGATGAGCCAGAAGAAAATAATAAAACCAGCGCAAAGGAAGCTAAAGCAGAAAAGAAGGCTAAGGCGGACAAGAATGCAGGTAAGGAGAAGAAGTAATGGCAATTAAAGCATATCGCCCGATTACACCGGCGCAGCGTCAGAAGACGACTCAAGATTTTGATCAGATTACGACGAATAAGCCGATGAAATCGCTCACCAAGGCGAAAAAACAACAGGCGGGCAAGAATAACCAAGGCCGGATTACGGTAAGGCATCGTGGCGGTGGTGTGAAGCGACACTATCGTATTATGACTTACAATTTGCCGAAGGATTTGGTTTTGACGGTAGAGGAAATTGAATATGATCCAAACCGTAGCGCACGGATTGCGCGGGTAAAAGACCAGAACGGTACGTATTATTATGTGCTCGCTGATACTAAAATGACTAAAGGCGTTACATTTAAGACTGGCGCAGAAGTGGAAGTAGAGAATAGTAATCGTTTGCCACTTGAGAATATTCCGGTAGGTACGTTTGTGTATGCGATTGAGTTACAGCCTGGCAAGGGCGCACAAATGGTGCGTGCAGCAGGTGCTAGCGCACAGTTGATGGCAAAAGAAAATGGCTATGCTACGCTTAAGATGCCATCTGGTGAAGTGCGCAAAGTTTTAACAACTTGTGAAGCTTCGATTGGTACGGTGTCGAATTTGCAGCATCAGAATATTAAAATTGGTGCGGCAGGGCGTCGTCGTCGTAAGGGTATTCGCCCAACAGTGCGTGGTGTCGTAATGAACGCTACGGATCACCCACACGGTGGTGGTGATGGTGGTCGTCATGGTTCCGGTAAAGCACCTAGAACTCCGTGGGGCCAGCTCACGCTTGGGTATCGCACTCGTCACAATAAGAAAACTAATAAAATGATCGTGCGCAGTCGCCACGAAGGAAAGAGGAAATAATGTCTCGGAGTCTTAAGAAAGGTCTGTTTGTAGACTACAAACTCGCGAAGAAAGTTGCCGCTCTCTCTAGCGAAGACCGCACCGTAATTAAAACTTGGGCACGCTATTCGACGATTTCGCCGGAGATGGTAGGGCGGACGATTGCTGTGCATAACGGTAAAGTTCACGTGCCAGTGTTCATTTCGGAAAATATGGTCGGTCATAAGCTTGGTGAATTTGCGCCAACTCGTAAATTTAAGCGCCACGGCGGCAAGAAAGCAGCTGAGGCAGCGGCGGCGAAAGGAAAGTAATTATGGCGGAAACATATTTTGCACATGCATACGAAAAAGGTATTGATAGCCAGCCACGCAAAACGAATATCGTAGCAGCGCTAGTGCGCGATCGCTACGTGGCGGATGCGGTGGTGATTTTGGAGCACACGCCTCGCCGTGCTGCACGCGCGGTACTTAAGGCGGTGGAATCGGCAAATGCGAATTTATTGAATAATTCTAAGGTGTCGATTGATCCAAAAACTGTACGAATTGCGAGAATTTTTGTAACGAGTGGCGCACGAATGCGTCGGTATGTACCGGCATCGCGTGGGCGTGCATTGCCTTACGAAAAGATTAGTAGTAATATATTCGTCGAGGTCGCCGGCGAAGAAAAAGTTAAAAAAGTCGCAAAAGAGGCTGAAGTGAAGGCTGATAAAAAGCCTGCAACTAAGGCTGCAGCGAAGAAGGAGAAAAAGTAATATGGGTCAGAAGGTTAATCCCATCTCTTACCGTCTCCAGCTTAGCAAAGACTGGTCCTCGAAGTGGTTTACACGGAAAAGTGATTTTCGTCATTGGCTAGTGGAAGACGTCAAGATTCGCAAGATGATCGAAGATCGGTTTAAATCACGGCCGACGATTGCGCGAATCAATATTGAACGCTCCGCAAATCTTACGACGATTACAATTTTGACGGCGAAAGCTGGCGCAGTAATCGGTAAGCAGGGCGCTGGTATTAATGAGCTCAAGAAAGAGCTTGAAAAAATCGTGAGTGGCCCAGTACGGGTAAATGTAGAAGAAGTAAAGAAGCCAGAGCTTAATGCGAAATTGGTGGCCGAGAATATCGGATTCCAGTTGGGTAAGCGTATGAATTTCCGCAGAGCGGTAAAAATGGCTTTGCAGTCTACTATGAATGCAGGCGCTAAAGGTGTACGTATTGAGGTGTCTGGACGTTTGAATGGCGCGGAAATGTCACGCCGCGAGAAATTCATCGAGGGTTCAGTGCCGCTACATACTTTGCGTGCGGATATTGACTTTTATTGTCATCATGCGCCGACTATTGCCGGTATCGTAGGTGTTAAAGTTTGGATCTATAAGGGGGAGAAATAAAATGGCTATTTTGATTCCAAGAAAACTAGCGCACCGCAAGGTACGTAAAGGCAAAAATGAAGGCGTGGCGACACGTTGCAATACTGTAGCATTTGGCGATTTTGGGTTGATGTCGCTTGACAATGAGCGAATTAACTCACGACAAATTGAGGCAGCCCGTCAGGCGATTACACGTTATATTAAGCGTGGTGGTAAGATTTGGATTCGGATTTTCCCACATACGCCAGTTACTAAGAAGCCTTTGGATGTAAAAATGGGTTCCGGTAAAGGCGAACCGCAGTTTTATGTGGCTAAGGTAAAAGCTGGTACGGTAATGTTTGAAATTGCCGACGTGACTGAAGAGCAGGCGCGTGAAGCCCTCCGACTCGCTTCACACAAATTGCCGGTGAAATGTAAAATTATAAAGAAAGAGGAGTTCTAATATGGCACACACATTAGTAGGGACAGTGACCTCTGATAAGCGTGATAAGACCATTACCGTCTCCATCGTTTCGCGTGAAACTCATCCGCTTTATCGTAAGCAGTACACGAAAACTCGTAAATATACTGCGCACGACGAGAAAAACGAAGCGAAGGTGGGTGACAGAGTGGAAATCGCGATGTCGCGACCATTGTCAAGGACAAAAGCCTATACTCTCGTGAAGGTGATTGAAAAATCACGTGGCACAGTAGAGTTAAAGGATGATGTAAATAAAGTTGACCTGCCAGAGAAGGTTGGTGCAGATAAAATCGCAAAGGCAAAAGCAGCCGAAGCGGATGAAGAGGGGGAAGCATAATGATACAGCAAGAAACTAGATTAAAGGTAGCGGATAACTCCGGCGCGAAAGAGTTGGGAGTGATTCGGGTGCTGGGCGGAACTCGCGCAAGGTATGCTCGGGTTGGTGATATTGTGACCTGCTCAGTAAAGGAGGCTTCACCAAACGGTAACGTAAAGAAGAAGGCCGTAGTCCGTGCAGTGATTGTGCGAACGGTGGCGCCGATTCGCCGGCCGGATGGTTCGACTATTCGGTTTGACGAAAATGCGGCAGTGCTTGTAAACGACGATAAAACTCCTAAGGGTACGCGTGTGTTTGGGCCAATTCCTAGGGAACTTCGTGACCTCGGGTTTTCAAAGATTATCAGCTTGGCTCCGGAGGTACTATAATATGGCAAACTTGAAAGTAAATGACAAAGTTTTAGTAATCTCTGGCAACAATAAGGGCAAAGAGGCTAAAATCGTGAAAATTGATCGCAAGGCTGGCAAGGCCTGTCTTGAGGGTATCGGAATGGTGGAGCGTCACATGAGGAAGTCTTATTTGAATCCTGCGGGAGGTAAAAAGACAATTCATGTGGGAGTTGATTTGTCAAATCTTAAGCTGGTGGAGGCTTCAAAGTACGTGAAGTCCTCTGTGAAAAAAGTTGACAATTCAAAGAGCCGAAAAGGCAAAAAATCAGAGAAAGGAGCTAAATAATGGCGGAAAAGAAAACGGCTGCTAAGACTGCGGTCAAAGCACAACCACGCCTCAAAGAGCTCTATAATAAAGAGTTGAAGGCGAAGTTGCAGAAAGAATTGGGCTTGAAGAATATTAATCAAGTACCAGAACTAAAGAAGGTAATTGTATCTTCGGGTGTAGGTAAGAAGCGTGAAGATAAGAAATTTACCGAAACGGTAGCGTTGACGCTTGAGAAGATTACCGGTCAGGCGCCGACTTCGCGACTTGCGAAGAAGTCGATTGCGACCTTTAAAATTCGTAAAGGCATGGGCGCGCCGGTAGGATATTTGACAACACTTCGTAATGATAAGATGTACGAATTTGTTGACAGATTGATAAACATTGCGTTGCCACACGTGCGGGATTTCCATGGTGTATCGCGTACGGCATTCGATGCGCAAGGCAATTATAACTTAGGGCTCAAAGAGCAAACTGTATTTCCAGAGATTACTTTTGAAGATGCAGCGGCTTTGCACGGCCTCGAAGTGACGTTTATAATTAAAAATGGTTCAAAGGAAGGAAGCACTAAATTGCTAGAACTCTTTGGTATGCCGTTTGAGAAAGGAGAAAAGTAAGATGGCGAAGAAATCTGCAGTTCTCCGCGATGAAAAGCGGCGTAAAATGTACGAAAAATATAAAGCTAAACGTGCTGAACTGAAGGCAGCAGGTGATTTGGAAGGTTTGCAAAAGCTTCCGCGAAATGCATCGCCGACGCGCCTTAAGAATCGCGATATGCTCGATGGGCGTCCGAGAGGATATATGCGTAGGTTTGGCTTGTCACGTATTAACTTCCGGGAGAAGGCCTCCAAAGGCGAGATTCCTGGTGTAACTAAGAGTAGCTGGTAGGAGAAAGGAGAAGGATATGTCATTACAATCTACTGATCAAATTGCCGACTTGATTACGCGTATTCGTAACGCAGTAATGGTTGGAAAAAGCGAGATACTTGTTCCTACTTCTAAACTTAAAGTGCAAGTGATTGAAGTTTTGGCGAAGAATGGCTATGTGGCGGGTTTTGAAATCATCGACGAGAGCCCTCGCGGTATTTTGAAGGTGAAGATTAACGAGCCTGGTGCAAATGCCAAGATTAACGAAATCACAAAAGTTTCGAAGCCTGGACGTCGTGTATATTCGTCAGCGGAAGATTTACCAGTGGTGAAGTCTGGCCGAGGTATGATAATTGTATCGACCTCTAAAGGTTTGATGACTGGTCGTGAAGCGAAGAAAAATCGTCTTGGCGGTGAAATTCTTGTGAAGGTCTGGTAAGAGAAGAGTAAAAGAAGGCTAAGAAATTAGCCTTCTTTTTATTGAGCTTATTGTTGCAATTTGGTGAATCGTGCGATAAAATGGGGAAAAATAGAGCAAGGATAAGAGTTCGGGTGGGGCCTGGGCTCGTTTTGTTCTTGTGCGGCTGGAGCGTCGGCAAGATTAAATCATAACCAAAAGGAGGACAATAATGGGTATGAAAGCAATATCAAATTTAAAACGAGCAGGCTACACTGGTTCGGCTTTGGTGTTGGCGCTTGCAGCGGTGCCGGTGATTCCGAATGGCAGCGCTTGGGCAGATGATACTTGTGCGGGGCCGACTACGAATTTGGAGCTCAAGACGGCGCTTAATGCTGGTGGCAACGTGACGCTTTGTGCGGACATCGTTGACGGCGGTGTGAATGTAAATAGTGCGGTGAACACGACGCTTGATTTGAATGGCCACACTTTGACGGCAGCGGGTGGCAGTACCAAGGCTTTGATAATTGGCAGTAGCGCTAGTGTGACGGTGCTGGATTCTGTAGGAAATGGTGGACTTTATTCTAACAGTGGCGCTAGCGGAGCTTTGGCGACCGTAAATGGGCGATTGGTTTTAGAATCTGGTGATTATGCGGGTTTGATTAACGTGGTGGGCGGTAGTTTGGTAGTAGATGGCGGTACTTTTGAAGCAAGTGGTCCGATTTTTGGGTTGGGGCGACAAAGCGGTACTACCGTGACGGAAACTATCACGATTAACGATGGTGCTTTTGCTGGCGCTTCGATTGCAAATAGGGCTTACGCTGAGAACAGCCCAAATGACGCACTAACCATTAACGATGGTGATTTTCGTGGCATTACGAGTGCGATTACAAAAAGCAACAGTTTGATGAATTATACAACTATTAACGATGGCGTGTTTGGCATAGATCCGAGTGGTTATGAAGCAAATGGGCTTGAAGTTTATAGCTATTCAGATACGGCAGATTATTGGAAAGTAGGGGCTCCTACTACGATTAGTACAAATAATGTTTTGATGCCGCTTGACGCAAGCGAGCCGGTAGAGTTTTTCCGGGTGTCGCCGGCAGAGATGAACAGGCTAGAATATGTGGTAAAGCGTAGCAGCGGTGCGACAGAATATCCTGGAGATGTGACTATTACTACTAATGTAGAGAATGGTGAGATTGTAGGATATGTAAAGGGCGTAAATGGTGGGCGTAAAGAGATTGATGTAAATAACAACAGCGGCAAGACTGGGCATTCTCGAGTGCAGATTTATCAGATTTCTGGCGTAGAGGATCAGGTAATCGCGAAGAACGATTCTGTGACGATGAATATTGCTTCAGACAAGTGGAATGTGGGTTGGAGATTGATTAGCTCGTCTGATGAGAGTGTCGCCGAGATTGCGGCTGATGAGAAAACCGTGAATGGTTTGGCGTCTGGTACTTCTACTATTACGGTAGAATTTGATGATACGGTGCATACTCAGCGGACTTTTGAGGTATCGGTGTATGATTTTGAGGAAGGCAGCGATACGTTGATTTTGAAGAAGGGCAATAAAAAGACCGTAGATACGGATTCAAGCTGGTCGATTACTCCTGAGTCTGATGATTTGCAGGAAGAGAAATTGCAAGTGACAAGCGGTACAGCTGGTAAATACACCTTGAAAGGCATTGACGCTGGGAAAGTGAACTTGACATTCTCTACTGACCTTGATGGTAGATTGACGACTCCTTTGAGCAAAGCTTTTAAGGTGTATGTGTATGATGTACAAAAGGATGTGCTTTTGCAGAAGGACGTAACTTTGGAAGAAAGCGATATCAACGACATCATCAAAAAAGGTTCAGATGATGTGACGCTTTCGTTTGTGAAGTTCGCGGATGCGACGATTGCAGAAAACGAAGGCAACGCAATCACTGGCAAGAAAGCTGGCGAGACAAAAGTTACCTATAAATTGAGCGTAGATGGCAAAAAGGCATCTCCGGCGTTTAATTTGCACGTGTGGGATTTTGTGACTGAGGGTATTGAAGAGGATAACACTTACGATTTAGGTAATATGGTATCCACATCTGATTCTTTCACGATTTATGACGAAGGCGGTGCAGTGACCTATGCGGTGAAAGATGCAAGTGGCGCACCGACTGATGAAGTAGTGGTAAATGATTTGGGGAATGGTGAGTATTCACTTTCTATCGTGGATGGTGCTGCTCCTGGTGCATATACGGTGGAATTTGTGGATACTGTGTTAGACCAAGAGGTAGCGAGGAAAGAAATCACTGTGCAGGTGCATAGCATCAATATTGTTGGTGATAGCGAGAACTACATTGTGTTGACGCGTGATCCTCGGAATCAGAGCCAGAATAGAATTGAAGTAAATGTGACGGAAGCTAATGGATTTACTGCAAGGAGTAGCATCCGGGCGAATGTAGCTACTGGACTAAGTGGCGTGAATCCTGAATATCGTCATGGTGGTAATTGGCGAGTGACTGGTGAAGCGGCTGGTGCATACGAGGTAATCTTTGATGATGGTGTAGCATCGGCTTCAATTAAGGTGTATGTGATTAACTTTACCTTTGGTCAGGACAGCTATCACGTACGCCAAGATGAAGGTAGGATTTTGATTGAAACGATTAATAACTACTGGCAGGAAATTAATGCTGCGGAAGGTCGTTATAATACGGATTTCGTTATGGTAAATGACGAAACTGGTGAGGAGGTGACGGCAGGCTTTACTGCGACTCCGACTTCAATTCAGGGTAGAAGCTGGAATTTTGAGTGGGACGATGCTTTAGCGCCAGGTAATTATACGATTACCTTCAAAGCTTATGCAAATGGCACTACGGCTACAAAGAGCGTGAGATTGCACACTTACGAGATGATTAAAGCAGAGCCAATCCAATATGCGGAGACTGGTGATACGGTTTATGTAGGAGTGGGTGACTTGAATGATCGTGCACATCTTGGCGGAGAAATCACAGTAATAGATGGTGAAGCGAATGGTTTGAGATTTGCGACGAGTGGTTGGGGTTGGTCGGCGACAACTGACTATACGAGATTGGTGGCAAGTGCGCCAGGCGTATATAGAGTGCATTACGTTGACTATATGCCAGATGGTACTGTAGTAGATGAATGTGATATGCTCGTGGTAGTGATTGACGTAGTAGAGGAAACTTTGCTAGTACGCAAGGGGCAGACGATTGAAATTACTGGTAATGGTGCCTGGGCGCCAAGTGTAGCGGTGGATGATGAGAGTGGCGTGGATTATGTGGCGCAAGAGAATAGCGACGGTGAAATGGTAATCTTGTTTGATGCGACAAATGCTACACTGGGTGAGCATACAGTGTGGGTAGCACATGACTTTACAGAGTTTGAGCCAGAGGATTCTGGTCGTCCGGCAGCACGTTTGGACATTAAGAAAGCCACGGTGATTGTGTATAGTTTGGAATCTGATGATAAATCGGAGCCAGCAGGCGTGACGGCAGATACAATTCAAGCTTATCTTGAGAGCTTAGTAGCTGAAGGTAAGATTGGCGATTTGCTAAATAGCCGTACTGGTTATCGTTTGCGAAGATTGGCGGCTAGAGATGGCGAGCAAGCTTTGTTTGGCGAAGATGGATACAGCGTATTGGCTGGCTTACAGAATGCAATTAACAATCAATTGCCGATTGAGACCTTTGTGCAGGTAAATCTTCTGGACGAGGATGCTGAGATTGATGAAGGTTTGTTGGCAGTGTTAGAGTCATTGGGCGCAAAGAATGTAGTATTCTATGATGCGTCGGTAATCGTAACGGTGGATGGAAATAGCGTAGGTAAACTACATGAATTAAACAACAAAATCACGGTAGCGCTTTGCGAGGTGACGAACCCAGCGGATGGCTATGCTCGTAGCTATATCGTAGTGCGCCATCACGAGGGCGAGACTCCAGAAGTTCAAGTCTTGACTGAAGGTGTAGATTTCTACATTCAGGATGGATGGCTATACGTGATTTCGGATAAGTTTTCTACTTATGCGGTTGCCTACGAAGATACACTGATTCCGGTGACTTACACGGTAAGTGCGCCAGAAACCGGTGCGAACACTGCAACTGAGGACAATATGGCTCAGAGTTCACTGAGCGTTATAGTGACTGCAGTGTCATTGATGTCTGCCATCGCGTTGGCTGGTGCGATAAAGGCATCGAAACGTCAGTAAAACTGGCAATGTATTCTAGGCTTGATACAACGGAAAGTATCTAGCTCCAAGGTCCCCTCGAAAGAGGGGATTTTTGGTGGAATATTTTGGTTTTTTATGTTGACTTCAGGTTTTTAGTGGGGTATAATCATAAGTAGTAAAGTGGAGGAAAAAATGGTCAAACATAAGCTATATTATGCTGCGTTTGTTGCGGCTATGGGTAGTGCTGGGGTTTTGGCGCCGGCGGTTTGGGCGGATGGCGAACCGTATGATTTGGTTGCCTGTGCAGCTGGCACTGAGGCAAAGACTTGTACTTTGACTTCAGACGTCGTGATGACTGGTGTACTAGAGCTCACGAGTGATTTGACGGTTGATTTGAACGGTCATAACATCACAGCTACCGAGACTGGGAAGTTTTTCAAGGTTAAGGGGCATACATTGACGGTCGAGGGCGAGGGTACAATTTCGACCACAAACACTATGAATACCGGTATGATTCAGGTATTTGGTGTTGACGACGCTACGTCGGCGAGCGAGACCAATGTGACGGTTGGTGCTGGTGTGACGATGAGCGGGCAGAATCCGATTGTAATATATAATAATGGCATTACGGCATACAATACAAAAGTTGATGTCTACGGGAAGCTCAATGGTCACAATTCTGGTATTTGGTTGATTGGTACAGTAAAAGATAAGACCAACTATCCTACGGTAAATATTTATAAGGGTGCTGTGGTGACAGCCGATGCGGCTATTGTAGATGCAGAAGATGCTGGTGGTCTAGCAGTAGCGGCTATGGGTTACGCTGAGTGGAATATCGGTGAGGCTACGATTACTGGTGTGGGCTCTGGCGTTGGTATTAAAGGCGGGATTGTTAATATCGACGGTGCTACAGTTACTGGCACTGGTAATCCAGTAGAGTTGCCACCTGAGCTTTATAATAATGGTATCCGCCCTTCTGGCGCAGCAGTTCAAATTGAGAAAAACACTGGGTATCCAGGTGATATTGAGCTAAATATTACCGCTGGTAGTTTTGTTTCTCAGTACAATGAAGATACTATTTATGAGTATGGTCCAGCTGAGGGGGCAGTGAAGTCGGTGGAAGTTACGGGCGGTACCTATAATAAGAAGCCTGGCGCAGAGTATATTGCAAATGGATACGTGGCGGCAGAGGCTGAGGGTGGCTATAAAGTAGTTGATCCTGAGAATATGGACGATCCGGCGGAAGAGGTAGACACCTATACCGATAGAGAGACCGGCGAAGAAGTGCCATATATCGCACCAAAGAAAGTTGACTGGGGTCCACAGGGTGCATACTTCATTGAAGACGGCGGCGAAGGAGAAGGCCATGTATCGACTGCGGTTGAGTTTGGTAAAGAATTGATTGCGGATAGGAAAGCTACACTTTCGGCGGTAGAAGTCGATAAAGATGGTTTGACTTTGAGCGAGACTAAGGGTGGCGAGTTAATTGGTGCGGTTGAGATTGATATGCTAGACCGTGACGGTGGTAGAATTGAAGTAAAGAACAACGAATTGACGATTTACTTTGACATCGACGAAGATACGCACGCAATGCTTGCTGCATACGATAAACTATATGTAGTTTACTTTGAGAATGGTGTAGAAGTTGAGCGACATGAAGTATATCTAAGTGATCCAGAGGCAGAGGGGTATTGGTTTTCCTTCACTACCACTCACCTCTCTACTTACGGTGTGGTAGGCGTAAATGAGACACAGGAAGAGGAAAAAGGCAGTGCGGCGACACCAGAGACTGGTACGGTGACGGCGGCGGGGGCATCAGCGATGAGCGCAACATTGTTGACTTCTGTGACGGTCGGGTTACTAACTTCGATTGTGAGCTTCGCCTACTTGATGCGCCGCCAGAAGCAATAACAGAGGTAAACTTGACAAAAATAAAAATGTGTGCTATAATGGGGGGATAGTACGATAATCTAGCGAACCGGAGAAATCCGGTTCGTTTTTGTGTGGGATAGAGCGGTGATTTTGCTTGCATACAGAGAGGAAGTGTGGTATAATTGGGGGGATAATAATATAAGGAAAGATATGAGTCGTATCGGAAAACAACCCATCGATATTCCGGCGGGAGTGACAATCACGGTCGGCGACAGCGAGATTACTGTTGCAGGGCCGAAGGGCACACTCATTGTACCGGTGCAGCCTAAGACTAAGACAACAGTTGAGGGCGCAGTGGCGACCGTCACCCGTGAGGATGACGAGCCAAAATCTCGGGCTTGGCATGGTCTCCAGAGGGCATTACTTAATAATGCTGTCGAAGGCGTAACTAAGGGCTTTGAGAAGAAACTAGAAATAAACGGCGTAGGCTTTCGTCTATCTGGTGGTGGACAGGAAATCGAGATGGCACTCGGTTTTTCGCACCCAGTGAAGTACAAGGCTCCAGAGGGGGTACAGCTCACTACTAATAAGATGGAAATCACCGTATCTGGCATTGACAAGCAGAAGGTCGGTCAGGTAGCGGCGGAAATTCGCAGCTTAAAGAAGCCTGAGCCTTACAAGGGTAAAGGTATTAAATATGTGGATGAAGTGATTATCCGCAAGGCCGGAAAGGCAGGTAAGAAATAATGAATAAGGTATTTAGAGCGAAAAGAACTCGCGCAAAGATTCATGGCACAGCAGAGAGGCCGAGGCTTTCAGTTCATTTTTCTAATCAACATATCGTGGCGCAGCTTGTTGATGACGATAAGGGTGTGACGCTTGCTTATGCAACTACTGTCGGGGCAAAGATGACTGGCACGAAGACTGAGCAGGCCGCGAAGATTGGCGCGGAAATCGCCAAAAAGGCTAAGACGGCGAAGGTTTCCAAAGTCGTGTTTGACCGTGGCGCTAAATTGTATGCGGGAAGGATGTCGGCACTTGCTGACGCGGCTCGCAAGGAAGGATTGGAGTTTTAATTATGCCAGGAATTGAAAAGAAAGCCCCCAGAGTGGTGAACAAATCTGGTACTCTTAAAATGGATGACCAGGTGGCGGCGACGAAGCAAACACGCGACATCTCTGGCAAGAGGATGGAGCGCCGCAACAGGCGTGATCGCGTGAAGGCTGATGTAGCGCCAAAGGAATACGATGAAATTACCATCGCGGTAGATCGCGTGTCACGTACGGTGGCGGGTGGTCGCAGGATGCGGTTTAAGGCGCTCGTGGCGATTGGTAATCATAAGAACAAGGTAGGTATAGGTGTAGCTAAGGGTAATGATGTGACGGCGGCGGTGGCAAAGGCTACCTCTAAGGCTAAGAAGTCCATGATTACCTTTAACATGGACGGCGAGACGATTTGCCATGAGACTCGCAATAAGGTCACAGGTGCAGATGTATTGATGAAGCCAGCGGCGCCAGGTACTGGTATTATCGCTGGTGGTACGGTGCGGGCGATTATGGGTTTGACCGGTGTGAAGAATTTGATTTCTAAATCACTAGGTTCGACCAACAAGGTCAACATCGCTTATGCGGTGATTGAAGGGCTGAAAGGTCAGGTGCCTCGCAAGGAATGGACTACTACCATAGAAACAAAGAAGACAGAGAAAAAGGCAGAGAAATCTGAAGCAAAGCCTGAGGTGAAATCTGAGGCAAAGGTCGCGAAAAAGGCTATGCCGAAGACCACACAGAAAGCTGCACCAAAGTCGGCCAAAAAGGAGACTAAGTAATGAAATATAATGATTTAGTAGTTGAGAAAAACACGCGTCCTGCCCGTAAGGGGCGTGGTATCTCGGCTGGGCAGGGTAAGACTGCTGGTCGTGGTACAAAAGGTCAGAAAGCTCGTACTGGTCATCGCAAGATGCCGGCAGGGTTTATGGGTGGTCAGCGGGCGATTATGCAGGCTGTGCCAAAGCTCAAAGGTTTTAAATCTTTCCACCCGAAGGCAGAGGTAGTATATACTGATCGCTTGAATGAGCTTAAAGGTTCGGTGGATAATTACGCTTTGGCGGAGGCGGGTTTGATTTCTAGTCCGTTTGTGAAAGTAAAGGTAATTACGCGTGGCGAATTGACTGCGAAGATTGACCTTGAGACGCAATTTGCTTCAGCTTCGGCGGTAGAAGCCATCAAAAAGGCTGGCGGTTCGTTTAAGAAAGTTGCTATCCTGAAGAAGCCGGCTAGCAAAGAAGCTTAAGCGCCTTGAATGGCATGATTGGAGGTGAACATGAACGAGAAAGAGCTAAAAACTAGCCCAAAGCAGAGGGTGTTTATCATTTTGATTGCGGTGATTATGGTGGGTTCGATTATAGCGAGCTATGCAGCGATAGTGCTGGCTGGTGGTGCGTCAAGCGCGACTAGCACAGTGGATAGTGCGAAAATTAGCGAGGAGAAGAAAGCCGAGTATGAGGAAGCTTACAGCAAGAAAGTAGCAGAATTTGAGGCGGCCACGAAGAGCGACTATGATAAATTTATCAAATACAAGTCGAAAATCGCCGCTTATAATGAGACTACGGCCAATGAAGGTGGTGTGCTAGTAGAAGATTTGAAGACTGGCTCTGGTAAGACGCTGGAGAATGGCGATTCGGAGTATCTGGCATATTATGTGGGGTGGTGTGCAGATGAGACGATATTCGATTCTTCTTTCAATAGCAATACTAATCCTACGGCGTTTGATAAGGTGCTAGATGCCTCATTGGGAATGATTGAGGGGTGGCGCACCGGTGTAGAGGGCATGAAATTAGGGGGCATCAGGATTATCACCGTGCCAAGTGAGTTAGCCTACGGTGATTCAATGGAGATTTGCGGCGGCTACAATAAGCCACTAAAATTTATGGTGATGGCGGTCGCGAAGGAGGACCCACTTAAAACAATGGCAAGCGAACTAGATGCTGCCTATATGAGAGTGCAATATGCCAATTATGGCATAGATTATGACGCGATGATGTCGCAATAGAGGTGATACAGGGGTGGTACAGAGGTGACATCGAAGAAAGTACTTGACTTTTTATCGTGCTTGTGGTATAATGGGGGTAATAGGTTGACAAAGCCTATGGATAGAGCACATTGAGAGTATTTGAGAGAATAGGGGGTCTCTGAAATGAGGTACTACTACAAGCAAAGTTTGCTGGATATGCTGTCCGGCAATTGGTGGCCGCTGGTCGCCATCGCACTGCTCGCGCTGACCGTCATTATTGCACGCAATCAGTTCAAGATTAAGACTTCGCCGAAGGGCGAGAAAAGAGTCGCTGAGGGATATGGCGATGAGCCGTATCTCGCGATTGGGTTCTGTGGCGGCATCCTGCTGGCAGTGATGCTGTTTGTAGAGTCCTATGCTGGAATCATCCAGCTGTTGGACAATCTGATGCGGGCCGGTGATGAGCCGGTCGTGTCGGTAGTCTTTGCGACATTTGTCGCATTGCTACTCGGCGTGGCTTACGGCACGATGTTGACGGTAGTCGGCGTGGCTGTGAGCGCACATCAGCGCGACAAGCTGAACAGGCAGCTCGCCCGGGAAGCTGAAGCCAAGAAGAAACGGCAGCAGAAGCAGCCTAGGTTTAAGCCTTACTCCGCGTACGCGGCAAGGCGGCGGCCACGCCGGCAGTTGCCGAAAGGCGAGCCGAGAGTACCGAAATCACGGGTTAGCGCCGAGAAAGGCATGCATCGGCGTTAACATTTAAATCCCCGGGCGGAAGCTCGGGGATTTTTATATAAAAAAACGCTTGCGGTTTGGATGGGGGTTATGCTATAATGATGGTATGAAAAGGCGTACGAAAATTTCTACAGGTTTATTATTGTTAACTTTGTCCGCAGGTGCCGTAGTGGGCGCTGCGGGTTTTTTGCATAGCGAGAAGGCTGGCGCCTTAGCTTATCAGAGTGACGTAGGGATGAACTTCACCTTTGGTTCTACGCTTTCGGTAAATATCTCCTCGGCAGATTTAATTATTCCAGACCTTTCTGCTGGTATGTACGCGGATAGTAATATCGTAAATATAAATGTAGATACGAATAGTACTTATGGTTATACGGTGTTTGCTTCGGTAGGTAATAGCACTAGCTATCCTGGCTCGGCTAATTATGAGGCGAATGATTTAGTGCATACTAATATGACTAATAAATTCACCAGCCTAGCTACGACAGATTCGTTAGATACTATGGTGAGTGCTAGTACTAACACTTGGGGTTATGCTTCACGTACGTCGTCTTCGGCGGCGTGGTCTACATATTCTGGCCTCCCGAAATATACCGAGACAGCGCGGCAGATTGCTACTACTAGTGATTCAAATGCCGATCCGGTACAGTTTAAGATTGCGGCAAAGGCAGATAATTCACAGGCTTCTGGTACTTACAGTAATGTGATTAATTTCGAGGTGGTGACGAATCCTACACCGGTTTCGCTATATGATGCTTACCTTTCTGCAGGGGCAGTGCAGGTAAATGGCTACTTCCGGATGCAAGATATGACCGCTAGCATCTGTAATGCGGTGACGTTGGTGCCATCTGAGCTGCAGGTGATAGATTCGCGTGATAACAAGGTATATTGGATAGCGAAGCTGGCAGATGGTAATTGCTGGATGACACAGAACTTAGACCTAAATATTGATAGTGGTGTGACATACACTTCGGCCGACACAGACTTGGTGCAGTTCAACGCGGGCGGGTATCTCACTACTAAGGGTTATGCTTGTTCTAATCCGGATACCACTACGAACTGTACGGCAAGTGGGGAAGAGATTCAGTGGACACCGTCACGCTCTACTATCAATGCTACCAGTGGTACGATTAGCGGGTGGAATAACACCAATGCTTATAATCAGCCATACTCCATGGATCCGGGCTATTGGTACGAGACGCCGAATTGGTTCTACTCGTCTAACTGCTACACGGAGGCAGATGGTCACTTATGTAATTACATGGCAAGGACACACAACTACGCAAATTACTTCTCGCAAACACAGTATGCAGGGAATGGCGCGCATGGTCACGTGGGGAATTACTACGCTTGGCCGGCTTCGGTGGCGATTAACGATGCTAGCTCATATGTAGATTCTACTTATGCAGATACTTCGGCGAGCCCGCAGAACTCTATTTGCCCGGCGAATTGGAAACTCCCGACGATTGCCGCGACTAATACCGGCAAGAACGATTTCTATAATCTAATGACCGCGTACAGTGCTTATGTGACATCTGGCTCTGAGCGTGATAAGAAGTTAATGGCTGCGCCGCTTTACTTTGTTCGCGGAGGCAACACGTACTCTAATAATCTTTACTACGCAGGTTACTACGGCCTCTACTGGTCTAGTACGGTCTACAGTAGCCAGGACGCGTACTACCTGTACTTCAGGAGTGACGGCATCTATCCCACGAACTACGTCAATCGGAACCTCGGAAGGTCCGTGCGCTGCCTCGTCCGCCAGCCTTAGTGCTCCAGTATAGTTTTCCTTTCCGGCTTTTTCCCGCAGTCTCCCGAAACGTAGTACTGAGTTGAAAAGGTAAGCTGGAGCCAGAAGATAGAAAAATATAATACCCTCGCTTGAAACTGACAGAACACGTGAAATAGAAAAAAGGGTTGGGCAGAAAGGACAAATATGGAGTATCCTGATATCTCCAAAGAAAAATATAAAGTATTCAAGAAAAAATTAAAGGTGCTTGAAGAAGAAAATTGTGATAAAATAATAATGATACCCTGTGGAGGCAACAATGGATGGTACGAAATTGCAGAAAATTCTGCGCTCATCTACTACTATCGCGTGTGTGAAACGTTGAAGTTGAAGGTGAATTTTGGGCCGGATACAGATAGTTTCTATTCGCCCTATGAAATAGGGCGAATCCGGGTCAGGAGCCCGGAGGCCGTAAAAAAACGTATTCAAAATGCAGGGTATCTCAAGGGACATGCGATAAAGAATTATTGTCATATTTTCACGTTGGATGTAAAGCTAAAGAAAGAAGATTTGGCTTGGCTGAAAGCGAAAGAATTCAGCCGGCGAGAAGAGAATTTGGGGTTGGTAAAGATAAACTATGGCGATCCGACTTTGCATCACGATATGGTGGAAGTGTCAGCAAGGTTACATAAGTTGTGCTCGTCTAATCTGGATAGGATTTCTGGGCAGACCAATGGTTTTAGGATTGTGGAAATGATTGATGGGATGATACTAAGGTATTATCGTATGTGTGACGGGAAGGAGTCTACGTTTGATGATGTGACGTGGCAATTATTCCTGGATGAGACAAATGAACTATTGTATGAAATAGAGCTTCTGAGTGAGGTGAAGCTGTGGAGCTACGAAACTTGCGTGGGGATAGTAAAGACTTTGCTCAGGATGAAGAAGAAGTTTGAGAATGCGATAAAAGTGGCAGAGAAGCGCGAGGAAGAAAAAATGAAGCGGATGGGGGCTAAAGGGCTTGATAGGTTTGACGAAGAGGAATTTGAGGATTAGGAAAGAGACCAAAAGTGACGCCAGTTGATATTGATGAAGAGGTGCGGATAATCAAACGGGTGGGGTTTGAGCCGTGGCTGATATTGAAGCTGGTGAAGGCTTTTAAGGAAGCGCGAAAAGGAAAGTTGAAGACTTATGATGAGCATAAGTTTGAGTTGAAATGGGCGGAAAATTTGTTGCGTCTGGAGCGGTCGATTGTGGAGGGATATTATGAGCCAGGGGCTTCGGTGGCTTTTGTGATTTTTGAGCCGATGGTGCGAGAGATTTTTGCGGCGCCATTTATCGATAGAGTGGTGCATCATTTTCTTTCAGAAATGCAAGCGGGTTGGTGGGATAGGCGATTGATTTATGATTCCTATAGTTGTCGGAAGGGAAAGGGCACGCTGTTTGGGATAAAACGGGCGCAGACCATGATGAGACAAGTGTCGCGAAACGGTGAGAGAAAAGCGTATGTGATACAGTTAGATATTAGTGGGTATTTTATGTCGTTGCCGAGGAATAAATTATATGAGCGAGTGCGATGGGGGCTGGATAAGCAATTTGAGAAATACAAGGACGATACGGCGGCATATCGGCTGTATCGGACTTGTGATTTTTTGTGGCAGAAAGTGATTTTTGATGATCCGGTGAAAAAGGCTTGGAAGCGAGGATTGAGAGAAAATTGGAATCCAGATGTATTACCGCTAAGGAAGTCTTTGTTTGCGCAGCCGCCGGGGCAAGGGCTGGTGATTGGGAATTTTACTTCGCAGCTATCATCTAATATATATCTTGATAAATTAGACAGATTTGTGAAAAATGAGCTAGAGTATAAGTATTATGGGCGTTATGTAGATGATTTCTTTATTATGGTGCCAGAGGAAGAGTATGAGCGGGCGAAGCGAGATATTGTGCGAATTGAGCGATACTTAAAAGAAGAGCTACTCTTAACGGTGCATCCGACAAAGCGTTATTTGCAGCCGGTGTCGCGAGGGATGCATTTTTTGGGAGCAAGGATTTATCCGCATCAAATTTATTTGTCGGATAGGTTGCAGGCGAAATTTAATCGGGCGGCGGAAGAATTTTGTTGTGGGTATAAAGATTTGGATAGCATTACGTCGTATCTAGGGCTTTTGAAACATTACGACGCGAATAAATTTATGCGACAATTGTCGCAAAGATTGGGTTGGGATTTGAAATAATAGCTACAAGACAAATGTCGCATTATAGTTATGCGACATTTGTCTTGTAATGGGTTGGGGGACTGCGGGAAAAAGCCGGAAAGGAAAACTATACTGGAGCACTAAGGCTGGCGGACGAGGCAGCGCACGGACCTTCCGTTGTTCCGATTGTTGTTGTTCGTGGGATTGATGTTGTCACTCCTGAAGTTCAGGTTGTACGCGTTCTGGCTACTGTTGACCGTACTAGACCAGTAGTTGCCGTTGTAACCTGCGTTGTAAAGATTATTAGAGTTCGTGTTGCCTCCGCGAACAAAGTGCCCGGAAAAATAGCTCTCCTACTCGGTTTGTCGGATTGCTAGCTCCCTACGACGTCCGTAGGCGTCGGAGGTTTTTGGGTGGTCTTTGGCTTCTATCGGGATATCTTGCTAGTCGCGGTCGGCACCTCTGACTTTGCGATTTTCCCATCAGATAGACAAACACCACCTTGTTGACCCTTTCTCGTATGAGAATCAGTGGTGAATCCGTCCAGTCTCCCGAAAGGGTGTCGTCTGGGCGAAGCGATAAGCTATTTCGGTACGGTCAGTACGGCAACTTACGAAAAAACGATTCGCCGCGGCACCCTACCTTTATTTTATAATATATATTATATGCTGTGAGGGGTTGAAATAAATATTTTGCTATGATATATAGGTAGTCATGAGTGGTAAGACTTTTTTCTTTTATGATTTAGAGACGAGCGGGTTAAATGCGCGGGCGGATAGGATTATGCAGTTTGCAGGGCAGCGGACTTCGCTAGAATTAGAGCCGATTGGCGAGCCGGTGAATATACTGGTAAAAATGACTGATGATACGTTGCCGAGTCCACAGGCAATTAGCGTAACGGGAATTACGCCGCAGGCTACCTTGGCGGACGGGATGAGTGAGGTGGAGTTTTGCAAGCATGTGATGGAGACAGTATTTGTGCCGGAGACGGTGGCGGTGGGGTATAATACGGTGAGGTTTGATGATGAGTTTATGCGGGCGATGTTGTGGCGGAATTTTTACGACTCTTATGAGTGGGAATGGAAAGACGGGCGGAGCCGGTGGGATATATTAGATGTAGTAAGGTTAACGCGGGCTCTCAGGCCGGAGGGAATTGAGTGGCCATTTCGGGAAGATGGCACGCCGACGAATCGCTTAGAATTAATCACTAAGTTAAACGGAGTGTCGCACGAGCACGCGCACGATGCGCTTTCTGATGTATATGCGACGATTGCGGTAGCGAAATTGATACGCGAGAAGCAGCCGGATTTGTTTGAATATTTATATAAGATGCGCGATAAGAAAGAAGTGAAGCGGCTGGTGAATTTAGACGATAAGAAGCCTTTTGTTTATGCTTCGGGGAGATATGCTTCAGAATATAATAAGACAACTGTCGCATTTCCTTTGACGAGCGGGAGGAATGGGAATGTGTTGGTGTATGACTTGAGGCATGGGTTAGAAACGGTGCTTATCGATTCTGCGTTCCCGATTGTGAAGGAATTATGCTACAATAAGTGCCCGGCGGTGGCGCCACTAGGTGTGCTCGACAAAGATAATGGCTGGGAGAAGATTGGCTTGACGAAGCAGCAGGTGGAAGATAATCTGCAAGAATTATTAAAGCATCCGGAGTTTGCAGAAATGATGCGAAGTAAGGCAGAAGAGCGGCCGGAATTTCCGCCGGCGGCAGAACCAGAGGGCGCATTGTATGAAGGTTTTGTAGATGATGTGGATCGTGTGAAAATTGCAGCGGTGAGAAATGCAGACGAAAATAAGCTGGCGGATTTTCATCCAGATTTTCATGATCCGAGATTGCCGGAGCTGCTACTACACTATAAAGGTAGGAATTTTCCGCGGAGTTTGAGCGAGAGCGAGATGATAAAGTGGGAAGAGTATCGAAAGAATCGTTTGGAGAAGCAAGTGCCGAAGTTTTTGGCGGAGCTTGAAAGGGTGACGGACGATTTTATCAAAGAAGAACTTTTGCTTTATTTACAATCTTTGTCGTGAAAATCTTAAACCTAAGCGAAGCGGCGGCAGTCGACAAAAACTAGGTTTTACAGTTTAACGGAAGAGATGGCTTTTTTGAGGGCGTTGATGGATTTTTGAAGTTCAATGCCTTCATGTTCGGAAAGTTTAATATCTAAGCGACGAATGACGCCTTGGCGCCCAACTACGGATGGAAAGCCAAATGACGTATCGGAAAAATGATCATACGACGATACGGCAAGAACGCGCATCTCGTCATTAAGGATACAGTTGAGAATTTGTGCGACACATGTCGCAATACCATAATAAGTAGCACCTTTTTTATCGATAATGTCGTAAGCTTCGTTTTTAACGAAATCAGAAATGCCAGTACGGATGTCTTTAGGAAGTAGTTCGGTGACTTTCTGGCCGCCGATGTCCGCTAGCGACCATACAGTAAGCTCGGTATCGCCATGTTCGCCGATTTGATAAGCGTGGACGGACTTTGGATTAACATGAAGATAGTTGGCAATGCGCTCACGAAGACGGGCAGAATCTAGTACAGTACCGGAGCCGATGACGCGTTCGGCGGGGAGACCGGAAAATTTCATGGTGTAATAAGTGAGTACGTCCATAGGATTAGTGACTACGAGAAAAATACCATCAAAACCGCTAGCCATGATTTGTTCAACCATGCCTTTTAAGATGTTGATGTTCTTCTTGAGGAGGTCTAGGCGAGATTCGCCAGGCTTTTGAGCGGCGCCAGCCGTGATGACTACAATGTCGCAATCTTTAGCGTCGGCATAAGTGCCGTTTTTAATTTTGACGTAACTTGGGGCTACGGCGAGTGCATCGCGTAAGTCCATAGCTTCGCCTTCGGCGTCTTTAGCGATGATGTCAGTTAAGATGATTTCGTTGACGGCGGTGCGTTGGTTAAGTAGGGCAAAAGCAATACTTGCACCTACATTACCAGTGCCGACAATCATGATTTTATTATTATCCATATTGTAAATTATAGCATAAGTATTATGATTTGGTATAATGGAATCATGAGAAAACTTGCGACTTTTATAACTTTTATATCATTTATAATGTTAGGCGGGTGGTTGGAGTTGCCGGCAAATGCGGCAGACACAGAAAATTTCTATTTTAGTGATTTTACAGCAGATTATTATTTGTCGCGTGATGCGCAAGGCGTGTCACATTTAAAAGTGGTAGAGAATTTTACTACAGTATTTCCGGATTATAATCAAAATAAAGGAATTTGTCGTGACATAGCATTTACAAATCAGGGCGGAGTAAACGTAACTTTGCCAAATTTAAGTAAATCTAATATTGCAGTACTTCGGAATGGATCAGAAGAGCCAATTTATAGCATAGATAAATATAGTGATTATTTTGAAGTTTGTACGGGTGATGATAATTATGTATTAGGCGAGCAAGTATATACTTTTGAATATGAATTTGAAAAAGTGGTGACAGATTTTGAAAATTTTCAGGAATTATATTGGGATACAAATGGAAATGGTTGGACGCAAAGATTTGATGCAGTGACAGCGAGGGTGCATTTTGTAGGTGAGGTGGCAGAAGATTATGATAATGACATATCTTGTTACGTAGGTAAATATGGTGATAAAGGTTTAGATAGATGTATAGTGACGGAAATAAGTGATGGTTTTAAATTCCAAGCGAAAAATTTGACGAAATTTGAGAATTTAACATTTGCGATAAGAATAAAGCCAGGAAGTTTTGTAGTGCCAGAGCCGGAGAAAAGTTATGTAGCAGTAATTTATGGTGCAGTGATAATTATTGCGTGCGTAGTATGGTTATGTATGGCAATACGGCGATATTTGAAGGTGCGAGGAAAGATAGCATATTATAAAGGGATTTTCGTGAAGCCAGAATATCAACCCGATAGCAAATATAGCTTGGCGGAAATGGCAGAGATATACATCGGCAAGAAAAAAGATATGAAAGTGGGGATGTTATTAGATTTGGTAGTGCGACGAAAGATTAGTTTAGTAAAGAAAAGTGAAAAGAAGAATGATTGGGAAATTGTAGTAAATGATTTGGAAGGCGTAAGTGAGGAAGAAAGAGATTTGTTAGCAATATTGCGTGGTGGTGTGTCAGTAGATACTGGCGAGAGATTTGAGGTAAGGCCACGAACGGCAAGTACGCTTTTAGTAAAAGTAAATAAAAATATGGAAACGGCGCTACTAGAAGATTTGAAACGTGATGGTTTAGTAGAGAGCAAGTATCGGATTGGCGCGCGAGGTGGAAATAAAAGAAATGGAACTTTGGGCGATGCGCTATCGGTCATAGTAGCAATTATCGTGGAATTTGCAGTGATAGCGATATTCGCTTTAGGTATATATGTGGCAATATCAGATGAAGTAGGAGTGAAAGAGATAATATATTTACATGAGATGATGATAGCAGTAGGTGTAGTAATATTTATAACAATTACAATAAATACAATTTTGAAAGTGCAACGTGAAATGGTGGAATATCATACCGAAAAAGGCCTAATGGCTTCGCGATATATGGACGGCTTAAGGATGTATATTGAAATGGCAGAAGCGGAGAGAATGAAGATGCTACAAAGTGTCAATGGTGCAGATGTCTCACCGGAAGGAATCGTAAAATTATATGAAAAATTATTGCCCTATGCAGCAGTGTTTGGGCTAGAGGAAAGCTGGATGAATGAAATGGCGGAATATTGTAAAGTGGAAGAAGTAGCGGAGCCAGATTATCTAAGGGCGGGGATTACGGCTTCGGAGATTTCTAGAATGACACGGACGATGAGTAGGTATGCGACAAATTCTACGGTGATGAGCACAAGTGGTGGTGGTTCATCTTCTGGATTTTCTGGTGGAGGAGGGGGCGGATTCTCCGGCGGAGGCGGCGGTGGGGGCGGAGGCCACGGGAGATAGCGCTTTTTAAGCAATAAACTTTATTTAAAATAATGAGATTATGCTATAATAATAGTAATGTAAGCAATAGTATTATAAAAGTAAGATAAGGAAAATAAAATGGATCCAACAAATAATCCGACACCAACACCTAATCCTGCGCCGAGTCCAGCGCCTAAGCCAGTGGCGGCGCCGAGTCCAGCAAATCCTGGGGCGGGTGGAGATTTTTCGTCAATGACTAGCTCTGCAGCGCAACAAGTAGGTGAGGTACCTACTCCGGTGAATCCGGTGGTAAACCCTACGAATCCAACTACACCGACTGAAGCTGGTGCGCCAGCTGGTGCAACACCAGCCAATCCAGTGCCAGTTAATCCAGTGCTTCATCCAAACGGCGTAAGGGTAGCGGCGACTGATCCGATTATGATGCCAGAACCAGCGCCAGAGCCAGACCCAGTCGAGGAGGAGCTTAAAGCGCCAATGAAAGCGGCTGACCCAGTACCAGGTTCAATTGGCTCAGCAGTGTCAATGCCAGCAGATAATGCTGCAGCAAATGAGCCAGTGATGCCGGCAGAAAATCCATTTAATATTACGCCTAAGGCAAACACTCCGAGCGTAGCATTTAATGACCCGGCCACTCAAGATGATAACAAACAGCCTGGCGCGCAAGGTGCAGCACCAATGAAAAAGAAAACTAATAAGACTACTCTAATTGCTTTAATTGCAGTAGTACTCGTAATCGTAATAGCGCTTGCGGTGGTACTCATAATGCAGTTAATGAGTGGCAATAGTAATACTAACAATACCGTTTCGAATGAGACGGTCATTGTAGATGATGAAGATGAGGATACGGGCGACATCAGTGATAGTACAAACGGCAACGGTTCTAGTGTGAATGGTGGTGGGACTTCTGGCGGTACTACAGTAGCTGGGCAGACGACTCTATCTTGCGACCGCGTATTGACTGCCGAAGAATTAATTACTGCTGGATATACCAATGCCTTAACTGGAAATATAGAAATGACCGCAGTATTTTCTAGTGGCATTATGTCTACGATTTCGATGGTAGAGACCGTGTCATACGAAAACGGCGAAGAAGAGATAATCGCAGAAGTGGAAGCAGCAGCGGAAGATTTAACAGAAACTAGCGTAGCGAGCTTTGATTTACCTTTGAGCGAGACTGGTAAGATAGTAGCTGATTTAGATAGCATCCAAGCAAATTACGAGAATCTTGCTTATACCTGCAATGTATTGTAAAATATATGCATGAATAAAGTATATTTGACTACGGCGATACCGTACGTAAATGGTGAGCCGCATATCGGGCATGCGATGGATTACTTGTTGGCAGACGTTTGCGCCAGGTACCATCGCTTGCTTGGTGATGAAGTAAAATTACAAGCTGGCACAGATGAACATGGCGGGAAGATTTGGAAAAAGGCTGAGGAGCTAGGCATAAGCGTAGAGCAATATGTAGATGATAATGTAAAGAAGTTTAGAGATTTTATTGCGAAGCTTGATATATCATATACTGATTTTGTGCGTACCACGGATTCGAATCACGAACGAAGATGTCAAGAGATTTGGCGGATACTATCGGACTATATATATAAAGCGGAGTATGAAGGTTGGTATTGTACTGGTTGTGAAAGATTTGTAACCGAAAAAGAATACGAAGAGAATCATGGCGTATGTCCAGACCACCAAAAGCCTTACGAGAAATTACAAGAAGAAAATTATTATTTTAAGATTTCTGATTTTAAGGATAGGATTCGAATGGCGATTGAGTCTGGTGAGATGTTAATTTTGCCAGAATTTCGTAAGAAAGAAATCTTGCGGCTTTTGGAAGATACGCCGGATGTGTCAATTTCACGGCCAACTTCACAATTAGTGTGGGGAGTAAAAGTGCCGGATGATGATTCGCAGGTGATGTATGTGTGGATTGATGCGCTGTCTAATTATTTGACAGCGCTGGGTTATCCAGAAGAGGACATTACAGATTGGTGGCCACCAGTGGCGCAGTTTGTAGGAAAAGACATTCTGAGATTTCATGCGATTATTTGGCCAGCTATGTTGATAGTCTTAGGATTACCGCTACCAAAGACTATGGTATCGCATGGGATGGTCTTAGCCGATGGGCAAAAAATGTCCAAATCAATTGGTAATGTGGTAAATCCAGTGGACGTATTGGATAGGCACGGGCTAGATGCTTTTCGTTATTATTTCTTGCGACATGTAGATACTTTTGCGGATTCGGATTTTACCTGGGAAAAATTCGAAGATGCGTATAATAACGAATTAGCGAATGATTTAGGGAATTTAGTGCAACGTTTAGCGACATTAGCAGCGAAGAATAATTTTAAATTTGAAGAAAAATTAGATTTTGAATTTGATAATGAATATAATGATTTGATGACAAAATATGAATTTGCAAAAGCTTTTGATTATGCGTGGAATAAGATACAAGAATTAAATCGGCGAATTGATGAAGAAAAGCCTTGGAGCTTAGCTAAGAATGGCGAGACGGAGAAATTGAATGAATGCCTAAGCGGATTGATACGCGATTTATTAAGAGCAAATTACGCATTAAGTCCGTTTATACCAGGGGCAACTGAAAAGATATTTGAAATATTTAGTGGAGAAATCACGCCACCGGAAGTGCCGCTATTCCCTAAAGATTTTGTAGCGTAAAAAATAACCCCTTGCGGGGTTATTTAATGGATGTTAGTTTTCTCCGGAAAGCCTGGAGCTGAAGTCGGAGAGGCAGAAACCTATGACGCCACCGATCATTGGGATAATGGCGTAAATAGATAGGGCTTGGCAAATGCCACCGAGAATTTCGCCAAAGTTCTCACCGGCTGCTGGGAAAATTTGCATCATCAATGCCGCAGCTGGGTTGAAGATGAAGTTGCCACTGAGGCTAAGGAAGGCTGCAGATGCAACATAGCCTACGAGAATAGCGGTGACCATGCCGCCTGCTACGACAACAGCAAAGGTGAACACGCTGCGCTTGTATTGAAGGGCGCGAGCGAAGAAGAATGCGATTACGGCTGCGCCAAATAGCTCAACCATCGCAGTAATCCAGAAATTACCCTCTGCGACTGCAGACATCATTGGCATTTCGTAAGCTGCTTCACCGCCGGCCAAGTGGAAAGCGTTGAAGATAATCCAGCCGAGCCAGGCACCGATAATCTCAGCGATGATATACATAACGCCGCGGATAACGGACATACGGCGAGAAGCCATCATGCCAACAACGATGATGGGGTTAAGGCAAGCGCCAGAGAATGCATAAACTGCAATTAGGATGGCAATTACGGCTACGGAGTAGGTAGCGATATTTGCAATGCCTAGAAGTGAAAGTGAAAGTAGCAAAAGCGTGATGAGCATAGTGCCAATGATTTCGCCGAGTAAAGAACCGTAGAATTTATGATTCTTGAAAACGGTGAGAATGCTCTCTTTTTCTTCGTATTTGCGTGCAAAGAATCCGCTAAGGAATGATTTCTTGCCGGAGGAAACCGATTTGGAGACTTCTTTGGTCTCGGTTTCTTCTACTATAGTGGTCTCTGTTACGAGCTCTGCTTCCTTGAAGGATTTTTCCGCAGTTTTTGGTTTGGTCGATTTGGCTTTGTCAGCTTTGTTCGACGATTTCGACTTTTTGGTCGCCATTTGAACCTCCTTAAATAATATTTATATTATTATACCACATTTTTTGTGTGTTATAATGAAAAAGTTAATAATTTATTTAGGAAAGAAAATGGGAATAATAGTAAACAAAGAAAATAACAAAAACGATGAACTTTCGAGAAGGATTAGTGCGGATTTGCGAGCGAGGGCACAGAGCGGAATGGACGTGCGTGCAAATGGTGCGAGCCCGGATTTGGCGGATGATGCGGAGTATATGAAGGATTTGAAGAAAACCAGTAAGTTTGGTTGGATTTGGATTGTTTTGATAGTATTGGCAATATTGTCGGTGTTGTCGATGATTTTTATTTAGTGCTATAATATATATATGGACAGCAGTTCGGAGAAAAATTTGGATGGGCGCGATCTGCGAGAGGCGGAGAGTTCGGCAGAGAAGTCGGGGCTTTCTGAAGCAAGTGACGGCGTGATTAGCGTACGCGAAAAAGAGGAGCGTGCTGAAGGGTTCTATTCTGGTAGTGGTAAGCCGAGTGTCAGCAAAAAGAAACAAGGGTTTCGTGGAAAATTCATGAAACGCGGCCCAATAGTTGGGGTGATTGTGGCGGTGTTTGGCGCGGGGGGGATTTTGGCCGGTGTGCAGTTTTTCCAGCCGTTTAGTTTGTTGGCGCAATTTCAGGAGACTTTTAATTCGATGCAGGTGTCGGCGGATGCGCGGTCGGAGAGATTTTTTCGGGCGCAGATGGATAGTAAGCGAGTGAAAAATCCGATTAAGAAGAGTATTTTTGGTACGAAGTTTTCAATTTCTAAAAAGCAGGCGAGCGAGCTAAATAAACAGGGGATTGAGTTTGAGGAGGATTTTGAGGGAAGTGGCGTAAAAGTATTGAAATATAAGGATGACACGGGTGAGATTCGGGTGGTAGTGGCGAATAATAGTGATATTGAGAAAGTAAACAAATCCATAGCAAATATGGGTGAGGCAGAAGTAAAATACAAGCCAGAAGCGGTAGAGTTTAAGAAATTTTATGCGAATGATGCGAAATTTTTCTCGGCATATAATAAGGGTTCGCTGACTTGGCGTGGGCAGATTGCAAACTGGTTTGGTACGCGGACATCGACATTTTTGAAAAATAATAAATTAACGAGGAATTTGTTTGCGGATTATAAAAATAAAGCGAATGAGGCGGTGGAGTCAGGCGGGACGCGCTTGACTGCGGCGCTTGAAATGATGAATAAAGGCACTGAGGAAATTGGTGGGGGTGGAGTACGTAGGAATGATGTGGAGAGTAGTTGGAGTGAGACGGATGAGATAGAAAATGGCGAGAGGGTGTACGAGCGAGGTTCGGGTGAAGACAGGGAGACGATGCGGTCTGGCGGGTTGCTTGGAATAATTAAATCTATATTTGGTATTCGTGGCGGTAGTGATTTTAATTATAGCGGACAGGATGAAACGTTTGATAAGTTTAATCGGTCGGAGATTGGCGATGTCAAAAGCAGATTGACGAGTATAGCGCAGAAATATAGTAATAATCAGATGTCGGGCACGGCTAGCAAGGTGGCGAATTATGCTTGTTTAGGAGTGAGCGTGATGGGCGGGATTAGTCTATTGGTGCAAGCGGCAGAGGCGATGCAGATTATTAAATTGACGACGGGGTATTTTGAAGTATTTGATAAGGTGAAGGCAGGATATGGAGATGATGCGCCAATTAATGAGTTAATGGGTGCTTTGAACGAAACAAAGAAGAACGAACACGTGACTTTAGTGCCGAATGAGGGTGCTATGGGCAGCAAAGAAGTGACTGATAATGGGATTAGCGCTTTGAAGGCGGAGACGACTTACACCGAAAAGACAGCGATGGAGGCGAGCGGGATTGCGGCTTTATATGGTGGCGGCGCGGTGAATGCAAACGACCCGAGCGTGAAGAGTTTTAATTTTACGAGTAATATTAAAAGTATATTTGGTGGCTTAGGTACGAGTATGAAGGCTTTTGAGGCCTGTGCGGTAGCGAGAATTGCGGCGGCAGGTGCGGGGGCGATAGGCAGTGGGCTAAAAATAGCAGGATGTATCGCTGGTATTGCGGGGGCGGCGTTTACTTTGGGTGCGTCGGCGACGGCGTGTGGGCCTTTGATAGCGAGTTTTGGGATAGGCATAGGAGTATCGGTGGCAGCGGGGGTGCTGATTGCGGGTATTGTGGCTACGGTGACGCCAGTAGTGGCGAATTTGCTGACGAGGAATTTGATTATGGATATTGGTGGGGAAGATTTAGGAAACGCGCTGACTTCGGGGGCGAATATGTATCTTGGCGGTACGCATCGGGCGAATGGCGGCTCGTTATCTACGCGTGAGAAATACACACAATATGCGATGGAGCAGCAGACAGTAATAGCAGAGAACGCCAGGCAAGAGCGAGAGAATTTGAGTCCATTTGATATTACCTCTAAATATACCTTTATGGGGGCTTTAGCGACGAAGTTGATGAGCTTTGCGGCGGTAAATTCGGTAATGAGCGCGGTGACTTCGAGCGGCAATGTGGTGTCATCTTCATTAGTGGCGCTTGGTCCGACGGCTTCGGCGTATAATATTGCAGAAACTTTGCCAACGGCGGAAGAATATGAGGAGATTTGTCCGTATTTAGCTTCGATTGATGCGGTAGGAGATGATTTTTGTAATCCGTATGTGGTGACGGATATGTCAACGATGGATTTGGACCCGCAATATGACGTGATAGATGTGTTGGCGGAAGAGGGGAGCTTTACGGACGCGGGCGATGAAGACACAAACGTAACGATTGACCAAAATTCGGATTTGTTTAAATATATTATGCTTTGCAACCAGAGAGAATCGGCGTTTGGAATTGCAGACCAAAATATCGCTAATGCGGTGAGTCCGACTGGCTCTTTAAGTAATGCGACGAATTCGGCGATTGGTGCAGTGCCAATAGTGGGGGATATTGTAGATATATTTGATAATGAAAAACAATTAGCGAATATTGGATATATTAGTGGCGAATCGTGTGTGGCAGGGAATACGGTAGATGCTTCGGAATCGCCAAATTGGGATAAGGCGAAATATTACCAGAGATTTATTGAAGACCAATCATTGGCGGAGTCGATGGGGGTGATTGAGAAGTCGGCGGTGACAGTGGCTGTGGAAGATTATTACGAAAAAAATCCGCTAGATGAATCTTACGAGGGAATGTTGGCGAGGTATTCGGGTCTCGAAAAAGACGATGTGGTTGCTTTGCTTGATGTGATTGAATATGGTAGTTATTTGGCGCAATATGATCCAAGTGAGAGATATGCTTTTGGTGAGGAACAAGAAGTAGAGGGCGTAGAAGATGAGGTAGAATTTGATAATGAAAATGTCTTAGCAGGAGATGTGGTACTTCTTGAAAGAATAGCTTATGCTGATGTACGAAATCGGAGTTTTGCGGTATAATATAAGAGAATTGAGCATGCAAAATGCTCGCCATGATTTAATTATAGCACACTTTGGCAAAAAAGTCAATAAGGGGTATAATATATATTATATATGCAAGAGTTAGAACGGTTAAAAAATGAATTAAAAAAGATAAATGCTGAGGCGGCAGGGATAAGGGATTTGCCGGCGGAGAAGCGTGGGGATTTTGGGCGCGAGATTAATGCTAAAAGGCAAGCGATACTTGCGCAGATTACGGAAGCAGAGAAGGCAGCGCTTGATGTAGATGTACAGCCGATAGACGTGACGGCGTGGTGCGAAGTAAATGAGGCTTTGCCGGATTTTTATGGTGTGGAGATGGGTGCGAGGCATCCGTTGATGTCGGAACTTGATCGGGTGGTGGAGATTTATCAGCTGATGGGTTTTGATGTGAAGGAATCACGGCAGCTAGATAATGAGTATTTTATGTTTGATTCTTTGAATTTTGCGAAGGAACATCCGGCGCGAGATGGGTATGATACATTTCGGACGGAAGAGGGGTTGATACCGCCGGCGCATACTTCTACGATGCAGCATCGGGTGCTGAAGGAATATCGACACAGACTAGATGATGGTGAAGCGATTGCTGTGGTGGTGCCGGGGCGAGTATTCAGAAATGAAGATGTGGATGCGACGCACGAGCATACTTTTTATCAGTGTGAAGGAGTATACGTGTCGCGAGACTGCAATATGGGGCAGATGTTGGGGATTTTGCAAGAGTTTTTTGAGAAGTATTATGAACAGAAGTTAAATATCCGGACGCAGCCGGGGTATTTTCCGTTTACGGAGCCGAGTTTGGAGTTTATGATTGAGAAGCCAAAGGCTTTAGGCGGTAAGAAAGGTGATTTCTTAGAGATGCTAGGGTGTGGGATGATTCATCCAAACGTACTAAAGATGGCGGGGATTAATCCTGATGAGTATCATGGTTTTGCGTGGGGCGGCGGAATTGACCGCTTGGTAATGTTGAAATATGGGTTGTCTGACGTGAGATATTTTGAATCGGGTAATCTTAATTTCTTAAGGGAGTTTAATTGATGAAAATATCGTTGAATTGGCTAAAAAAATATGTAGATGTGCGAGTGTCGGACGAAGATTTGATTAGATTGATTGGTTCGAGATTGGTGGAAGTAGAGGGGGTAATAGATGAGACGCATAAATACGATAATATATATATAGTGCGGGTGGAGAGTGCCGAGCGGATTCCGGAGACGCATTTGACGTTGTGTAGCATTAATGCGGGTTCTGCGCCAGTGCAAGTGGTATGTGGTGCGCCGAATGTGCACGAGGGGATGTTGGCGGTGTGGATTGCGCCGGGTGCGATAGTGCCGGCTTCGGTGCATGAAGACGCGCCATTTGTGATTGGTAAGCGAAAGATGCAGGGTTATGAGTCTTGCGGGATGCTGGCTGGGGCAGATGAGTTGGATTTTGGTGACGACCATAGTGGTATTGTGGAGATTGATCCAGAAATGGCACGGCCGGGTGATTTGCTAGCGGATGTATTTGAGCTTAAGGATTTGATTCTTGAGATTGAAAATAAATCTTTGACGCATCGGCCGGATACGTTTGGGGTGATTGGGCTTGCACGTGAGGTAGCCGGAGTGCTTGGCGAGAAATCTCGGGAGACTTCTCAGAATTCTTTCGGGCTTGCTCAATGCTCACGGAATTTACTTGCAATTTCTCTTGAAGCTCCGTCTATTTGTGAGCGGTATTCGGCAGTGGTGCTTATGAAACATGGAGAGATGAAGCGAAAATATTTGACTTGGGTAGATACTATTTTGGCGAAGTCAGGTATGAAGCCGATTAGTCCGGTGGTGGATGCGACCAATTATCTGATGTTATTGACTGGGCAGCCTTTGCACGCGTTTGATTACGATAAATTTGTCGCGGTGGGCGGTAAGGAAACTCCAGAAATTAAAGTACGTTTGGCAAAAGCCGGTGAGAAGTTAGTATTACTTGATGATAGAGAGATTGAGTTGACTACGAATGATATTGTGATTTGCAGTGGCGAAGTGCCGGTGGCATTAGCCGGGGCGATGGGTGGGAAATCAACCGAGATTGACGAGAATACCAGAAACGTAATTTTGGAATCGGCGACATTTAGTTTGTATAATTTGCGAAAGACACAAATGTCGCACGGGATTTTTTCGGAAGCGATTACAAGATTTACTAAAGGTCAGCCGGCATATCAGACTTTGGCGGTGGCAGAAAGTTGTGCGGAAATGTTGGCAGATGGATTTGAGGTGGTGGGAGTGGCAGACGAGTATCCGAAGCCAGCGCCGGAGATTATAGTAAATGTGACGCGAAATGAGATAAATGGTTTGCTTGGTACTGATTATGAAAAAGATTTGATAGTGCGGACGCTAGAAAATGTGGGTTTTGAAGTGAATGTGAAGGCAGGGGGAGCTGGAAACGAGATGTTTGAAATCTTGGTACCGAAGTGGCGTACGGATATTCACATTAAGGAAGATATTATTGAGGAGGTGGGGAGACTGCTGGGATATGATAATATTGTGCCAGCCGCTCCGTTACACGCGACGGCCGAGAAGAATAGAATGTTTGAATTGAAGCATGAAATCCGCGACATGATGGCGAAGTTCGGTGCAAATGAAGTTTTGACTTATAGTTTTGTGAGTGAGAAATTATTGACGAAGGTAGGTCAGGATATAAAAGATTCTTATAAAATTGTCAATTCGATTTCTCCAGAATTACAATATGTGCGACAAAGCTTGGTGCCGAATTTATTAGAAAAAGCATATATGAATCAAAAATTGCCGGTAGATAAGTTTGCGATTTATGAAATGAATAAAGTCTATCGGAAATCTTGGGGTATGAATGAAGAAAAGGTACCGGTGGAGAGAATGCAGATGGGAATGGTGATTGCGGAAAGAAAAAACACAGGTACTGCATATTATAAGGCGAAAAAGTACGTAGCAAAGTTATTGGCTGAGAAAAATCTTGTGGTGGATTTTGTGCCGCTAAAAACCAAGACGGCAGAATCAGTGATGTTTGAGCCAAAGCGAGCGGCAGAGATAGTAGGCAAAGATGGTGAGTATTATGGTGTAGTAGGTGAATTTAAAAATTCTGTGCGAAATGAGTTTAAATTGGCGGAGTATTTGGCAGGGTTTGAATTAGATCTTGATTTGGCATTAGAAAAGGGCAGTAATAAGAAAACGATTTTTGTGGGTAAGAAAGAAAAACGAGATTTGACGGTGACGACGAATGATAATTATGTAAAAGTTGTAGATAAGATAAAGAAAGTTTTGGATGAAAGTGGGTTAGCGGCGGAGATTACGCCGCTGGGGATTTATCAGGCAGAAGGTAAGGAAGAAAAAAATATCTCAGTGCATTTAGAATTTGAAAATTTCAATGATGAGATAATGGAGAAATTGGAAAATTTGTAAAATTTAAATGTTTATGCTAAAATCAGAGTATGATTTTACTAGATAGTGTATCAAAGCAGTATTCTGGTGATTCTTCGCCGGCGCTTGATTCGGTTTCTTTGCATATTGAGCCAAATGAATTTGTGTTTTTAGTGGGTAAATCTGGCGCAGGTAAATCTACGCTGATGAAAATGATTACTAAGGAAGAAGTGCCGGATTCTGGTAAGATTATTATCGGCGGGATTGATCTTGATTATGTAAAGAAGCGACACATTCCTGGGTATAGGCGGCGATTAGGCGTGGTGTTTCAGGATTTTAAGCTTTTACCGCGTAGAACCGTATATGAAAATGTGGCGTTTGCTTTGGAAATTGCTGGCATGAGCGGGAAGGATATTCGTAAAACAGTACCGAAGGTGCTAGATTTGGTAGATTTGGGTGACCAGGCAAAGAAATTCCCGGATCAATTATCTGGCGGTCAGCAGCAGCGGGTGTCAATTGCTAGGAGCGTGGCGCGGCAGCCGAAGATTTTGATTGCAGATGAGCCGACGGCGAATTTGGATAAATTGACCACTGAAGAAATTATCGGTTTGTTGAAGAAGATTAATGATTTTGGCACAACTATATTAGTGACAACGCATAATGAAAATATCGTAAATAATTTACAGAAGCGGGTGATTACTTTGAAAGATGGTAAGATTATAAATGACCAGAAAAATAACGGTATTTATAAGCTAGACGAGAAGCCAGCACCGGCGCGGGTGATGCAGACTCCGGGGCACGCGTTGCGGCAGAGAAGGAGGGTGATTTAATGCAGGAGGAGAAAAAGTTGCATACAGAAAAAGGTCGCAAGTTGAAAAATGTTTCGAAGAAGAATTTGCGGACTATGCAGAAAACTCGTAAGCATCATCCGATGCGTGAGAAGGCTCGTATTGTAAAATACGGTACGAAGGGTTTTGGTAGGAACATTTGGCTTTCTACGGCGGCGACGGTGGTGATGTCGATTACGTTGATTATTCTTTTTGTGACAGTAGTGGCAAGTGTGATTTTGACGAATACTGCTGACATGATGAAAGATAAGATTGACATTACGATTTACTTGAAGCCGAATACATCTGAGGAGACTTTGGCGGAGCTTAGCGAAATCATTGAGAAAGATCCGAACACTAAAAGTATTGATACTTCGACGTCGAGTGAAGAGTATGAGAAGTTTTTGAAGGAAAATGCAGAGAGTGACGAAGTGATAAATATTCTGGATGACGAAATGAAGCAGTTAATGATAAACAAAATGCAGTCGACAATGCGGGTAAAGGTATATGATGTAGACAATCTTGATAGTATCAAGAAGATAGTAGAAGAAAATGAGTTGTTTGTAAAATATGTAGATAAAGACAAAGCGCCAACTTATGATGTAAATAGAGCGGAGATTGCAACGATTACGTCTTGGGCGAGGATTGCGCGGACTGGTGGTATTATTTTGGCGGCAGTGTTTTTAGTGATTTCGGTGCTTATTATATTTAGTACAATCAGGATGGCGATTTTCTCGCGGCGAGAAGAAATATACATGATGAAGTTGGTAGGTGCAGATAAAGGATTCATCCGTGGGCCGTTTTTGGTGGAAGCGGAGATATGTGGAATAATTGCAGGGTTTGTAGCGGCAACTGTTTCGTACTTCGGGTTTAAGTTCTTGTCGCCGAAGCTGGCTAGCTACGGTATCAATGTAGATTCGATTAATGGAGTGCTAGAGTCGAATCAGTTGATATTGGTGTTCCTAGTGTTTGTTGCGATGGGGATTATTATTGGTAGAGTTTCTGCGCGACTTGCGGTGTCGAAATATTTGAATAAAGCTTAATTTGATATTTGAAATATTGACAAGTATGCTATAATAATATTATGGTTATGCTTAAAAATAAAAATAGAAAATTGATTCTGGCGGTGATAGCGGCTCTGTTGATGGTGCCGGTATTGGAAGCAGTTTTAAATCAGAATGAAGTTTCGGGTATTTCGGCGATTTGTTTGAAGAGTCCGGCTTGCGTGGAAGCAGCCGAGAAAGAGAAGGAAGCAAACAAAAATGCAGCGGCGGCGGCTAGTTCAGCGAATATGTATCAGGCAAAGGTGAATGAACTTTCGGCAGAGATTGCGAGTAAAGAAGCAGAGATTGCGGAAACTGAAGCGAAGATAAAGGCTCTCAAAGCTGAGATTATCGCTACGGAAGAGAGATTGAGCGAGGAGCAAGATGCTTTGGCGGAGCTTTTGATTAATATGCACTTTGAGGCGGACGCGGAGCCGATTAAGATTTTGGCAGGGGCGAGCTCGATTTCTGATTTAGCAGAAAAGGCGGCGCGTGAGGAAGTGGTAAAGGAGCAGATTAGCATCTCGGCTACAAAAGTAAAAGAAGCCAAGATGCAGCTTGAAGCGGATAAGGCGCAAGTGGAAGAATTGCTTTCGCAACAACAGGCGGCGAAAGAGTCGATGTTGGCGAAGCGTAACGAGCAGCAGGCTTTAGTGGCAAAATATGCAAATGATGCAGAAGCTTATAGTGAAGAAGCTAAAGCGGCGCAGGCAGCGCAGCGAGCGGCGGAGCGTGAATATCAAGAGACACATAAGGAATACTATCAGGGTAGTGCTTATACGGGTGCTAATACTTATCCGTGGCAGGGGGATTGCCCGAGTAGGCAAGATGATTATCTGACTTACGTGGAGACTCCGAATGGTTGGCGCAAAATCGGTGGATATGTTTGTGAATGTGTGAGCTATGCCGGCTGGAAAGCGTATGAGGCTTATGGTGTGGTAGCGGCTTGGGGTAATGCGTATTCCTGGGCGGATGGTGCACGCCGGGCTGGGTATGAGGTCAATCACACACCGGCAGCTGGTACGATTGGCCAGGTGGGTGGCGGTCCTTATGGGCACGTATTCTGGGTGGAAAGCGTAAATGGTGACGGTTCAATTAACGTTACTGAGTATAATAATGCCTACGCGACATACTTATATTCTGGTAATTCACATTATGGAGATTTCGGTTCACGGACGATTCCGGCGGGAGAAGTCGGCAGATATAATTATATACATTTCTAGGTTTTCTAGATTCGTGATATAATCAAAAGCATGAGTGAAAAACAAGAGTGGAAAGAAAAGAGGGTTAGTTTAGGTAGCGCGATTGTAGTCTCGGCGATTTTTGCGGTGGCGGGCGTGGTGTTGGGGGCGAATTGGAATAATTGGTTTGGCAAGTTTGCGCCGTATTTGGGGCTGGGTGAGGTTCAACAGACTTCAGATATGGACTGGTCGTCGCTTAATGAAGTTTATAATGAGTTGGAAGCCAATTATGATGGCGAGATTGATAAAAACGAGATTATAGAAGGTGCTAAAAAGGGCTTAGTGAGTGCTTTGGGGGATAGATATACTGCGTATATGGATGCGGAAACGGCGCAGGATTTTGAAGATGACTTGCATGGTAATCTTGGGGCTGGCGTGGGTATAGAAATGGGGTTGCGTGATGGCTACGTGAGAGTACTGAGGACTTTGCCAGACAACCCTGCGAGGCGGGCTGGGATTTTGGCGGGCGATATATTTTATAAGATAGATGGTGAGGCGGTATATAATTCATCTTCAGAAGAGATTGCAAGTAAATTGCGCGGTGAGGCTGGTACTGAGGTGACTTTATCGATGGTGCGAGATGGTGAGGAGAAATCTTTTACATTGAAGCGGGAGACTCTAAATAATGTATCGGCGTATGTGGAATATAGTGGCAGCACAGCGATTGTGACTTTGACAAGATTTGATACCGATACAGGCACGATGGTACAGGGTTTTGCGAAAGAATTTGAGGGTAGAGGCATAGAGAAAGTGATTCTAGATTTACGTAACAACGGTGGTGGTTATATATCGGCGGCGCAAGATTTGTTGAGTCTTTGGATAGATAGCGATACGGTGGTGGTGCAGAAGTCTAAGCATCATGACGACGTAAAGATTTCGTCATATTCGGGCAAGGCATTACTAAAAAATATGAAAACTGTGGTGCTAGTGAATGGTTCAACGGCTTCAGCTTCGGAGATTGTGACGGGTGCATTGCAAGATTACGGTAAAGCTACGGTGGTGGGCGAGATGACATTTGGCAAGGGCGTAGTGCAAGAATTGATAAATTTATCGGGCGGCTCATTATTAAAGGTGACGGTGGCATCTTGGTACACGCCAAAGGGTCGGACAATTAATGGCACTGGAATTACGCCAGATATTGAAGTGGAGCGTAGCTATGAAGATATTAACGCGATGCGAGATCCGCAAATGGACAAGGCAAAGAAATTATGAAAATCGTAATTGCGACGGCGGTGTATTATCCACAGATTAACGGCGTGGCAGTGTTTTCGCATAATTTAGCAGTAGGTTTGGCGAAGCGAGGGAATGAAGTAATGGTGATTTGTCCTTCGCAGACTGGGCGAAATTATACGCGTGTGAAAGATGGCGTGAAAGTGTGTTATTTGAAATCGGTAGAGGCGAAGATTTATCCTGATCAGATTCATGCGGTGCCGGATAGAAAGAGATTTCTGGGGGTAAAGTGGCCGCATTTGTGGTATAGGCATGGGTTTAGGGTGTCGGTATTTCCGGCGAAAGAGGTGCAGAGAGCTTTAGATGAATTTCGGCCGGATGTGGTACACGTGCAGGTGTCGGATCCGATTGGGCTTTCGGTAGTATCATACGCACGGAAGCGTAAGATTCCAGTGGTGACGACGGAACATAACCAGCCAGAGGTAATCACGGAGCCTTTGAAGGTGCCGGGAGTTTTGAAGAAGCCGATGAATGCGCTGCTAACGGCGTATTTTGTGAATCGTCAGGGCAAAAGTGATTTTGTGACGATGCCGACGGAGAAGGCGATACGGGATTTGATTTGGTCGCGGGGGCGGGATTTTAAGGTGCCGGTGGCGGCGGTGAGCAATGGGGTGGATTTATCGCAATTTCGGCCGGGCAAGGTGGACAAAGGATTTTATCGGAAATATAATTTGCCAGAGAATCGCCCGGTTGTACTATACGTGGGGCGAGTGGATCCCGAGAAAAGTGTAGGTTCGGTGGTGGAAGCTTTTAAAATGGTGCTAGAAAAAATACCAGAAGCAGTGCTGGTAGTGGTGGGAGATGGTGTAGATAAGGCAAGGTTGGAGCAAGAGGCTGAAAAATTAGGAATTGGTGAGTCGGTGAAGTTTTTAGGTAAGATTATGCCGCCGGATTTATATGAAATGTATCGGGTGGGGGAGGTATTTGTGACGGCGAGCGAGATTGAAACGCAAGGTATTGTGCTGATTGAGGCGGCGGCTTCCGGATTGCCACTTGTGGCGGTAGATGCGGGGGCGGTGAGTGAGGTTTGTCGCAATGATGAAAATGGATTTTTGATTGAAAAAGATAAGATTAAGAATTCTGAAATCGTGATTAAGATTTCTGAAGCTGTGATTATGATTTTGGAGAACCAAAAATTACGCGAGCGTTTCTCTGTTAATTCGGTGAAAATCGCCGAAGAACATGATTTTAAGAAAACTTTAGATAAGTTTATGAATATTTATCGTAAAGTTATACTTATACGACAAGATTAATGAGTTTAGCTCTCTTGATGAAGATGGTTTTCTTGACACCGTTTGTGGTGTATTTTTGGATTTTGTCATCGGCAAGAGCGAGGGCGATGATTTGGTCTTCGTCGTCTAGGGCGGCTTTATCTACGGTGAGTTTGGCGCGAAGTTTGCCGTTGACTTGAATGACCAGCTCGACGGTGTCGGCGGTGAGGTATTTTTCGTCCCAAGTGGGCCACTCGTCGGTGGCGTGGAGATGTTCGAGCATTTCGCAGGCGAGGTGCGGGGCGAAAGGTTTAAGAAGCTTGGCGAGAACGACGAGGTCTTCGTGGCTGGCGCCTTGTTTGTAGAGCTCGTTGACATATTCCATAAGTGCGGCGACGGCGGTGTTGAAGTTGTATTTGTGGATGTCTTCGGTGACTTTCTTGATGGTTTTATGACGGATGGTAGTCGAGTTGGCAGCTGAATCAGGCGCTGCCGTGTGCCCTTCGGGCACGCTCCGGGCCGCTCTGGCCGAGTCTTTATGTCCCTTAGGACATACGGCAGCGCCTGATTCAGCTAGGCTCTCGCGTTCTGCGGGGTTAAACGCTAGATTCCAGCAGCGGTTGAGGAAGCGGTAGACGCCGCCGACAGAGCGGGGGTCCCACGCTGCGTCTTGGTCGTAAGGGCCAATAAACATTTCATAAGTACGAAGCGTGTCAGCACCGTAGCCATCATTGATGACATCGAGCGGGTCGATGACGTTGCCTTTGGACTTGCTCATTTTTTTGCCGTCGGGCGCGTTGATGTAGCCGTTATAGAGGAGCTTTTTGATAGGTTCGCGGAAAGGTAGATAGCCTTCGTCGGCGAAGAATTTGCACCAAAAGCGGATATATAATAGATGTGCTACGGCGTGATCGCCGCCAACGTAGTAATCGATTGGTTCCCAATATTTGATGGCTTCAGGATCCCAGGCGGCAGCGGTGTCGTGTGGGGAAGCGTAGCGCCAGAGATACCAGCTAGAGCAGGCGTAGCCGTCTAGGGTGTCGGTTTCGCGAGTCATTTCTTCGAGATGAGTCTCGCCGGTTTTTTCGTCGGTGACGGGGATTTGACACTTGAGCCAATCGGTGGCTTTAGCGAGGGCGCTGCGGCCGGAATTGTCGGGTTTGTAATCATCTACCTCTGGAATGAGGACTGGTAGTTGGTCTTCTGGAATGGGGTGAGGATTGCCGTCTTTATCGTAAGCGATAGGAATGGGGCAGCCCCAGTAGCGCTGGCGGGAAATGAGCCAATCGCGCATACGATAGGTGACTTTAGGGGTGCCGTAGAGATCACGGTCGATAAGCTCGGCTTGGACGACGGGGAGGTCGAATTTCTCGGCAAACTCACGGTCGCGGTCATCATAGGCAGGGACGGCCATGATGGCGCCGGTGCCGTAGCCGGCGAGGACGTAATCGGCGACGTAGACTGGGATTTGCTCTTTAGTGGCGGGGTTAATGGCGTAAGAGCCGGTGAAGACACCGGTCTTTTCTTTGTTTTCTTGGCGTTCGACTTCGGATTTTTTGAGGGCGGCGAATTTGTAGGCGAGAACCTTTTCGCGGGTGTCGTCGGTCAAGAGATATTCGAGGCCAGGGTATTCTGGGGCGACTACGAGGAAAGTAGCGCCTAGAATGGTGTCGGGACGAGTGGTGAAGACGGTAATGTGACGGCCACCCTCCGTAGGACGTGAAGCAAACTTTTTGTCAGGTGCAATAGCGAAGTCTATTTCTGCGCCGACGGAGCGACCAATCCAATTTCTTTGCATGGTTTTAATTTTATCGGGCCAGTCGAGATTGTCGATTTCTTCAAGAAGTTCGTCGGCATATTCGGTGATTTTGAAGAACCATTGTTTCATTTTTTTCTTTTCGACTTCGTGACCACAGCGCCAACAATGGCCGTTTTCGACTTGTTCGTTAGCAAGGACGGTTTGGTCGACTGGGCACCACCATTGGTAGGATTCTTTCTGGTAGGCGAGGCCTTTTTTGTAGAGCTGAAGGAAGCACCATTGAGTCCAACGGTAATATTCGGGGTCGGAGGTGTTAATCTCGCGTGACCAATCGATGGCGTAGCCGAGGCGTTTGGCTTGTTTGCGGAAATTGTTGATGTTAATCTCGGTGATTTCTTGAGGAGCGGTGCCGGTTTTGATGGCGTAATTCTCGGCGGGAAGGCCAAAAGTGTCGTAGCCGAAAGGGCGGAGGACATTTAGTCCTTGCTGGCGATAAAAACGGGTGAGAACGTCAACGATGGTAAAATTGCGGACGTGGCCGACGTGGAGGCCGGCGCCGGAGGGGTAGGGAAACATTTCGGCGAGGAACATTTTAGGGGTGCCGGGTTGCTCGGTAGCCTTGAAAGCGGCAGTGTCTGCCCAGATTTTTTGCCATTTTTGTTCGATTTTAAGAGGTTCGTATCTATCCATTTCTATATTATATCATATTTTGGGAGGTTTGATTGAGAATAAGGGTGGAAAAAGCGCCGCTTGGAAGTCAAGCGGCGCTTGCGTTTAGACGGCTGCCCTCTGGCAGAGCAGCCAGGGGAAGGCGGATTTGGCTTCGAGGAGCCGGATGAGGCGGGGCATCATCGACTCCATTGTGGCGGCGCTGTAGTGACGGATGACCGTCAAAGCGCTTTCGGGGGCCGGGGCGTACTCGATGGTGCGCAGATGTCGCTCGAGGGTGTCCTTGCTCCGGATGCCGTTGGTTAGCAGGTAGTGTGCCTGGAGTTTCCGATAGCCCTCTGCAAGGTCGGCATCGTTTGCGGTTAGCCCTAGGGTTTCGAGAACGGGCTCGACGAAGACGAGGTTCTTCTTGAACTCCTCCAGGCCGATGAGCGGCGCCGGCAGGAATCTCCACTGTTTGCTGAACCAGTCGCGGCGGAAGAACCACTCGCTAGCGAATTCGCTGACGCGGTGGTCGTGGACGGCTTCCAGGGCGAGGGTGGCGAGGCCAACCCTCTCGTCTTTCGAGAGGCCGAGTTTGTCGGCTGCGGCCTTGAGCTCGTCGAGCGCTTCGTGTTGGTGCTTGTGGAGCACTTCTTCGACGATCTTCTCGTACAGCTCGGCCTTGGTGTTGCCCCCCAACTCGTTCATGGAGTGGATGATAGATGCGATGCCGGCGGCAATGGAGCCCTCGGCGCGGATAAAGGCTTCGACGGTGTTGAAGCCGTTTTCGTCCAGCAAATCCTTGCGGATGCTGGGGTACATGTCGTATGCGGCCTCTAGGCAGCGGTCGGCGATTTGCAGATAGATGTCGCCGGTGTTCAGGTCGATAGGGGTAGTATGGGTAGTATGGGTAGTCATGATGTCTCCTCCTCAAAATATTAAAGTACAGTATTAGTAGTACCAGTAAGGTACTCTATGACTTAATTGTATCACAAAATGCTAAAAAAGTCAAGCTTATTTTGCAGAAATAGGGGGTAATTTTGAGAGATTGAGGTGGAGATTCCCCTGACGGAGGATTTTAGGGGTACTAGTGGTAAAATCTACGATGGTGGAGGGGAGATGGCCGGTGGTGGATTTAGGGGTGCCGCCGCGAGGGTTGGCAGAGGTTAAGAGTAGGGGGCCGGTGAGGGGTAGGATTGTTTTAAAAAGGGAGTGAGCGGGGATGCGGATGCCGATAGTGGTGAAATGGTCGTAATAGGGGTGAATAAAATTGGGATTCTTAGGAAGAATGATGGTAAGCTCGCCGGGGACGTATTGGTCGATAAGAGGTTGGGCGGCGGGCGGAATAAGAGTGTATTGAGAGATAGTGGATTTGCTCTCTGGTACGAGGGTGAAAATTTTGCCAGAGGTGAAATCGCGGTCTTTGAGGCGCATTAGGTCGTAGATAGCTGATTCGTTACAGAGGCGGACGGCGTAGCCCTCGACAGTTTCGGTGGGGATGGTAACGATTTGGCCAGACAATAAGGCATCAATCAAATCCTTTTCGGATGTGCTTAAGGCCGTTTGGCTGGGCTTATGGTTTTCAAAGGATTCGTTGATATTCTTTTGACTTTTCATGATTTTTATTATATCATATTTTTATGGAAATGATAGTGGTGTTGCATAATATTCGGTCGGCATATAATGTGGGGGCGATTCTCCGGACGGCAGAGGGGATGGGTGTGGAAAAGGTAATATTATCTGGATATACGCCAAGGGTGCACGATGCGGAACTATTGCCGCATTTAAGGGATAAGTTGGATCGCGAAATACATAAAACTGCCTTAGGTGCAGAAGAAATGCTAGATATTTATTCGTGTGGTGATATAATTTCTGAGCTTAGAAAGAGGCATGAACAGGGGTGGAAAATTGTAGGCTTGGAGAATAATATAGAAAATGTGCCGATTTTGGCGCTAAATAACCCTAGTTTGAAGGATAAGTTGACAGATAAAGTGGTGTTAGTGCTGGGGGAAGAGGTGAACGGAATAGATTATTCGTTGTATGATATAATTGACCTGTTTGTAGAGATACCGATGAAAGGGAGGAAAGAATCGTTTAATGTATCAGTGGCGGCGGGTATTGCAATGTATGGTATAATGAACTTATGATAAAAGTGTATACAACAACAACGTGCGCGTATTGTCATGCGCTGATGGATTGGCTGGAATCTATGGGGGTGGAATTTGAAGAGGTAGATGCCACGAAATATCCAGACATTGCGGCGGTGCCGGTGACGGAAATTAACGGCGAGCGAATAGTGGGGTTTGATAGGCCGGCGATTAAGCGGGCGCTGAAAAAACTGGAAAAGGCTTAAGTGGCAGCAAAATAGAGGGCAGGTATTGCGGAAAATAGAAAAACGTGATAGAATGGTGAAAATTATCTATTATTAAAGGAGTAAAATGCCTGAACCTAAGAAACAGAGTAGCCCACGCAAGACTGGGCTTCGGCGTAGTCATCTTAGGCTCGCGTTGGCGCGGAGAGTAAACAAGACTTCTCCGGTAAAAGCGTTTGAGACTAAGAAGAAAACCCCGAATCTTAAAGTTAAAACTAATAAAAAAGCATTAAAAAGAAAAGAAGATTAAAATATATGGCTAGCAATCGACATTTAGGTAGAGTAATTGTTTTACAAAGTCTGTACGAATATGAATTGCGGACTCTTGCAAAAGACCCAGAAGTCGATTTGGACGTGATTGTTGCGAAGAATATAGAGCCATACGAGAAGACGCTCGGTGATACTGAGTTCGTCTATGCTTTGGCGCACAAAGTTTTGGATAATTTTGAAACTTTGGATGAGGCACTTCAGCCAATGGCGCCAGAGTGGCCGATAAGTTCTATTGCAGCAATAGATCGAAACGTCTTGCGGATGGGGCTATATGAGCTTTCGGAGTGTGGTGACACCATACCACCGAAGGTAGCGATAAATGAAGCTGTAGAGCTGGCGAAAGCGTTTGGTTCGGAGAACTCGTCGAAATTTATTAACGGCGTGCTCGGGACGGCGTATAAGAAGCTCGGAATTGTTGAAAAAGAAAATGAATCAAAGAGTAAGATCACCGAAACCACCGAAGCCGCTGAAGGGGCCAGCTCATAGGACGGTCAGTAGCGGTGGAGCGTCTAGGAGTTTGGCAAACGCAAGCGAACCGTTAGCGCGGAGAGCGTTAAAGGTGCCGGAGGCGTTGCCGACTGATAAGGTTAAGGAATCGACTCTCGACAAGATTAAGTCGGCGGTTTTTCGTAAAAAAACTACGATACAGGCGATTGTGCGAGAGCCAACTTCGGGCGGGATTGTTTTTAGATTTACAAAAGATAAAAAAGACATTGAGATTTTATTGATTCAGGATTCTAAGGGAAGGTGGACGATACCGAAGGGGCATATTGAGCCAGGGGAGACTGCGAAGATGACGGCGCGAAGGGAGATTGAAGAGGAGACGGGACTCAAAAACGTGTCAGTATTGACTTGGCTAGGGAAGATTCATTTTAAATATCGTAGGTTGGATAAATTGGTGCTGATGACGACACAGATTTATCTTGTGCAGGCTTTAGATAGTCACGAGATGCCTACGCCGGAGAAATGGATGAAAGGGATAAAGTGGTTTTCGTTTGCTGAGGCGTTGGATATGATTGAGTACGAAGATATTGGGAAATTAATGTTGGTCGCAAAGAAAAAAATAAGAGCAGGAGATTATTAGAAAGGAAAAAAATGGATATTACACCATATCGGGAATTTGCGAAAGAGAAGTTAGGTTTTGATTTTAATAATATTGATTTATTAGTGACGGCTTTGACGCATCGGAGTTATGTGAACGAGCATAAACAAGTGCATGAGCATAATGAAAGATTAGAGTTCTTGGGGGATGCGGTGCTGGAATTGGTGTCATCGGATTTCTTGTTTAGAAATTATGATCAGCCGGAGGGCGTGATGACGGCGATTCGGGCGGCGTTAGTGAGGACGGAATCTATCGGTGATGCTGGGAAAGAATTGGGATATGAGCCTCTGGTGAGACTGTCTAAGGGTGAGAAACATGGCTCGGAGCGGGCGCATGATGTGATTTTGGCGGATTGTTTTGAAGCCGTGATTGGTGCGATTTATCTGGATCAAGGTTATGATGTGGCGAGAGATTTTATTTATAAACATATTTTGGTGAAGACGGATGCGATTATTGAGGAGGGGCTGTGGCGTGATCCGAAGTCATATGTGCAGGAATTGGCGCAGAAGGTAGATGGGGTGACGCCGGTGTACCGTACTCTGAAAGAAGAGGGCCCAGACCATGATAAGGTCTTTACGGTGGGAATGTATGTGGGGGACAAATTAAAGGGAGTGGGTACGGGACATTCTAAACAAGAAGCGCAGACTAAGGCAGCGGAAGAGGGGGTAAGGATGTACAATAGGAAGTTGAAATCTTAATTAAAATGTGCTATAATGGCGGAAATATTAGATTAAAGGAGAAAAAATGCTAGCGATTCGTATGCAACGTAATGGCCGGGCGCATTACCCTACGTACCGGATAGTCGTCCAAGAAGCGCAGCGCCACCCTTTGTCGGGGCGTGTAGTGGCTGAGGTCGGCAATTATAACCCTCAAACGAAGGCTTTAACCCTCGATAAGGAAATGGTGGAGAAATACTTAAGCAATGGTGCACAACCAAGCTCTCGTGTAGCTTTCATTCTGAAGAAAAATGGGGTGAAGTTACCAAAGTGGTACAAAGAGCCTGCCGCAAAGAAGGCGGTGGCAAAGCACGCTGATAAGTTGAGGAAGAACCAGCCGAAAGAAGAGCCGGCTGAAGCCGTGGAGGCTCCAGAGGCTCCAGCGGAAGCCACAGAAGCTACAGAAAAAGCTGAGTAATTTACAGGTCGCGCTATGTTTGGAATTTTCGGATAGCGCGATTTTTGTTAAAAAATGTTGTCCGGCTTTTGATTTGTGTGCTATAATGGTAGTATTAACAACTAAATGGAGAAATACATGGCTACTATCGACCAGCAATTCGTAGAATATATCGTAAAAACCCTCGTAAATAATCCTGATAAGGTAGTTGTTGAGCGTAAAATTGACGAAAAAGGCGTACTGTTAACCTTGACCGTAGACCCAGAAGATGTGGGGCGGATTATCGGCAAGCGTGGCGTGACGGCACAGGCGATTAGAGTGCTACTAAGGGCACTCGGTACCAAGCAAGATGCAAGGTACAATTTGAAAATAGTTAGCACGGGTGAAGGCGACGTGGAAGTTGGTCGCGAAGAAGAAGGGAGCAATGGTGATGATCGTGGGCATCACGTTGCCGAGGACGCAAAGGATGAAGGTAGTGAAGACGATTTGGACGACGTGCTAGACGACGATGAATCTTCCGAGTTGGCGGAGAAAACTCGCGCCGAGTTGGCAGATTTAGATGATTTAGATATCTGACGCGGGTTATTGGAGTTCGTGTTGTCTCCGCGAGGTCAGTATGGTGGAAGCGAGCCACGTAAGGTGGCTCGTTTCTATCGTGAGGAGTTTTGCAGTTTTCGTTTTAGCTTTTTTGAAAAATGGTATTGACAATAATATTTTTATGGTTATAATGGTATGTAAGCTAACTAACTGCGAGTCGGCTTGTAACAATATAAGAGAGTGTTGAGAGCTTATCTATGTCTAGAAAATGCCTTCCGTTGAGGCATTTTTTGGTGAAAAATATTTAAGAGATTAACTGGGGCGGAATAATAAGGCGGGGTGTGGAAAACAAAGAAAACTCTTGAAAAATTTGATAAAGTGTGCTATAATGAGATGAGAAGTAGTGTGCCTTGTTTTTCTTATACCTCTGATAGTTGGCAGCTAGATGAGGGAAGGCGGGCAGTAGTCTTCGGCGCTGAGATGATTCTTTGAAGTAGGGATGGAGTTACCCTGCTTTAGGGAATTATCAAAAAAGATACTAATAACACTAATAAAAAGAGGTAGAATGGCTACAAAACCGAAGTCAGGTGAAAGGGTATTTTTCACCGAAGGTGACCAAGCTCTTCCGATTCCGGATCTTACTGCTCATCAGAAAGATTCGTGGGAAGATTTTGTCAAAAATGGACTTAGGGAAGTTTTTGCTGAGTTGAATCCAATCGACGACTACACTGGGCAGAAGCTTTCGCTAAGGTTCAAAGATTATTATTTTAAAAATCCAAAGGAGAGTGAGGAGCAAGCGAAGTATAATCTTGCGACTTACGAGGCGCCGCTGCACGTGTTGGTGGAGCTTGAGAATAAATCAACGGGTGAGAAAAAGGAACAGGATATTTACTTTGGTGACTATCCGTGGATGACCGATAGGGCGACCTTCATCATCAATGGTACGGAAAGAGTCATCGTGTCGCAGTTGATTCGCTCGGCTGGCGTGTTTTTTAATGCAGAGACGATAGGGTTGAAGCGTTATTATGGCGCAAAGGTGATTCCTGGGCGCGGAGCTTGGTTGGAATTTGAGACGGCAGCAAATGGCGCAATTTATGTAAAAATTGATAGGCGCAGGAAGATTCCGGTGACGACGTTTTTGCGGGCTTTGGGCCTTACTAAGCCGGAGATAATTGATAGGTTCAAAGACATTGACACCGGTGAGAAGAATTACATCGCGGCGACTTTGGAGAAAGATACGACGTCAAGTCAGGGTGAAGCTTTGTTAGAAGTTTATAGAAGGTTACGACCTGGTGATCTTGCGACGGTGGAAAATGCAAGGTCGATGATTGAGCGGACTTTCTTTGATCCGAAGCGTTATGATTACTCCAATGTGGGGCGCTTTAAGATGAATCGCAGGCTGGGATTTGACACGCCGAACGATCCGGCTCATCGTACGCTTCAGATGGACGATGTGGTGGCGATTATCGCTGAAATTATTAGACTAAATAACACGCAAGATCCGGTAGACGATATTGATTCGTTGTCGAATCGTCGTGTGAAATTGGTGGGCGAATTGGTACAGAGGCAATTCCGTTTGGGTATGTTGCGTTTGCAGCGTAATATCCTTGACCGGATGTCAATGGCGAACCTCGATGAGGTAACTCCTTCGCAGCTTTTGAATTCTCGCCCGGTAGTGGCGGCGGTGAAAGAATTTTTTGCCACATCACAGCTTTCGCAGTTGATGGACGAAGTAAATCCGTTTTCAGAATTGGCGCATAAGAGGCGCTTGAGCTCAATGGGTCCTGGTGGTTTAACTAGAGAGCGGGCTGGTTTTGATGTGCGGGACGCGCACCCGACGCATTATGGCCGTATTTGTACGGTAGAGACGCCAGAAGGTGGAAACGTAGGTTTGGTGTTGAACTTTGCGACTTATGCTAGGATTAACGAATATGGGTTCATTGAGGCGCCTTATCGTGTAGTGAAAAATGGTAAGGTGACAGATGAGGTGGTCTATATGGACGCTGACACTGAGAACGATATGATTATCGCGGATGCGTCGGTGAAACTAGACAAAGACGGTAAGTTCGTGGAAGATTGGGTATCGGCTCGGGTGCATGGTACGCCTTCCCAGGTGGAAGCTGAGCGTGTGACGCACATTGACGCGGCGCACAAAGAGATTTTGGGCGTGTCAGCAGGTTTGATTCCGTTTGTGGAGAAGAACCGTGTTGACCGTTCATTGATGGCTTGCGCGATGCAGAAGCAGGCGGTGCCGCTACTTAGGCAAGATAACCCGATTGTGGGTACTGGTATTGAGCGTGAAGTCGCTAAGAACACTTCACAGTTAATAATGGCATCTGGTAGTGGCGTGGTGAAGAAGGCAGATGGTGATAGTGTGATTGTGACTTATAAGGACGGTGACAGAGAGTATAAATTGCAACATTTTGAGAAGACGAACGATGATCGTTGTTACAATCAGCGCTGTGTGGTGGCAAGAGGCCAAAAAGTGAAGAAAGGCGATACGTTGATTGAGGGCGCTTCAATTAATGATGGAGAATTGGCTTTGGGCCGCGACCTTTTGGTGGCATTTATGCCGTGGCGTGGGTACAACATGGATGATGCGATTGTAATTTCTAATCGCTTGATTGAAGACGATACTTTGACATCAATCAATATTAAGGATTTTGATGTGGAAGTGCGTGAGACGAAGTTAGGGCCAGAGCAGGTGACACGAGACATTCCGAATGTTTCAGAACATTCGCTCAGGCATCTTGGCGAAGATGGTATTGTGACAGTTGGTTCTGAGGTGAAAAATGGTGATATATTGGTGGGTAAGATTACGCCGAAGGGTGAACAAGAGCTATCCTCTGAGGAAAGGTTGTTGAGAGCTATCTTTGGCGAAAAAGCAAAAGATGTGCGTGATACTTCAGTGCGTATGAATGGTTCTACGACCGGTAAGGTAGTGGATGTACGGATTTACACGCGCGAGCAAGGGCATGATCTTAAGGCTGGTGTGATTATGCAGATTAAGATTTTTGTGGCTGAGATGCGTAAGATTGGAGTAGGTGATAAATTAGCGGGGCGACACGGCAATAAGGGCGTGGTTTCTCGTGTGTTGCCGGCTGAAGATATGCCATTTATGGCAGACGGTACGCCAATTGATGTAGTACTTTCACCAATGGGCGTGCCTTCTCGTATGAATTTGGGGCAGCTATTTGAAACGCATCTTGGTATGGCAGCGCGGGCGCTTGGCTATAAGGTGGCAACCCCATCATTTAATGGTGTACCAGATGAAAAGATTTCAGAAGAATTGAAAAAGGCTGGTTTTGCTGAAGACGGAAGAGTGCAACTTTATGATGGCTTGACTGGTGAGCCATTTAATGAGCGGACTTCTGTGGGCGTGATGCACATATTGAAACTTCACCATATGGTGGAAGATAAGATTCATGCACGTTCGACAGGGCCATATACGATGGTGACACAGCAGCCACTTGGTGGTAAGGCGCAGAATGGTGGTCAGAGATTTGGGGAAATGGAAGTCTGGGCGCTGGAAGCGTATGGTGCAGCTACTACTTTGCAGGAAATGTTGACGATAAAGTCAGATGATGTGTATGGGCGTGCTAAAGCGTACGAAGCTATCATCAAACATGAGCCGATTGAAGGCCCGAAGTTGCCAGAAGGGTTTAACGTTTTGGTGAAAGAGCTACAGGGTTTGGGCTTAAAGGTAGATTTGCTTGATCACGGTGAAGCGGCGGACGCTGGAGACGTGATAGAGAGGACTTCGAAAGAGATTGAAAAATCAAAGGATGACCAATCTATTTATGATCAGCATAAAAAAGAAACCAATCCGCAGATTGTCGACCTTGATGAATCAGAGATGGAGGCGATGATGGCGGAAGAGGGTGTAGAAATAACAGAGGTTGATGAAGGCGATGGTACAGTTGACCTCGGAGAGGAGTTCTAATATGGCGTGGATGGATAATTTTATCAGCGCTTCGGATTTTGATTCGATTAGACTAACGGTGGCGAGCCGAGACGATATTTTGAACTGGAGCTATGGTGAGGTGACTAAGCCAGAGACCATCAACTATCGTACACAAAAACCTGAAAGAGATGGGTTGTTTTGTGAAAAGATTTTTGGACCAACGAAGGACATAAATCCGCATGATGCGAAACTGAAGAACGCGCGGATTCGTGAAGTGCCGGTAGATAAAGAAGGTAATATAGTAACGAAGTCAATCACTAGACGTGAACGTATGGGGCATATTGCCTTGGCAGCACCGGTAGCGCATATTTGGTTTATGCGTGGCATCCCATCGGCTTTGAGTTTGCTCTTAGACGTGACCGTGAAGAATATTGAGCGAGTGGTGTACTTTGCGACGTATTTGATTACGGATGCTAAGACAGATGAAATAAAGGCGATGTTGGAGTCGCTTGAAGGCCAAACTCATGCTGCGCGCGATGCGATTCGGATTCGCTATGAGAAGGAGTCGAAAGAAGACGGTGCAGATGTTAAGGCGCTAGCTGAGGCCCAGACAAAAGAGTTGCAAGATTTAGAGAGTGATTATCTTGCGCGTAAGGCGATGCTGGAATCGTTTAAAAAAGGTGGTGTGATTTCTGAGACGGATTATCGCAATTTGCCGGAAGAGTATGAAGATTTGATTACGGTAGAAATGGGTGCTACTGCGATTAAGAAAATGCTTGAAGAGATTGACCTTGATAAGTTGATTGAAGATTTGCATAAAGAGGAAGAAGGGGCAAAAGGTCAGAGAGAGAAAAAGATTCAAAAACGTTTGAAGACGCTTGAGGGTATGCAATCTGCAGGTATTCAACCGACGGATTTGGTATTGACGGTGATTCCGGTAATCCCGCCAGACCTGAGGCCGATGATTGCGTTGCCTGGTGGGCGGTTCGCGACTTCCGATTTGAACGATTTGTATCGTAGAGTGATTAATCGTAATAATCGTTTGAAGAAGTTGATTGACTTGAACGCGCCAGAGGTGATTTGTCGCAACGAAATGCGAATGTTGCAAGAGGCGGTGGATGCCTTGATTGACAATTCGGCGTCGCATGGTTCGAGAGGAGCAAGTTCGACAAATGGTAGAAGGAAATTGAAATCACTTTCGGATTTGTTAAAGGGTAAACAAGGTAGATTCCGCCAGAATCTTTTGGGTAAGCGTGTAGATTATTCTGGGCGTTCGGTGATTGTGGTAGGTCCGGAATTGAAATTACATGAATGCGGTTTGCCAAAGCAGATGGCGTTAGAGTTGTTTAAGCCATTTGTGATTTCTTGGTTGATTGGCAATGAATATGCCAATAATATTCGTGCAGCTTCAAGATTGATTGAGGCGAAAGAGACTGTAGTGTGGGATGCTTTGGACGAAGTAATCAAAGGTAAATATGTGCTTTTGAACCGTGCTCCGTCGCTACACCGTTTGTCGGTGCAGGCATTCCAGCCGAGATTGATTGATGGTAAGGCAATTAAATTACATCCATTGGTGGCTTCTGGGTTTAATGCGGACTATGATGGTGACCAAATGGCGGTGCATTTGCCTTTATCTGATGCGGCGCAAGCTGAGGCGAGAGAATTGATGTCGGCTTCGAAGAATTTGTTGAAGCCAGCTGATGGTTCGCCAGTACTTGCGATTTATCAGGACGTGGTACTGGGGGCGTATTACTTGACGTATGATAAGCCTGGTACTGATCAAGGTGATCCGAAGGCATTTTCGTCGGTTTATGAGGCGGAAATGGCATACGAGCAGGGCATCATTGCTTTGCAGACGCCGATTCGGGTATTTGCCAAGAAGGAAATTCGCAATACTACTTTGGGGCGTGTGATTTTCAACGAGATTTTGCCGAAAGATTATCCGTATGATAATTCGGTGCAAACTAAGAAACATCTTTCTAAAGTAATGGCGGATATTTTCGACCTTTATGGTTCGGAGGTAATGGTGAAAACCGCTGATGATTTGAAAGATTTGGCTTTTGAGTATGAAACGATTGCTTCGATTTCTACGGCGAAAGATGATTACCCGACTTATGATGAAATTGATGACTTCATCGCGGAAGGTGATGCAAAGACAGCTTTGATTCAGCAGCAATTCAATGACGGGTTGGTGACTGAGGAAGAGCGATATAAGTTGACGATTGCAAACTGGCGCGATATTGATAAGAAGATTTCTGAATTCTTGCAGAGCAAGTTGGCGGAAATGGATACTGATATTGCGGTGATGGTGAACTCCGGTGCGCGTGGTAATATCTCTAATATCAAATTGGCTTCGGCGGAAATTGGTATCATGGTGGATATTAACAATAATGAAATCGAGCTTCCGGTCAAATCTAGCTACAAGAAAGGCTTGAATACGCTTGAATCGTTTATTGCGACACGGGGTGCACGTCAAGGGCAGGTGTCTACGGCGCTTCGTACGGCAGACTCTGGTTATTTGACAAGACGTTTGGTAGATGTATCGCAAGATGTATTTACTACTGACGAAGAAGCAGAAGATCCTGGCTTTACGGTTTACCGTAATGAAACAGAATTGTCTGGTATTGGTTTTGCTGCGAGATTGAACGGGCGTTATACGGCTGAGCCGGTGCCTGGTTATCTTGAGGCAGACGAACTGATTACCAAAGAAACAGCTGAGCAGATTGAAGCCGATGAGAAAGTTGAGGCGGTAAAGATTCAATCTATCTTGTCCACTACGGCGGTAGATGGCATTCCGCGTAAAGCTTACGGTGTGGACATGTCTACTCGTGAGTTGGTGGCGGCATACGAGCCGGTGGGTGTGATTGCGGCACAGTCTCTCGGTGAGCCTGGTACGCAGCTGACGCTTGATACGAAGCACGGCTCTGGTGTGGCGGGTTCTGGTGCAATCGCGCGTGGTCTTCCTCGTGTGGAAGAGTTGTTAGAGGCACGTAACCCGAAAGGCCAGGCTTATATTACACCGATTGATGGTGTGGTAGAAGTTTGGGAAGACGGTAATCATTATGTAGCACAGATTACTCCGCAGGCTGGTTCGGTGGAGCGGTTTGAGATTGGGAGCCGTAAGCCTGTAGTAAAAGATGGTGAAAGCGTAAAAGCTGGAGCAACTTTGGTGAAGAAGAGTGGCGATAATGCTGCTATTAAGGCTCCTCGTGATGGTATAGTAGAGCTAGTGAAAGGCGCGGTTATCTTGGTAGCTTCGGCAGGCGCATCGGTGAGGATTGAGATTCCTGGTGATGCGGAGATGGTAGTAAAATCTAACGATTCCGTGAAAGCCGGTGATAGATTGACCACAGGTTCGCTTAACTTGCAAGATCTCTTGAAGTATAAGGGTGTAGAAGCGACTGAGCGTTATATTATGAATGACGTTCTGAATGTGTACGCAGCACAAGGACACGAGATTTCGCCGAAACATCTTGAGATTTTGGTGCGACAGATGTTCTCTAGGGTGCAAATTAATGATCCAGGCGATTCTGAGTTTGTTTCTGGTGATATTACTTCTAAGGCGGCAGTCGTGATGGAGAATCGCGAGCTTGAAGCTGAGGGCAAAAAGCCAGCGACTTATACGAATTTGCTTCTTGGTATTACTAAGGTGTCGATTTTCTCGGATTCGTTCTTGTCTGCAGCATCCTTCCAGGATACTACGCGGGTACTTATCAATGCGGCAATTAATGGTCGCGTCGATAGGCTGAAAGGTTTGAAGGAAAATGTGATTATTGGTCGCAAGATTCCAGTAGGAACTGGCGTAGCGCCTTTGTCGGATTTTGAACAGCCGGATTCAAAAGTACCGACCGAGGAAGATTTAGAAAACCTATAGGAAAATAAAGGGCGCTAAGCCCTTTATTTTTTATGGGGGATGTGATATGATGGATAGAAGACAGAGGTTATTATGCATTTCAAGACGATTTTTAAATCCCTAAAGAATAAAGATATGTTTAAGCGCGTATTTACTATTCTTGGTATCATTGTGGCCTATCGGATACTCGCACAGATTCCTGTGCCGATGGGTGATGCTTCGACTTTCAAAGAAGCGGTGTCGAATTTAATGGATAAGTCGGATTTTTCGAGCTTTTTGAATTTGATTTCCGGTGGTGGGTTGGCGTCGTTTAGTATTATATTGGTGGGGCTTTCACCATATATTACTGGTTCGATTGTAGTGCAGCTTTTGACTAAGGCGATTCCGCGGCTAGAGGAGCTATCTAATGATGGCGAGACTGGGCGGCGTAAGATTAACCAATGGACAAGGATTTTGACCGTGCCTTTGGCGATTGTGCAGTCCATAGCATATATCTATATATTATATCAATCAACTGTGGCGGCGAATTTGGCGACAGAGTTTGTGCCGACGGCAGGAGATTGGGTGCTTTCGGTGACCGCTATGACAGCAGGCTCGATGATTTTGATGTGGATGGGTGAGTTGATTACGGAGCAGGGCATTGGTAATGGTATTTCGACATTGATTTTTGCTTCGATTATTTCGCAGTTGCCGACAACAATGACGGCTTTAGGCGCGAGGTTGTTTGATACAAGCAACGGTGCCTTGAACTTGTTTGGGTGGTTGGAGATTCCGGTAGATCCTACGACATTTTGGATTGTACTTGGGTTTACAGTGGCAATGTTGATAGTGATTTACTTCTTGGTGAAGTTGAATGAGGCGCAGAGGATTATTACGATAAATTATGCTAAGCGTGTACATGGCAATTCGTCTTATGGTGGCATTAAGTCGATTTTGCCAATTAAGATGATTGCAGCGGGCGTGATTCCGGTGATTTTCGCTACGGCATTTCTATCGTTGCCGGCTTTGGTGGGGCAGGTGATTATGACGGTGAATCCTGGAAATGAATTTGGTGAATCATTGGTGACTGTGTTCTCGGCGCCGTCGGCGAGTAATTTCTCGACAATTTATCCAGATGGTATTACTGGACAGTGGTTTGTGTATCCTGCACTTTACTTTATCCTGGTGTTCTTGTTTACGTATTTTTACACTTCGATTATTTTTAATACAAAAGAGATTGCGGATAATTTACAGAAACAAGGCGGGTTTATTGAGGGGGTAAGGCCGGGGATTGCGACGGCGAATTATCTTGGTAAAGTGGTGACTCGTTTGGATTTGTTTGGCGCGTTGGCGCTTGGCTTAGTGGCGATGTTGCCGTTTATCACGGATTATATATTTATTGTTATGACTGGTGCACCGATTGGGCTTTCCATTTCGGGCACTGGGCTCTTGATTGTGGTGACGGTGGCGTTGGAGAATTTGAGGTCGATCGATTCTCGTGCGTTAATGATAACTTACGATGATTTTAAGGATGAGCTTAAAGATTAAAGGGTGGCGCAGTATTGTAAAGTGGTCTGTGTGGGCCATACTTGGTGTGTTGTTTTTGGTGTTCTTTATAAGGGTGGCGACTTTTGAGGGCAGTTATTATAGTGAAAAAGAAGGTAGCGAGCGGGCGGTAGCAGAGGTAAATAATGACAATGATGAATTGATTGAAGTTAAGCCGACTGACGATGAAGTGAAGGAATATGTAGTGGCGGCGGACCGACCAAGATATCTTTCGGTGGAGAAGCTTGGTGTAGTGAAGGCAAGGGTTTTGCCGATGGGGGTTAATTCAAGTGGCGAATTAGACACGCCAAATAATATATTTGATGTGGGGTGGTATGATGGTTCGGGTAAGCCTGGCCAGGGTGGTACGATGATTATAGATGGACACAACGGCGGGCCGCATGTGCACGGGGTGTTTAAGAATTTGCCGGATTTGGCAAAAGGAGATATTATCACGGTGCAGCGGGGGGATGGCGAGATATTTAATTATGAGGTAGTAGAAAATACATCGGTGTCTTTGGATGATTCAAATGAATATATGAAAACTGCGGCGAGGACGCCGGTGGCGGGGAAAGAGTCGGTGACGTTGATTTCTTGTACGGGAGAGTGGTCGCAAAGTAAAGGGACATATCTTTCCAGGCAGTTTACCAGAGCAGTACTTGTAGAAGATTAAAATAGGAATTTGTTTGCGGTTCGCTTCGCGCCAGGAATAAAAAATATTTTCAGGCAAGGCTGCGCCGGTATTTCAGTACCGTACTCGCCTTGTGAAAATATTTTTTATTCCTGGGCTTGCTCAATGCAAACAAATTCCTATTTTAGTCTTTACGAGAGCTGGTTTCTGTGATATAATGGGAGAGTAATTTATGGCTAGTCAAAAGGAAGTGATTAAACTCATAGGTACCGTTGTTGAGGCGTTGCCTAATACCCAGTTTCGGGTTGAACTCGAGAATGGTCATATTATTGTTGCCCATATGAGCGGACGAATGCGGAAGAATTATATTCGTTTGGTTCCGGGTGACAGAGTCGAGGTTGAGTTAACCCCTTACGATCTTACAAAGGGCAGAATCAGCTTTCGACTTAAAGATTAATATCAACGGGTTATGTTTTTTCGGCCTTGTGAAATACAGGGGTAGAAATGGCAAAATCATAAAGTTATGATTTCAAAACATAACCTTATAATAGGAAAGGATAATTTTAACACATGAAAGTACGTGCAAGTGTTAAGAAAATCTCGCCTGATGATATTATTGTACGTCGTAAAGGTGTGCTACGTGTCATCAACAAGAAAAAACCTAAGAATAAGCAAAGGCAGGGTTAAATATGGCTAGAATAGCTAGCGTTGTGATTCCTTCCGATAAGCAAGTGTGGATTGCGCTTACTTATGTTTACGGAATTGGACGCACGACCAGTAGAAAAATCCTTGCGGAGGCTAAAATCGAGCCTACCACTCGGGTAAAGGATCTCACCGAGGCTGACGAACAAAAAATCAACGACATTATTTCCGCGAAATATCATGTTGAAGGTGATTTGAGGCGCCTCGTGAGCAATAATATTAAACGCTTAAAGGATATAAATTCCTACAAGGGTATCCGCCACAAGGCTAAATTACCAGTCAACGGCCAACGTACTCGTACGAATGCACGTACTCGTAAGGGTAAGGCGATCGCGGTCGGTGGTGCACAACCTAAAGCAGCGAGTAAAACTTAAGGAGCGAATATGGCAGAAGAAGAAATTAAGACTACTGCTGTCGCTGAAGCTAAGGACGTTCAGGCTCCAAAGACTAAAGCAGCTAAGAAAGGCAAGCGGATTGTAAATAGCGGTGCTGTGCACATCCAGGCGACTTTTAACAACACGATTATTAGTGTGACCGATAAAACTGGCGGGGTTTTGACAGCTTCGTCTGCAGGCGCAAATGGTTTTCGTGGTTCGAAAAAAGGTACGGCTTTTGCGGCTGGCGTAGCGGCGGAGAAAGCTTTAGAATTGGCGAAGAAAAATCACGCGCTCAATTCAGTAGATGTTTATGTATCTGGAATTGGCTTGGGGCGTGATGCGGCAATTAGAGCGATTTCGACAGTAGGGATTAAAATTGATAGTATTACTGATGTTACCCCGATTGCACATGGTGGCGTGCGACCGAAGGGAGAAAGGAAACCGTAATGGCTAGGGATCATTCTCCAATTGTAAAACAGAGTCGTCGTGAGGGCTATGCTTTAGCGCCAAAAGCGCATAAAGTAATGGCGAAGAAGTCTGGGATTCCAGGTGAACACGGTGATATGCGGGTGCGTAGTGGTAGTTTGTACTTAACGCAGCTCCGCGAGAAGCAAAAAGTACGTAGAATGTACGGCTTGCTTGAAAAGCAATTTGCTAAGTTGATGAAAGAAGCTGTGGCAGCTGAAGGTTTGACTGGTGAGAAGCTCTTAGAGTTTTTGGAACGCAGGGCAGATAATGCGATTTATCGTGCAGGATTTGCTTTGACGCGTAGGCAGGCTCGTCAGCTAGTGTCGCATGGACATTTTCTATTGAACGGTCGTCGAATTGACATTCCTTCAATTCGTTTGAACCCGGGTGATGTTCTTGAAGTTCGTCCGAAATCTGCTAAAACTGAATACTTCAAAAATCTTCCGAACATTGTGGGTGCATCGAATGCAACGCCGCTTTCATGGTTAAAGGTCGACGCGAAGAAAATGAAAATTGAAGTTGCTGGTCTTCCGAAGCGTGAAGAGGCGGAAGCTGGCGTTAACGAACAACTAATCGTTGAGTATTACTCACGTTAAGGAGAACAAGGATATGACTACAAAAAACATTCACGAAGCAACTTTGGCTGAGGTAAATGACCTTGGTGAAAATAGTGCTGAGTTTGTCATTAAGCCGCTTTATTACGGCTATGGGAATACCCTCGGTAATTCTTTGCGTAGAGTGTTGCTTTCTAGTGTAAAAGGTGCGGCGATTACATCGTTCTCGATTGAAGGCGTTACGCACGAATTTACTTCTGTACCAGGCGTAAGAGAAGATGTAGTAGACATCATGTTGAATCTTAAGAATATTAGGTTTAAATGTCATACTGACGCGCCTGTGGAATTGAGCCTGGAAATCCAGGGCAATCAGCAGTCTGAAAAGGATGGCGATAAGAGAGTTGTGGCGGGAGATATAAAGCTCACGTCGGATGTAGAAATTGCCAATCCGAACCAGACGATTTGTCATATCGACGATCCGAATACCGTGCTTAAGATGCACTTTGTGGTGGAAACTGGGCGAGGTTATTTACCGATTGACCAGTCGAGCTCAGATAGACTGCATAGTGATATGATTGCGGTAGACGCGGTATTTACACCGGTGCTTAGAGTGCGCTATAAGGTGGAGAATACTCGTGTAGGGCAAGATACCAATTTGCAACAGTTGACTTTGACGATAGATACCGATGGTACAATGACGCCAAAGGAAGCTTTTGAGGAAGCGGCAGCGATTTTAATTAATCAATATACTGCGCTTGCGGGCAAGACAAGAGTTGAGTCGGCTCCGGCTCCTGGTCTTAATGAAGATGAGGATGACGGTGGCTTGTTATTGCCGATTGAAGAGTTGGATTTGTCGGCTCGTACGGCTAACGCATTGCTTAATAATGATATTAAGACCGTTCGGGATCTTGTGGTTCTTTCAGAGACTGATTTGAAAGACTTGAAGGGATTTGGGACAAAGGCGTTGGACGAAGTGAAAGAAAAGTTAACGGAGTTAAATCTTTAATATGCATCGCCACGGATATAAAGGCCGAAAATTTGGCCGTGAAACTGACCAGAGGTTGGCGCTGACGCGTGGGCTGATGTGCTCTCTGGTAAAATATCAATCTATAACTACGACTTTAGCGCGAGCGAAGGAAATTCGTCGTTCGACCGAGAAATTGATTACGATGGCTCGGAAGGGCGGATTGGCTAATCGCCGTTTAATTATTGCGCGTTTGAACGATTTGGAAGCGGCAACGCTTTTGGTGGACGTGATTGCTCCGCAGATTAAGCGTGATTCTGGCTATCTCAGGATTGAGCGAGCTGGGTTCCGCAGGGGTGATAACGCGGAAATGGGTACGATTAGCTTTGTTGATGACATTGATTTAGAAGCGATGTCAAAGAAGCCGGCTGAAGAGTCGAAAAAGGCTGAGAAACCTGCTAAAGCAGAGAAGAAGCCAGCTGCGAAGGCAGCGAAAAAGGAGGATAAATAATGAAAACTTATTCTCAAAAAGGAACAGAAATTAAGCGCGAATGGTGGGTGATTGATGCTTCTTCGATGCCTTTAGGTAAATTGGCAGTAGTAATTGCTGATAAGCTGATGGGTAAGTCGAAAGTGACTTATACGCCACACATCGACAATGGTGATTATGTGGTAGTGACGAATGCGAAGAATATCGTAGTCACTGGCAATAAGATGACTAAAAAGATGTATTATAGGCACAGTGGTTTTCCTGGTGGGTTGACTGAGCTAAAACTTGAAGAGGTAATTGAAAAGGATCCATCGCGAGCGATTCGTGAAGCGGTGAAGGGAATGTTGCCGAAGAATAAATTAGCTGCAGAGCGGATGAAGCGTTTGCGCATCTTTGATGGTGCAGAGCATGCTCACGCGGCGCAAAACCCAAAGGAGATTAAATAATGGCAACCACGAAGAAATATACATATGGATTTGGTCGGCGCAAGGCTGCTACGGCTACGGCACGACTCTATAAGGGCAAAGGTGGTATCATTATCAATGATAAGCCGGCGTTGGAGTATTTGTCTGGTAATAAGACATACCTTGCAGAGATTACAGATCCGCTAGCTCTCGCTGAGAAGCAAAAAGAGTACGATATTACGATTTTGGTAAAAGGTGGTGGCTTGGCGGGGCAAGTTGATGCAATCAAGCTAGCGATTTCGAAAGCTCTTGTGACTGAGGCGCCTGATTTGCGCCCAGTATTAAAGAAGGCTGGGATGATGAAGCGCGATCCACGCGAAAAGGAACGCAAAAAATATGGTTTGCGTTCTGCGCGACGACGCGAGCAGTTCTCGAAGCGGTAGAATATCACAAAAAATGGCCTTTAAAAAGGCTATTTTTTGTGATATAATATGGAATATGGGGCGTTAGCTCAGCTGATAGAGCGCGGCATTCGCATTGCCGAGGTCAGGAGTTTGATTCTCCTACGCTCCACCATGTGAAATAAACTTGACTGTGTGTCAAGATTATTTTTTGATGTAATTTTGGGAAAGGAAAACCCCCGCTCGGTGAGCGGGGGTGGGTAGTGTCCTTGATTAGTAGCTCCAGTTTCTGATGAGATCTTTGACCTCTTCTCTGGAGCTTAGCGATCGGAAGCCGTTGGAGTTGTAGCTGTAATTGTAGGAGTTGTAAGAATTATTGCCACTCTCTACAATAATGAACCAATTGGCCTCTTTGTAATAGCTCTCGCCGCCGCAGAGAAACTCCAGGGTGGTGCGATTATTGGTTATTTTTAATCTGTGCCAATAGACACCTCTGCTTTTATCATAAGATGGCCATTCACCGATGTCGGTGATGCGCCAGCCGAGGTCTTTGGCATAGTTGCCGGTGACCTGGCAGGCGACCTGACAGAGCTCTTTTTGTGTCACACCGTTAGCGATATTGCTGATTTGGCCCCGTACGTAGTCGCTAGTGACGGTGCGGCTGCCTTCGTACCATTGACCGCGGAAGATGTATACATACTTCTGTGAATTGCGGCCGTACACCGTAAGTGTTTCACGGTACTCGTTCCTAGTGGACGTATCCTCCAGGTCAGCAGTGAGGTATAAACTTTCGGCGTAGGTGAGCATACTGGCGGCGGAGTCGCCGTAGTAGTAGCTGCCACTGCCTCCGTATTGCCAGAAGATTTGATGGGTGATACTAAACACCTTAGCCCCTTGAGCCCGGGTGAGGGTGTCGTAGGGGCGGAAGGTATTGTCGCTGAAGCCATTTACTATGCCATTTGCTTGGCACCAGCTTATGGCTTGTTGTGTGGCGGCAGGGAGTTGGTAGCAATCCGAAAAACGGGTGTAGTAGCTGTAGCTGTTGTAGCCGTAGCCATATCCGTTGCCAGTGTTGTAGCCGTAGTAGCTCCCTTGATCCCCGTAGTAGGTGGAGCCACGGCCGGCGTTTGTGAACTCGAAAATCAGGACGCAAACGAAACTGCGCGTGGCAGTTTGATTTGGCGAGATTCTGATGTTACTGTTGCGTTCGACGAACGCAACAGCGTCACTGTACCAATAGTTGCCGTAGTTGTACTGGTTGCCGTAGTTGCTGTAGTTGTTGTACTGGTAGTTGCCGTAGCTGCTTCCGTAATAGTTGTTGCTGCGACCAAGGCAGTTGTACACGATTTGTGCACACTGCGCCTCGGTCAGGGCGCCGTCGGGCGCAAAGGTGCCGTCGTTGAAGCCAACGATCAGGCCTTGTGCGGCGGCGTATGTGACGTAGCCGTAAGCCCAATGGGTAGGCTGAACATCACGAAAGTAGATGGCGTTATACGTGGATGCGGATGCGGTAGGAACGAGTGCCAGTGCGGTAAAAACCGCGATGATGAGACAAAATAGCTTTTTCATTTTAAGGTACCTCCTCAATATGGGATGTGTAGGACACTGCCTTTATTATAGCACACTTTTACGAAAAAAGCAAGTGCTTTGGAGTTTGAGGAGGTATTTAACAGGGGTAGGAAAATGAAAATTAAATGCCTGGAACTGGATATTTGAGGGCAAGAGTGCGAACTTCTTCGTGGATGGCCTCAAATTCATCAGAGAAGTTATCCAAAGCGGATTCTGGAGAATCTGGAGATTTGGCGTAGGCCTTTTTACAGAGGTTGGCAACTTTTTTCATCCAAAGGGCAAGAGTTTTCATGTCGTTTTGGTTAAAGCCGCGGGTGGTGATAGCCGGGGTGCCAAGACGAACTCCGCTGGGGCGGAAAGCACCGCCTTTATCGGTGGGGAGAGAATTAGCGTTGAGGGTGAGGCCGACTTTATCGAGGGCAATCTCGTAGAGTTTGCCATCGAAGCCGAAGCTGTCTTTGACGTTGATAAGGATAAGGTGGTTTTCGGTGCCACCGCCTTGAAGGATGAAGTCGTGTTTTTGGAGTTCGGTAGCGAGAGTTTTGGCGTTTGCGACAATTTTGGTGGCGTAATCTTTAAAATCTGGCTGAAGAGCTTCACCGAAAGCTACAGCTTTGGCGGCAACAATGTGTTCGAGTGGGCCGCCTTGGGTGCCAGGAAAGACGGCGCGGTCAATCAAGATAGGGAGATTGGCGATAGTTTTTTCAGGTTTCTTGAGAGGTGAGGCGACGTGGCCTTTGGAGAGAATGAGACCGCCGCGAGGGCCACGGAGAGTTTTGTGGGTGGTGGTGGTCATGACGTGGAAGCCGTGGTCGAGAGGATTGGGGTGGACACCGCCGGCAATTAGGCCAGCAACGTGCGCCATATCTGCCATGAGGATACAATCTGGGATTTTCTCGGCGATTTTGGCGATACGGTCAAAATCAGGGATTTTCATAAAGGCAGAGTAGCCAATGAGGATGATTTTGGGCTGTTCTTTGAGGGCTTTAGACTCGAGCTCGGCGTAGTCAATGTCGCCGTCGGCGGCGACGCCGTAGCTGATGAAATTATAAATCTTTGCGGAGCGGGTGACTGGGGAACCGTGGGTGAGGTGACCGCCGGCGGGGAGACTCATGGCGAGGATTTTGTCGCCGGGATTGCACCAGGCGAAGTAAACCGCTTCGTTAGCGTTGGCGCCAGAGTGAGGCTGAACGTTGGCATGATCGGCATGGAAGAGCTGACAAGCGCGAGCGATGGCGAGGCGTTCGATACGATCGATATTAACTTGGCCACCATAATAGCGGTAATTTGGTAGAATTTCCTCGGCGATTTGAGATTCTTCCCAGCCGGGGATACCTTCGAAGCTGGGGTAGCCTTCGGAGTATTTGTTGGTTAAAATTGAGCCCATGGCTTCTAAGACGGCTTGGCTGACGTAGTTTTCGCTTGGGATTAATTCTAGGCCTTCGCTTTGACGAACCTTTTCTTGTTTTATTAAATCAAATACTAAATCTTTCATAAAATCTCCTTAATTCTCAACGGGTCCTGCCACCGCCTCCTCCCCCGCTCGGCTCTCGCGGGGGTCCCCCTCCGGCGGCGTCACCCGTTGTGTTTAATATATTTGACAATGGAATAATTTAGACCATTTTCGGAACCTTTCTTGATTATTTCTTTGGAATATTTGGATTTATCAAAATCGGGGAAAAAAGCGTCTGCGGTGGGTTCGGAGGCGTCGACTTCGGTGAGGTAGAGCTGACTGGCATAAGGTAGAAATGCAGAATGAAGCATGCCGCCACCAATGACGAAGATTTCTTCTTCGGAATCTTGATATTTAGCGATGAAATCGTCGATATTTGAGGTGGAGAGGTCGGCGCCGGGGATTTCGTGGCGGGAAATGACGATATTTTCGCGATTGGGGAGCTTATGGGGGAGAGATTCCCAGGTTTTACGCCCCATGAGAATTTTGTGCCCAGTGGTGGTTTCGCGGAAGAATTTCATGTCTTCTTTGATGTGAAAAATTAATTGGTTGTCTTTGCCGAGCTCACGGTTTTTGCCGATTGCGGCGATGATACTAATCATAATTTACTCCGTAATTGGCATTTTGATTGTGCCGAGATTTTGATAATTTTCTAATTTAATATCTTTAAGGTCTTTTGAGCTGTCAAAAGCGGCAAAATCAGTGATGTCAGGATTGAGCCAGAGCTTAGGTGTGGGCGGTAGAGTGCCATCTTTCATGGCTTGGTCGTAGCGGGCGATGTGTTCGCGGATGCCTTCGACTTGATTAGTGTAAATGTGGGCATCATTGGTGATAAAGGTGAATTGGCCCGGTTGGGCGCCGATGCACTGGGCAATCATATGGCAGAGTACGGCGTATTGGGAGATATTAAATGGAAGCCCGAGTGGAGTGTCGGTAGAGCGGGAAGTGACGAGTAGATTGAGGCGGCCGTCGATAAGATTCCATTGGGAATTCCAGACACACGAAGGTAGGGCGGCGGTAGGAAGCCACTCGTTTTGCCAGAGAGACATAATCATACGGCGATTACCGGGATTGGCTTTAAGAGTCTCAATGAGATTATTGATAAGATCGTAGCGTTTGACAATCCAGCCGTAAGCGGTGCCGATAGTGTGGGCAAAATCTTCCTTGGGCTCGGTGGGGTGGGTGTCGGCGAAGATTTGGTTAATATTGCGCCCCATATAGGTACCGTCGGCGGCGATTTCCCATTCGTTCCAGATTTTGATGTCGCGCTCTTTGAGCCAGCGGACGTCGTTGCTGGCTTGCTGATAGATCCAGAGCATCTCTAGGGTGGAAGTCTTGAAGGCAACTTTTTTAGAGGTGAGAATGGGAAACTCCTCCGAGAGGTCGAACTGGAGAACTTGATGGGGTAGACGTATAGTCTGGATAGAATCACGCCCCTGGCTGTAATGGTCGGGAATGGCGGAGGTGGCAGCGGTACCGCGAGAGTCGACTTTTTTATAGTTGGTGATGGTTTCCCCGTGCGCAAGAATGCGCTTACAAAGATCAATATATTGATCATCAAATCTGCTCATAACCTCTTAACTCCCTTATTTATTTTTATTATAGCACATTAATTAGCGTTATTGTGGTTTTGGTTATTTTAAGGGAAAAATCCAAAATGATTAAGCATAATATTGACATTTTGGCTAAAGTGTGCTATAATGTAAGTATAAATTGGTCATAAATGGGAGATTAACATGGCGAATCGCCTTTTTTTGTTGATAATTTCAGGACTAATAGGGGTGGTATGTAACCCAATGTTTTTGGCGGCTTCGGATTCGGTAGAAGTGGTGGGGTTAGATAATGCAGGAATCGTAGAGACGGTACCGCTACCAGAGCCAGAGCCGGAACCGGTGCCGGTACGAGCATACCATGCGCAAGCAAATACTTATATTGCGCCGGCGAATAACATTAAGATAGCAGGACGGACGCTCGAAGTGGTGGGCGTGGATGGTACCGATGTGGATGCCGGTGGACACGTCAATAAATACGGTGAGAAGTTTTTGTATGGACATAATTCAGCAGCAGTGTTTGGGGCTTTGGCCTCGCTTGGACAAGGCACGACTTTTACTGTAACTTATGGTGGAGTGGTGACGAATTATGTAGTAAATGAAGTAGTGGAATTTAAAAAGATTTCGCGAACGCAGTTAATGGATGCGAGCGAGCAAAAATACACGATGAATGCGATTGCGCAGAATGCAAAAGGTCATAGCTTGGCGTTGATGACTTGTGCGGGGGAAAATCTTGGTGGCGGTGATGCTACACATAGGTTGATATTGTTTGCTGATGCGATATAAAAGTAGGGCTGGCAAGATTTTGGGCGAGCGTGATATAATGTAGATATAATTAAAAGGAGGTAAAATGTGTACAGGTGTGAGATTTAGTGGCGCGGATGGTGAGATGTATTTTGGGCGAAATTTGGATTGGTCAGTACCGTATGGTCAGAAAGTGGTGATTACGCCACGTGGATATAGATATAAGACGGCATTTTTGGGTGAGAATCCGAATGCGCCGGCTTTGATTGGTATGGGAATTATTGCGGAAAATACACCACTATATTTTGATTGTGCAAATGAGCATGGTTTGGCGGTGGCGGGGTTAAATTTCCCTGGATATGCTAAGTACGCTGAGGCGGCGGTAGAAGGTAAAACGAATGTAGCGGCATACGAATTTCCGCTTTGGGTGGCGTTGAATTTTAAGACAGTGGATGAAGTGGAGAAAGCATTAAGCAATGTGGCGATTGTGGCGAAGCCGATAAATGAGCAATACCCGGTATCGCAGCTGCATTGGATGATCGGCGATGCGAAGCGTTCGATTGTGGTGGAATACACAGAGAAAGGAATGGAGATTTTCCAAAACGATGTGGATGTTTTGACAAACCAGCCAGGGTATGGGTGGCATAAGGAGAATCTGCGGAATTATATGAATTTGGATAGTAAGATGCCTACTGAAGTAGATTGGGGGAAGGCAAAAATGACGGCGTTTGGCTCTGGTTCGATGATGCGGGGGATACCAGGTGATTATTATGCGCCATCACGATTTGTGAGGGTAGCGTATCTTAATACGCATTATCCTGTGAAAGATACAGAGGCGGACAATGTTTCACGGCTGTTCCATACTCTGACTGGCGTGGCGATGATTGACGGTGCGGCGGCGATGGCGGACGGAGCTTTTGAAAAGACGATTTATACTGGGGGATATTCAGCAAAGACCAAGACATATTACTACAATACATACGAGAATCCGGCGATTCAAAGTGTATCACTTAGTGATTTTGATTTAGATGGGGCGGATTTGATAGAGAAATAGATAATATAAAAAAGCGCCCCTTTAGGGGGCGCGGTCAAAGAAGCGGGCGAAAAAGCCTTTTTCTTTGGCGGAGTGGGGTGTAGGTTTGTAATCTTCCGGGAAGGGAAATTCGAGCTTCCAGTCGCGATGATCGCGGAGGATTTTGAGTGACTGGAGGTAATGCTCTTCGCATGCGAGCTCGGCCTCAAAGTGGGGGCGGAGATATTCTCTGTCGGGCATGCGGTCAAAAGCGCAAACGAACGACTGGATACCCTTTGAGGCTTTTTTGATTTCTCTCTGAAGCACCTTGACGGAGATGCCAACGTATTGGTCATAATCGACGATCCACTTGCGTTCGTCGAGCCAGGCTATGGTTTCCGCATCGGAGAAGGGGCCGACAAATTGGAAATTGTCGCGTGTCCGCTTGATGATGAACTTGTCTTCCTCTTGAAAAATGACCTTTTTCATACCTTCGGGAATCTGGGGAGCTTCGCGCAGAACGAATGCGATGTCGTATTTCTGCACGTAGTAACCAGATTGAAGTTTGAGTTTCATTTCCTCACCTCATTAAGTTACTAAGCAAAAATGCTCGTATCTATATTGTACCATAGTATAAGAGTGATGTCAAAAAAAGCCACGAATGGCTTTCCGTTTCTGGTGGAGTGTGCGAGGCTCGCACCAGAGGTCCGAGCCGTAATGTGTTGCGGATATTCAGTGGTGGAGTGTGCGAGGCTCGAACTCGCCACCTCAGCTATGCCATAGCTGCGCTCTACCGGATGAGCTAACACCCCATAAATGTCGAATATATTATCCTTGCATATTCTTATTTTAGCATATTTTTGTTATAATGGAAGTATGAAAGGCTAAATATGAAAACGATTTTAACAGGTATTAGGTCAAATTCGGTGTTAACGCTAGGGAATTATCTGGGGGCGCTGTTGCCGATGGTGCGACTGGCGAATAAACATTCTGGAGAGGCGCATGTGAATATTTTTGTGCCAGATTTACATTCGATTATTTCTGAGGTGGACGGTGATTTGCAGGAAAATACCCTGAGGACTCTGAAATATTGGCTAGCGGCGGGGCTAGAAGTAAATGACAATGTGCATATTTATCGGCAGAGTTATGTGTCGGCACATTCGGAGTTATGTTGGATACTGAATTGTATAGCGACGATGGGTGAGATGGGGCGAATGACGCAATATAAAGAGAAATCAGAGGGTAAGGCAAGCTGTAATGTGGGGATTTTTGACTATCCGGTGTTGATGGCGGCGGATATTTTGCTGTATTCGGCGGAGTATGTACCATTAGGCGAAGACCAATTTCAGCATATTGAGCTGGCGCGGAATTTGGCGATAAGATTTAATCATAAGTTTGACAGCGAAGTGTTTGTGGTGCCGGCGAAGACGGCGGAGCAGGTAAAATTTATGGGGGTGTCGGACGGGATTCGGATTCGGGATTTGTTGAATCCAGAGAAAAAGATGAGCAAGTCTACTGCGGCAGAAAATTCTAAGATTATGCTGGATGATGAGCCAGAAAAAGCAGCAAAGAAGATTATGTCGGCGACGACGGATTCGCTGGGTAAAGTAAAATTTGATATGTTTAATCAGCCGGGGATTTCGAATCTATTGCAGATTGAGGCACTGGTAAATGACGTGCCGCTAGAGGAAATAATTACGCGGTGGGCGGGGGAGACGCGTTATGGCGAGTTGAAGCGAAAAGTAGCAGAGAGCGTATCGCGCGAATTGACAGAATTTCAGGCAAGGCTTAGTGAGATTTCGGACGAGCAAGTGTATGCGCTGTTAGAGGTGGGGGAGAAATATGCTAACCACGTGGCAAATGCAAAGCTTTTAGAGGTGCAGAAGGCATTTGGATTGAGGTAGGTATAGGGGTAGGAGCTGGGGATTACTTGACTTTTTAGCTTAAGTGTGATATAATGGGGAGATATATATGATACGGACTGGGAAGAAATTTAGTAAACCTGAGATGTCGCGAGTAATAAATGGCGATACGGAGCTCAATACGGCGCCGGAAGCGCCAGAAAAAGTGCGACTGGATATTTTGATGAAAGAAGTGTATAAGAGCTATAATCGTTCGACATTGCAGAAATTTATTGAGAGTGGGTTTGTGACGGTGGACGGTGAGCTGGTATTGAAGCCAAATGCGAAATTTGAGCGGGGGGTGAAAATGGATTTGAAAGTGCCGGAGACGATGAAAAATGCCGACCTCGTGCCGGAAATAATTTACGAGGACGATAATGTGATAGCAGTAAATAAGCCGGCGGGGATGTTGAGTGAGGCTAAGGGTGAGTATTGTCCGGAGCGGACATTGGCGGATTTTGGTTTGATTGCACATCGGCTAGATAGAGACACTTCTGGGGTGATGATTTTGGCAAAAAATGAGGAAGTGCAGAAGTTTTTGAAGAAACAATTTCAAAATCGTACAGTACATAAGACTTATTATGCGGTGATTCCTGGTCGTCCAAAGTTAGATGAGGCCAGGATTGACCTACCGATGCAGCGAGATTTAAAGCGGCCGACGACCTTTCGGGTGGATGCAAATGGTAAAGAGGCGGAGACGTTTTATAGGGTTTTAAAGACGAATGATAAGTATTCATTAGTAGAGCTAAAGCCGACTACGGGGCGCACGCATCAGCTTAGGGTGCATATGAAATATTTGGGGCATCCGATATTGGGGGATCCGGTGTATGGAGATGAGGCGGCGGAGAGGTTGTATCTGCACGCGGGGGAGTTGGAGATTACTTTGCCGGGTGGTGTGAGGAAGGTATTTAAGGTGCCGATGCCGAAGGAATTTACAGAGTATGTTCTTTGATAAAATTTCAGAGATTGAAAGAATTGCGGCAAAATGTGGTACGGCAGTATTTGTGGTGCCGAAAGGAATGGAAGTTGAAATAGAAAATGCAATAGTATTGAAGCCGGAAGACAAAAGTGTGATTACGATTGAACAGGTAAGAAGAGTAATGGGGCGGTTGAGTATGAAACAAACGAGAGAACAGTATGTGGTGGTGCGACCGGCGGATTTATTGAATGATGAGGCGGCGAATGCCTTGCTGAAAAATTTGGAAGAGCCGAGAGAGAAGGTGCATTTTGTTTTGGTGACGGAGAAGCCTTCGGAACTTTTGCCGACGATATTGTCGCGAGCGGCGGTGTATTTCTTGAGAGTGCGCGATGATGGTGGGATTGTGGCAGATGAGAAAACAAAGGCTTTAGCGAAGCGATTGATGGTGGCGAAGGGGGCAGATTTGGTAGCAGTGGCAGAGGAGATTACGAAGAAAAAAGACGGTGTACGAGCGAGGGCTTTAGAAGTGGTGGGGGTGACAATTGAGATGTTGTATAAGACGTATTTTATTACTGGTAAAGAGGTATTTGTGGAGAAAATACCGAAGTTTTTGACGGTATATGAAAATATTTCAAGAAATGGACACGTAAAGCTACACTTGGTGGCGGATTTGTGTTAAAATAAGGTTATGATTGCGATTTTTGCGATAATGATTTTTGCGATTTATTTGGCGTTTTTCTTTCCAGTGGAGCCGAAAGTAGAGAAAGTTGAAGAGAAATCGCCAAAGTATACTGCGCAAATGAAGAAATTGTGGCAGATTGCGCAGACTTCTATGAAAGAGAGGAAGCCGTTTCGAGCGGAAAAGGCGTTGCTTACGATTTTAAAGTTTGATGAAAAAAATGCAGCGGCCTATAATAGATTGGGTATCTTATATGCTAAGGGGCAGAAATACGATGAAGCGGTGGAATGTTTTGAAATTGCGCAGTCGTTAGATAATAATCCGGCTTCAATTCACAATGTAGGGTTGATTTATCTTGAAACTGGTGCATACGAGAAGGCGGTGATGGCTTTTCGTCAGGCGATAGATTTAGAGGGGGATGTGCCGGCGCGATATATTGCACTGGCTAAGGCAGAGGAGAAGATGGGCAGGCCAAAGAGGGCAGTAGAGGCTTTGGAAAATGCATACGAGCTTGATCCGAAAGTGACGACTTTGAGGCAGATTTTGGCGATACATGAGAGTATGGGTGATAGTGAGGCTGCGACAGTGACGGCGGCCAGGATTGAGGAGCAGATTACGAAAGATAATGAGGCGAGGCGAAAGCGTTCGGCGGGGCGGGCGGTGAAAAGCACGAGGAGTGGCACCGTGAGGAGAGTGAATGGTTCGAAGACGGGGGCGGCGGCGCGGTCTGCAAGTGTAGGGAAAGCGCACGTAGGGAGGAAAAGGATTTAACCGCGAGTTTATAAGGTATCAATGGGCTTCTATAGAAAATATTCTTGACACAATGTCAAGAATATTTTCTATGGTGCTGGAAGTAGGACTCGAACCTACGAAGCCCGAAGGCGAGAGATTTACAGTCTCTTGTCATTGCCACTAGACGATTCCAGCGCTGTATTTATTATATCAAACAATCTTAAAAAATCAACTGGTTATGTGGGGAGTGTGGTATAATTTGGGTATGGATATAGTGTTAATGGTAATGGGGGTAATAATAATTGTGCTGCTTGTGGTGGTGATTTTGAAGAAGCCAGCAGTAGAGAATAAGACAGATTTTAAAGCGATTGAAGAGAGATTGATTCGCGTGGAGGGGGAAGTTGGGAAGATTAGTCCAGAGATAGATAGGAATTTTCGCGAGAATCGGAAAGAGATTGCGGAGAATCTCGAACGGATGCAAACTAGCAACGAAAAAAGTTTAGCACAGCTTAGAGACGGGAATGAGAAGAAGCTGGAGCAAATGCGAAGCAGCAATGAAAAGAGCTTAGAGCAAATGCGCGAGACGGTGGATGAGAAATTGAAGGCATCGGTGGAGAAGCGTTTTAATGAGAGCTTTAAGTCAATTTCTACGCAACTAACGCAGGTGTATCAAGGGTTGGGCGAGATGAAGACTTTGGCGACTGGCGTGGGAGATTTGAAAAAGGTGATGGAAGGTGTAAAGACGCGAGGGATTTATGGCGAGGTGCAACTAGGGGCGATTATTTCTGATATGCTTAATAAATCTCAATACGAAGAAAATATTGCTACTAAACCTGGTTCGGCGGATAGAGTGGAATTTGCGATTAAGATGCCAGGTAAAGAGGACAATGTATATTTGCCGATAGATTCGAAATTTCCGGTAGAGAATTATTCACGACTAATTGCGGCGTACGATGAGGGCAATAGGGCAGATATAGCGACTTACCAAAAGGCCCTGGCGAATGATGTAAAAGAGCAAGCTAAGAAGATTTCTTCTAAATATCTTGAGCCACCGATGACGACGGACTTTGGAATTATGTTCGTGCCAACAGAATCTTTATATGCGGAGATTATCAGGATTCCTGGGTTGTCTGATGAAATCCGTAAGAAGCAAAGGATTACGATTGCATCGCCTTCTACCCTGCCGGTAATGCTGAATGGTTTGGTGATGGGCTTTCGCACGCTGGCGATTGAAAAGCGTTCGGCGGATGTGTGGCAGACGCTTGGCGCAGTAAAGACGCAGTTTGGTAAGTTCGGCGATTTGCTTGAGGGTGTACAGAAGAAGCTTCAAGAGTCGGCAAATAAGATTGAGTCAGTACGTACGACTTCGCGTACGATTGAGCGTAAGCTTCGTGATGTAGAAGAATTACCGGAGTCGGAATCAGTGAAGATGATTGGTCAGATAGATAGCAACTAGATTTCCAGGCGTGCCCTTCGGGCACGCTCCAGGCCGCTCTGGCCAAGTCTTCATGTCCCGCAGGGTACGCTGAAAATCTAGTTGCCACCGGCTGCTCTTCAGATACGCTCCAGGCCGAATATAGTCGTAACTAGAACGTACGAATCTTGTCGAATGGGAAGAGGCGGAAAATGACTGGGCCGATGATGCGGCAATAAGGGATAGTGCCGAGGCCGTTGCGAGAATCCCAGGAGTGAGAACCTTCGCGATTATCGCCGGAAACGAAAAGTTCGCCTTCTGGGACGACGAGGTCGACCTCGCCGCTGGTGTATTCTTTAGGGCCGTCAATATCCGAGACGCGCCACTCAGTATCATAAACAAAGCCGTCTGGGTGTTCTTCATTATAGATGGTCATAATGCCGTCTTTGACGGTGACGCGTTCGCCCGGGAAGGCAATTACACGCTTGATGATGTATTGATCGCTGACATTAGATGGTACGGAGCAGGTCATAGGGTGGGCGACGCCTTGCTCTTTATATTCGGCGACTTTTTCCTCATCTTCGTTGAGAAAGACGATGATTTGCCCGCGTTCAGGGACATACTCTTGCCCGATAAAGTGCGCCCAAGAAACCGCGGCGCGATTTACAATGACACGATCGTCTTGGTGTAAAGTATTCTCCATACTACCGCCGACGACATTATATGAGCGATAAATATAAGAATTAAGAAAGATAGTGCCAAGCACGATAGCGATGATAAAAATCCCAAGATTAAGAATATCTTTAACTACTGGGTGTTTTTGGAAAAATGTTGGTTCCATAAAAGTAATTATACCATTATTTTCAGCTTAATTTAAAATATTTGTTATAATATATAATATATGGCAGATTATGTTTTAGTAAGAAAGTCACGTAATATTGCAAGTAATTTAGTGCATATTTTCTTGAATATTTTGTTAGGGGTGGGAGCAGTATTGATTACGGTGTTGTCTGGTAGTCCGTTGCTTGGGCTTTTACTGGTATTGGTGTCTAAGTGGCGGATTTTTGCGGTGCGAGCAAGGTATTTCTTTTTGAATTTGAAGTCTAATTTGGTGGATTTAATTGTGGGGGTGAGCGTGGTGCTTTTGACTTACTACGCGGGGGTGATGTTTATGCCGGTGGATTTTGTATTGATGGCGTTTTATTGCGTGTGGCTATTATTTATCAAGCCACAATCTTCGGAGATGGCAAATTTAGTGCAATCGTTAATCGCGGTGTTTATGGGCATATCGGCGGCAGCCATTATGACATCTAATTCAGATGCGACTATGATTGTGCTTTTGGCGTTTTTGGTGGGGTATGCGGCAAGTCGGCATATTTTGGTGCAGAGTAGCGATAAAGATTTCACGCTGACTACTTTAGTCTGTGGTCTAGTATTTGCAGAGGTGGCGTGGCTTTGTCATTCTTGGTCTATTATATATACTTTTGGGGCGTCGGGGATTCGGATTCCGCAGATTGCGATAATCTTAACAATTTTTGCTTTTGTTTATAATTATGCGCGCCAAGCGATGATAAAATATCGTGAAGATTTCAGATTCAAGCATATTATGGGGCCGGTGATATTCGGCGCGGTATTGGTGGGGATTATTGTCCTATTCTTTAGTAACCCAATATTTAATATATAAGGAGGTAAAATGGAAGAAAAAAAGGGTGAAGTTGTTGATGCAGAAGTTGCGGAGACAAAGGCTACAGAGGCGAAGATTGAAGCGCCTACGAAAACTCCGCATAACAGGGGTAATGGCGCGGCGATTGCGATTTCGGTGGTAGCTCTCATAATGGGGGCAGGCGGGCTTGGCCTGGGGTGGATGTCGTATCAGAGATCGTCTACGCCTTTGACGCTATTAAGTAGTGGGGCAGATGGTAATTCGGCGAATTTCGTAGAGGGTTCAATTGCAGATATTGCTAATAAAGTATCTGAGAGCGTGGTGTCGATTGTGACATCAAGTAAGGCGACGAATTATTTTGGGCAGAGTTATGATACGGCGGCGGCCGGTACTGGTATTATTGTGACGAGTGATGGATATATTTTGACAAATAAGCACGTAATAAATGGTGCAAACAAAGTGACGGTGGTGCTAGATGATGGTACGACGTACGAAGATGTAGAAGTAGTGGCGACGGATCCACTTAATGATGTAGCTTTCTTGAAGATTAAAGATGTGAATGATTTGAAGGCTGCGACGCTAGGCGATTCAAAGACAATTACCGTGGGGCAGCAGGTAATTGCGATTGGTAATGCTCTAGGGCTTTATCAGAATACTGTGACTTCTGGTATTATTTCTGGCGCAGGGCGTTCGGTGACGGCATCTGATAGCTCTGGTTCAAATGTGGAGACTTTATCGGACATGATTCAGACGGACGCGGCGATTAACTCGGGCAATTCTGGTGGACCACTGGTGAATGCGGCTGGCGAGGTGATTGGTATTAATACTGCTACATCTGCTTCGGCTGAGAATATGGGCTTTGCGATTCCGATTTCTTCGGTGAAGGGGATGTTGCAGCAGTTGATTGATACCGGCGAGGCGGCGAGAGCATATCTTGGGGTATACATAGTGGAAGTGACACCGCAGATAGCAAAGGCTTATAATTTGCCGGTGAAATCTGGGGCGTATTTGTATAATTCGGCGGCCTATTCGGCGATTGTAAAGGATAGTCCAGCGAGCAAGGCGGGCCTCAAGGATAAAGACATCATTACGAAGGTAAATGGTGTAGAAGTTGGCGCGGCTGGTACTTTGGCGGATTTGCTAGGGGAATATAAGCCTGGTGATACGGTGCAGCTAACGGTAATCCGTGACGGAAATGAAATGGCTGTCAATGTGACGCTTGAGGGGTATTCTTCGAAGCAGAAATGATGCGAAAAGTTAGCGAGAAGCCTCTCGTATCGATAAGTTGGTAGTTTTGAGATATTGCACGTTTGGTGATGGCGGAGTGTTGACAGGGGTCGGCTTCGAGAATGAGATAAGGGATTTGGAGAGTGGAAGCTTGGTGAAGAAGTTCATAGATGAGCGCGAGCCCGTGATTTGCGGCATAGAGAGCAATAGCGGGCTCATGACTAAGGGCTGCTTTGTCTAGCCACTCCCAATTTTCGTCGACATAGGGAAGATTAGCAATGATTAAATCAGGGGTGGGGAGGTGGTTGCTATTGACTTTTTCGAGTAAGTGTGATATAATAAAGGGTATAGGGGTGCCGTGTTTTGCGGCGTTTTTTGTGGCGATTTGAAGGGCTTTCTCGGAAATATCGGTAGCGTAGACGGTGGAATTGGGGAGTTCTTTTTGGATGGTAATAGCGATGCAGCCGGAGCCGGTGCCGACGTCGAGGATAATTGGGTGCTCTGGAAGGACGCGAGGGGTAGGCCGGACGCCGGGGAGATAAGGTTTGCCGGCGAGGATAAGGGCGGAGTCGATGAGCTGTTCGGTTTCGGGGCGGGGGATGAGGACGTCTTTTGAGACGACAAAATCACGACCGTAGAAATTGACAACGCGGCGGGGCCTGTCGGGCTCTCCTCCCCCGTCCTCGCAGGGCTGCGGGCGGGGGCCCCCCTCCGAGCCCGCCACCCGCCCGGATGGGTTATTTCGAGAGCTCGCGTTCATGTTTGGTGAGTTCGGAGATTAAATCGTCGATGTCGCCGTCTATTGCAGCGGGGATATTACTGCGTGAGTAGTGGATGCGGTGGTCGGTGATGCGGTCTTGAGGGAAATTATAAGTGCGGATTTTTTCGCTGCGGTCGCCAGTGCCGATGAGGGATTTGCGGGCTTCGCTGGCATTTTTCATGTCTTCTTCTTTTTTACGCTCTAAGAGACGAGAGCGCAAGATGCTCATGGCTTTGACGCGATTTTGCTGCTGGGAGCGCTCATCTTGCATGGCAACTACGAGGCCAGTAGGTATATGTGTAATGCGCACGGCAGAATCAGTAGTATTGACGCCTTGGCCGCCGTGACCACCGGAGCGGTAAATATCAATGCGCAAATCTTCTGGACTGATGATGAGGTCTTCTTCGGAGGCTTCGGGTAGGACGGCGACGGTGGCAGTACTGGTGTGAATGCGGCCTTGTGACTCGGTGACGGGCACGCGCTGGACGCGATGGACGCCGCCTTCGAATTTGAGCTGACCGTAAGCATTGTCGCCAGAAATTTTAAAGATGACTTCTTTCATGCCGCCGGTGTCGTTTTCGTTTTTAGAGATGAGTTCAGACTTGAGACCGTGATTTTCGGCATATTTGAGGTACATACGATAAAGCTCGCCGGCAAAAAGGCTGGCTTCGTCGCCGCCAGCACCGGCACGAATTTCGATAATGGCGGGCCTGTCGTCTTCTGGGTTGCGTGGGGTGAGGAGCTCATCGAGCTCAGCTTGGGCTTCGGTGATGCGGCGCTTGAGATGGGCGGCTTCTTCTTTGGCAATAGGGCCGAGTTCGGGATCATTGGAGAGCGATTCGGCTTCAGCGAGGTCGGATTGCATGACGTCGATTTTGTAGGCAACGTCAAAAATTTCGCGCAAAAGCGCGGCGCGTCTAGAGCGAGTGGCGAAATCTGGGTGGCTGTAGGCACCTGGTTTAGCTAAGAAATCTTCTATGTTTTGTAATTCGTCTTTTAAATTAGTGAGATCCATGGTATAATTATATCACATTTTGCATGGATCCTTAGCTCAGTTGGCTAGAGCGTACGATTCACATTCGTAAGGTCACAGGTTCGAGCCCTGTAGGATCCACCAGTTTTTTAGTGCCGTTGGGGGCGCTTTTTTGGGGGAGGTGGTAAAAAACTGAACTCTATGTTAGGATATGGGAGATGAACAAGAGAGATAGTAAGTTGGGCAGGATTATAATTCCGGCCGATGTAAATCCGTGGCCACACGAAAGGCGAGTGGCAAAAATTCTCGCACTAGCTGGGCATCGTGTGGAATTTATTCCGGAAACTAAAATTAAGACGCCAGATATTTATCTGGATTATACCATGTACGAGATCAAATCTCCCGTTAGTAATAAAATGGATGCGGTGGAACGCAATATTGCGAGAGCATTGACAAAGTGCCCAAATATTATATTTGATAGTTCCCGTATGAAAGTAAGAGACGACCAAATAATGCGAGAATTGATAAAAAGGCGACAGGTAGGCAAAGGAATAAAAAAATTATTATTTATAAACAAACGGGGCATAATCATTGACATTGAAGCTTCTATTTGATATAATGTGATTATAAGTGAGCCCATTGCACGGTGAGCATTCACCTGCCGCGAAGGGTTCCCTTTTTTTATTATATTTTTAAGCATAAAAGGTCTTGCAATACTATATTTAGTGGTGTATTATAGTAGTAAGACACTAAATGTAGGGTGACAAAAGCATTACCATTATAGTCGTCCGCAAACAGGTCATAGATAAAATAATTGAACAGAAATACAATGAAGGAGGTATATTTTATGTTCAAGCGAATAGTAAAGCGTGACGGGAAAATTGTGAAATTTGACCCGGAGAAAATCACCGAAGCAATCGCAAAAGCTGGGTTAGCGACCGAGGAATTTAAATACGACAGAGCGAAAGCTTTGGCTGAGAAAGTTTTGAAACGGGCAGAAGAGAAAATCACTGTGCGTACGCCAAACGTAGAGCAGATTCAAGATATTGTAGAAGAAGTATTGATGGAATCGTCTTTTAAGCGGACGGCGAGAGAGTATATTCAGTATCGGCAAGAGCGTTCACGAAGGCGCGAGGCGAAATCTGACCTTATGATGATTTATCGGACGATTTCGCACGCAGACGCAAGCGAAGATTCAGATGTAAAGCGTTCGAATGCGAATGTGGATGGTAACTCAGCGATGGGCAAGATGCTACAATTCGGGGCGGAAGGCTCAAAGGTATTTGCGAAATCTTTGCTACTGCGCCCAGATATTGCGGCGGCACACGACAGCGGCGATATTCACATTCACGATTTGGATTTTTATGCGACAGGCACCCTAACTTGCTGTCAGAGCGATCCTTTCGTACTGTTTGAGAATGGTGGCTTTAATACGGGGCATGGGCACCTGAGGACGCCAAATTCGATTGGTTCTTATGGGGCTTTGGCGGCGATTTTGCTGCAGGCCAACCAAAATGAACAGCATGGTGGGCAGTCTATACCGAACTTTGATTACGCAATGGCGCCAGGGGTAGATAAATCTTTCCGCAAGGCTTTAAAGCGTAATCTGGAAAAGTACAATAAATTTACCGGGAAGAAATTAGACTTAGAAGTAAAAGACGACGTAAGATTCGGTGACGATGAAAAATTAAAGAAAGGAAAATGGCCAGCAGAGGTAATTAAGGCTTCTACTGAAGATGTAGAGCGCGAGACTTTACAGGCAATGGAAGGATTTATCCATAATCTTAACACGATGCACTCACGCGCAGGCGCACAAGTGCCGTTCACGTCGATTAACTTCGGTACGGATACTTCACCGGCGGGGCGGTTGGTGTCGAAATATCTACTAGAGGCCACGGAAAATGGCTTGGGCAAGGGTGAGACGCCGATTTTCCCGATTTCGATTTTTAAGGTAAAAGAGGGAGTAAATTATAATCCTGGTGATCCAAACTATGATTTATTCAAACGGTCGATGGAAGTATCATCGAAGCGCTTATTCCCGAATTTCTGTTTTATAGACGCGCCGTATAATTTGAAATATTACAAAAAAGGTGATTATAGAACAGAAATTGCGACAATGGGTTGCCGGACAAGGGTGTTTGCTTCGATTTTCCCAGAGTCGGATGGCATTGTGACGGGGCGAGGGAATCTATCATTTACGACGATTAACCTTGTACGGATTGGTATAAAGCACGGAATTTGTCTGGGTGAGCGTAAAGAAGCGGATTGGGACGGATTCTATAAAGAATTGGACGAGAAGTTGGATTTAGTGAAAGATGAGCTTTTGGAGAGATTTGAGTTTCAGGCGAATCAACACGTGAGGAATTTCCCGTTCTTGATGGGGCAGGGTAACTGGTTTGGCAGCGAAAAATTAAACGCCAATGATACCTTGCGCGATGTGATAAAGCATGGTACTTTATCGATTGGGTTTATCGGGCTGGCAGAGACTTTGGTGGCGATGACCGGTAAGCATCACGGCGAAGATGAGGACGCAAGAGAATTGGGCTTAGATATTATTACGCACATGAGGGAGAGGTGCGACCAATATTGTAAAAAATACAAGTTGAATTTTTCATTGCTAGCGACACCAGCGGAAGGTATCGCAGGTAGGTTTACGAAGATTGACAAGAAAGAATTTGGCATAATTCCGGGTGTGACGGATAGAGAGTTTTACACTAACTCTTTCCACGTGCCGGTATATTATCCGATTTCGGCGTTTGAAAAAATCGAAATAGAGGCACCATATCATAATCTTTGTAATGCTGGGCATATTACTTACATTGAGCTAGACGGTGATCCGTCGCAAAATATTGAAGCATTTGAGGCAGTGATTCGTAAGATGCATGATGAAGGGATTGGCTATGGCTCAGTCAACCATCCGGTGGATAGAGATCCGATTTGTGGATTTTCGGGAGTGATTACTGGTGATCGATGCCCGCATTGTGGCCGACTTGAAGGCGAAGTGGCGTTTGAAAAATTGGCTTGTTGCTAGGTAATATTATGGATTATCATAAAATAGCGCTTGAGAAAATTGCTAAACAGGCCGAGGTGCCGGAGGGGTATATCCGCCTCTCCGGACCACTAGAGCATGATAATATTGTTAACGGTGATGGGTTGAGAGCCGTGCTGTGGACGCAGGGCTGCCCAAATCACTGTAAGGGTTGCCAAAACCCCGAAACATGGGATTATGCGGCTGGAATAGTAGTGACGATAGATGAAATAATGGAACAGTTGTCGCATTTTAAAGGTCAGGCGGGTTTGACGTTTTGCGGCGGGGAGCCTTTTGTGCAGGCGAAGGCTTGCAAAGAGATTGCGAATAGAGTGAGAAAGGAATTTGGCTGGAATGTATGGAGTTTTTCTGGATTTACATACGAGATAATCAAAGAAGCAGGAGGCGAGCCCTGGGAGTTTCTCAAATCACTAAATGCTTTAATTGACGGGCCGTTTATCTTAGCGCAGAGAGATTTGAGTTTAAAGTTTCGTGGTTCTAAAAATCAAAGACTCTTAAGGCTCAAGCAAGGTACTGGTGAAATACTAGCAATAGAATAATGAGACAATTGTCGCATAACTAAGATGCGATAATTCTCGCGTTGGCGAATGTGGTATGATATAATGGTGAAATAAGTAGTGGAGGGAATTGATGGATATTAGCGATATGTTTACCGTGACGCCGATGAGCCAGACGATAGAATTGGTGGCGGGGGAGGAGTACACTGGCAGAATCGTGGTGGCAAATCCGGCGAGCGCGAAGAGCGATTTTACTTATCGCGTAACGGCATCAGTATATAATGTGAGAGGTGAGGAATATGAGGCGGATTTTTTGACGGAGAGCGAGCAATCGCAAATAGTAAAATGGATTGAAATTAAAGAGCCTACTGGCACGTTAAAGCCAAACGAGACGCGTGAGGTAGAGTTTACGATAAAAGTACCAGAAAACGCGCCAGCGGGCGGGCAATATGCAGCATTAATGGTAGGTTCGGCGGGTAGCGGGGCTTCTAACGGCAGTGTGACAGTAAATAATATATATGAAATGGCGAGTATTATTTATGCCAATGTAGACGGTGAGACGGTGCGTGAGGGCGAGATAACTAGTAATAGTTTCCCGGGGTTTGTGACGTCTTTGCCAATTACGACAAGAGCGACCGTTAAAAACGATGGTAACGTACACGAGAAAGCCAGAGTGACGGTGCGAGTAAAGGATTTCTTCTCGTCGAACATGATTTATCCGGAAAATAACGAAACTGGCACGATAGAAGAAGTCGTGATGCCATATACTACGCGTGAGATTATTCGCGAGGTAGATGATTTATCTTCGCTGGGCGTGTATGAAGTATCACAAATAGTGCAATATATGGGCGAGACGTTTACGGAATCGCACACAGTAATAGTATGTCCGATATGGTTTATGATGTTGGTGGCAGTGACAGTGGGTGCGATTGGCGCCGCGATTACTTATGCGATACGGCGACATAGGCGTAAGAAAGTGTTGGTATAGTATATATTGTATATAATATAAGCATTTTCATAAAAAGTTCTTGTTTTTTAAAAGCGTTAATGTTAATATAATTATATACGTAACCAAAATGGGAGATATCATGCACAAAAGAACTAATATCATTCTGGGAGGGTTGGTTGGTACCACAGTCCTTTCAGGTGCGGTACTTACGATGCCGCAGTCGCACGCGGAGGGCCGGGTGGTGTCGTCTAGTGCTTCGGTCACAGTGTCGTCCACTTGTTCCATGACCGGTACAATTCAGTCTGGCGACGAACACACTGCCACCATCGTAAACGGCGGCTACGAGCTAGACATTGGTAAGACTACGCTGAAATCTTTCTGTAATGACGAAAGCGGCTACGCTATCTATGCGATTGGCTATACTGGCAATACAGACGGTCAGACGATGCTACGCGATAGTACACTTGGCAGCACGTACGACATTACATCCACCGGCGGTACTTCTCCCGTACTAGACGGTTCTATCTCCAACTGGGCGATGAAGCTCACGGCGGCTGGTAGCAGTTACGTGCCAACCGTGCAGAATAATTTTGATAGTTATCACCAGGTACCAAATACATATGTAAAGGTCGCAAAGTACAATAATGCAACGGATGATTCTACCACTGGTACTGGTTCGTGGGTAGAGACTACCTACGCAGCATCAGTAAAGCCAGATCAACCAGCCGGTACTTATGTAGGCCAGGTGAAGTACGTATTAGTACACCCATCTATGGGTGCAGCACCAAATGCTCACACCATGCAGACAGTAGGCGACTGGGCGACAGAGCTCTTAGTGGGTGACGAAACCACGGCGGTAGATACACGTGATAATAAGACTTACACGGTAGCCAGGCTCTGTACCAGGACAGACGGTACGGCTTGTGCTAATGATGACTTTGAGCACTCTCAGCTCTGGATGACACAGAACTTAGACCACGTGATAGATACCACCCGTACTTACAGCCACGCGGATACAGACCTAGGCTATACGACAGGCGATACAACTGCTACCTGGCAGCCAAATGCTACTTTGGCGACACCGGGTACGATTAGTGCATTTAATTCTGGTACGACAGAGGGTGTAGTATCAGGCTTTACCAGTAGTAATAATAACAACCCATACCAAGTAGAAGGCGGCGATACCTACGCTTGGACAAACGGCTCAAGTAATACTATCTACACTTCGTTAGCACAATGTGAGCTTTACCACTCAGAGTCCGAATGTCTACACTACCACGTAGGTAATTACTATAACTGGTCTGCAGCGGTGGCGACAAATAATACTTCTAGCTACACAGCGGATCCAACCACCGCACCAGATTCTATCTGTCCGGCAGGCTGGAGATTGCCAAAAGGCTTAACGATGGACGGCAGCACAGTGGTAGAATCAGAATTTAACACCTTATTCAGAGCCAATGGCATTACCAACGGTAGTGATACTACACTAGGTACTAGCGGTACTAACGTAGGCTATGCAAGTGGTGGCTTTAGTAAGATGGTGAATAAGCCCTTCTACTTTGTCCGCTCGGGCGGCGTGGGCTCTACTACTCTGTACAGTTTCAGTACGAGCGGGTACTACTGGTCTAGCTCGGCCCAGTCATCTAGCCTCGCTTACAGCCTGTACTTCGGTTCGTCCAATCTCTACCCGGCGAACAGGTACGATCGCAGCGTCGGGGGGTCAGTGCGCTGCGTGGCTCGCTAGGTCGCTCTCTAGGTTCTCCTCGGTCTTGTAGTCTTCGCGTTCTTTCTCGCGACTCCCGTGCTGAAAAAGAACCTGCAATCCACGAAAGTAACAAGGGAACCTGGAACAAACAAACATTCATCCCAAAATACACTTCACTCCCCCCGCGTAAGCGGGGGTTTGGTTTTTAAGAGAAAGGTGATATAATGAAAGTGTGGGGGCCATCGGGAGCATCACTAGGCTTGGGCTCACCGCCGAGCTCAAGTTGTAGTAGGGGGTAAGGCTCCGAAGTGACACCTCCGGCAGATGGTATGCACGGGAGTCGGGTGGACTCACTCTCGGGATAAGTACGGGAGTTCAATCAAAAATCTTTGCTCTCAAGGGGGCATAGAAAAAGGAGAAGTCCTCAAAAACCGCAGGTTAGCGGTTGTCCGCTCGGGCAACGTGAACTCTACTACTCTGAACAATTTCAGTACGAACGGGAACTACTGGTCTAGCTCGGCCCAGTCATCTAGCAACGCTTACAACCTGAACTTCAATTCGTCCAATCTCAACCCGGCGAACAGGAACAATCGCAACAACGGAAGGTCAGTGCGCTGCGTGGCTCGCTAGGTCGCTCTCTAGGTTCTCCTCGGTCTTGTAGTCTTCGCGTTCTTTCTCGTGACTCCGTCGCCCTACATGAAAAGTCCCTCTCGGTGAGGGGCTTTTAGTCTGTTAGGTTAGGGATTTTTGTGATTTTTGAAATCATTCATAATTTCATCCCAAGAACGGCGGTTAGGAGAAAGAGATTCTAAATAGAGATTATAATCATGGCCGTATTTATCAAACATTTGTTTGACGTACTTGGCGACGTCTAGATGTTTGAGATAACCGAAATATGAGACAACTGTCTCTTTTTTGATTTCGTCGGTACCGAGCTTGTGGAGAGTGTATTTGAATTTCTTCTGGATGCGATTGCTTGGGTAAAGACAATGCGGATAAATCCGTACGCCGAGGAAAGAGATGCCTTTATAGACGGATTGGTAGTAGCGTTTCTTAGGGTGGAGGGTGAGACCGAGTTCTTCTTTTAAAAACTCTTCAATAACTGGCACATCGCGTTTGGCGCGCTCGTAGTCGGATTTGGGTACGATGATGAAGAAATCATCTACATAGCGGCCGTAATATTTATAGCCTAAATCGTATTTAATGAAGCGATCTAGCTGGTCTAGGTAAATATTAGATACGAGTTGAGAGGTGAGATTGCCAATCACGATGCCGCGGCCGGGCGGCTGAGTGTAGAGGGATTTTTCAGGAGGAAGGACATCCCAATCGCTGATGGGGCCGCGACGGCGAGATTTTTGGACAGGGTCGTCGAGAAGAATCTGGCGCCAAAGAAAGCCGCAAGTTTGAAAAAGTTGATAGGCGGAGCTAGATTTAAAATAGGGTTGAAATTGGCGTTCTAGGCCCCAGTTGACGCGTTCGAGAAGCTTGGTACGGGGTAAAGACATAAAATAACCTCTGATGTCTAGCTTGATAACGTAGGCTTCGGTGGTGAAATTATTAGTGGCTTGCTGCATCATCTTGTGAGTGCGTAAAATGCCATAAAGGGTGCCTTTGTTCTCGCGGCAACTGTATGAATCAGCAATAAAGCGGCGATCCCACCAGCCGCTTTGCATACGATAGAGGAAATGGTGCACTACGCGATCGACAAAAGGCGCAGCAAAAATCTCCCGAATCATCGGCTCATAAATAATAAACGAAATGGATGAGCTGGGCATATAATAACGCTCTAATACGGCATCGGTAAGATGGATGATATTTTCTGTCCAGTGTTCATCGTAGATATGTTCATTAAAGGTGCTGAGTTTGTTCTTACGGGCTTCGCGGAAAGATGCGGTGAAGGCTTGGATGAGCCAAGACCGCATACCGTGAAGGTCAATTTCTGCAATTATTTGTTCAATGTCGGCTGGTTTCATAGGAATAAATCTGGTTGAATCGGTGGCTGCTTGGGCCGGCGGGGTAGCTTTTTGGTCGAATTGTTTGGCTTCGCCGCCGGCTTTATTGGTATATCAGTGCTATGCGCCTGTTCGGGCTGATGGGGCTGATCGACTACCCCTTTGGCTGGTGGCCCGTTTGGCCGCGATTTTTTTGCGGAATTAACTTTGCGCATAGCCTTCTTCAAATCTTTCTCTATCAAATCGCGTATTTGATAGAGAGGTTCACTAATACTGACGCAGGTCTCCAGGTCCCAGAGCTTGGTCTCGCCAAGAACCTGTACGCGAATAATGAGTGAGTAAATATCGCCTCGCATTTTGGTTAGTACATCAACTATCTTATCTGGTTTGATTTTCGGGAACATGGTTATCTGATGATAACCGATGAGTAATTGGTCTGATAACTGGATGATTTCGGCGCCGTTGACAGAGCTGGACAGCTTGTCTAGACGCGAATTACAGACGCGATGTAAGCGCGTAGATGTATTAACGATACTTTGATGCAGAATTGGATCGAGCGGCCCAGTAGGACTGGCTACTAGATTGCCGTATCTTCTCTTTTCTTCTGCTTGAATCAACTCTGCTACTCTCTCCTCGGTGTAAGTGGTGTTTAGTTTAAATATTATGAAATCGCCTTCCTTTCTTTCCGAGGCGAATAAATTGGCCTTTTTGAGATTATTGCGAATAGTATCTACGCCTACGGTACGGATGTAGCCAATATCATATGGGTCATAGAAACTGGTGATGTCCGCAAAGAACTTAGGCGTGAGCCTGAGTTTGGGGCAAATTTCGTAATAATAAAAAAGCGCAGAGTGCTCTGCGATTTCGTGCCAATTTTGGTTGCCACTGCAAGGGGTGAGAATAATAGAGTCGAAATTGACGGCCTCTTTTTTCTTTAGCCTACGTTTGTTGTTTCTATACTCTTTGATGGATATTGATTTGAATCCATCACCAGAATCATTCGGAAATGTATTCATACCTCATATTTTATTCATATTTGAAAAAATAGCAAGCATGAGTGCAATAAAAAGTCAACTTTTTTATAAAAATGTGAAAATTTGGGTGCTATAATAGGGGTATGGTGTATTTAGACTATGCGGCGACAATGCCGCTACTTCCGGAAGTGCGAGAGGCGATGCATAAAGCGGAGGGGGAATTTTTGGCGAATGCGTCGGCTTTACATACGCCGGGGCATTTGGCAATGAATGAAGTAGAGAAGGTGCGCGCGCTAATGGCGGAAATAATTGGTGCGAAGCCAGAGGAGATAATATTTACTTCGGGTTCGAGCGAGAGCAATAATACCGTGATAAGGACTTTTGAAGGGTGCGAGATTGAGACTTCGGATTTGGAGCATCATTCGGTACTAGAGACAGCGCGGATGTATCGTAGCGAGAGTGGCCGGAGCGAGGGGCGGCCGAAATTATACTCGTATATGTTGGCGAATAATGAGACAGGCGAGATTCTGAAATTGCCGGCGAAGGGTGAGGGGGAATATTTACATTCGGATTTGACGCAAGTATTAGGCAAAATGCCAATAAATGTAGATGAGCTGGGGTTGGACTATGCGACTTTTTCGGCACATAAGATTGGCGGGCCGGTGGGCGTAGGGGCGTTGTATGTACGAGAGGGGGTGCCATTTAAGCCTTTAATTGTGGGCGGCAGGCAAGAAAAAGGTCGGCGCGGTGGTACATATAATGTAGTAGGAATCGTAGGATTTGGTGCGGCGCTGAAAAAGCTAAAATCGTGTAATACCCCTGTAAGTTATGCGACACTTGTGTCAAAATTGCGAAATTTGTTGGCGCAGAGGATACTAGCAGAAGTGCCAGGCAGTAGTTTAAATACTGATATAGGCGAGGGGAAATCTTTGCCGAATATTTTGAATGTGTCGTTTCGGGCGGCGGAGGGGGAGTCGATACAATTGTATCTAGATGCGGAAGGAATTGTGGTGTCGACTGGCTCGGCTTGTGCGGCGGGTGACATTAAGCCTAGTCATGTGTTGATGGCAAAGACAGGCGATGCAGAAGTGGCACATTCGTCGATTAGGTTTTCGTTTGGACTGGAAAATACTGAAGCAGATGTAGATAGAGCAATGGAAGTACTGCCAAAGATTATAGATAAATTGCAAAAGATTAGTACGATTGCCTAGTGGCTGGACTTAGCGGCTGAGTTGGCGGCGCGGTAATTATCGATGGCATCTCTGAGGGCGTCGTGGCCGAGGATAGAGCAGTGGAATTTATGCTTTGGTAGAGTGCCGAGGTAATCGTCAATGTCTTGAGCGGTGATTTGTAGGGCATCATCGAGTGACTTGCCTTTGGCAAGCTCGGAAAGCGCTGAGGTCGAAGCAATAGCCGAAGCGCATCCGTAAGTTTTCCAACGGATGTCGGCGATATGATTGTCTTTGACTTTGATGAACATTTTCATTTGATCGCCACAGACGGGATTACCCACTAGGCCTACGGCGTCGTAGTCGAATTGCGATTCATCTCCCATAAGGAAATTACGCGGATTAAGAAAATGTTCTTTGACGGTGTCTGAATACACCCAGTTGAAGTCCTCTCTTTTCACTTGTGTATTATAGCGCATCTTGAGGAAATCTACAAGTATTTTTATTGATTTTGTAAGTGATATAATAGAAGTATGAAAATCGCTATTTTAGGTGCGGGGGCTTTTGGGACGGCACTAGGAGGTGTGCTGTCTGATAATGGGTATGTAGTAGATTACTACGATCCGGCGATTTTTAATGCCACGCTTACGAGGGTGCTGGAGGGGGCCCAGATGGTGCTACTGGTGGCACCTTCGACGGCTGTGGGAGGATTACTGGTAGAGGTGTCGAAAGAGCTACCCCTAATAGTGGCAACTAAAGGATTGCTGACTGGTGAGGTATTTAAGGGGCGTGAATATGCGGTGATTTCGGGGCCAGGATTTGCAGATGAAATAAAGGCGCACCATGAGACGAAATTGACAGTGACGGATATGGCTTTGATGGAGATGTTTGGGGCGGATTATATGGAATTTGATTTTACAGAGGATAAACTGGGGGTATTGATGTGTGGGGCGCTCAAGAATGTATATGCGATACTGGCGGGAATAAAGGATTTACGACCCGGTACAGAGGCGCACGAGCGATATATCAGAGAGGTGGTAGAGGAGATGCGGGGGATTTTAGCGGCAAATGGGGCGGTGCCGGCGACGGTGGATTTGGCGTGCGGAGAGGGAGATTTGAGACTTACCTGTGCGGAGCCGTCGCGAAATTATGAATTTGGGCAATTAGTGCGGGAAAATCCAGATTATCAGCCAGAGAAGACAGTAGAAGGCCTGGCGGCATTAGAGAAGATATACCAGGGGGAAATTGTTGTGCCAGAGGGGGCGAAGTATTTAACAGAGGTGATGTGGAGTTTTCATAGGCGCTTATTTAAGGATTGATATTAAGTATCGGAAGGAGGTAGTATGGGGTTAAACGCTAATCAGAAGAGGGCGGTGGAGTATTTAGAGGGGCCGCTATTAGTGCTAGCCGGTCCAGGGACAGGTAAGACGCAACTTTTGTCTAGTAAGGTGGCGTATATTTTGCAACAAACAGATACGAACCCGGGGAATATCTTGTGTTTGACTTTTACCGAAACAGGGGCGAAGAATATGCGCGAACGGCTCAAAACGATGATTGGTAAGGATGCTCTGAAGGTAAATATTGGGACATATCACGCTTTTGGCTCGGAGATTTTAGCGCAATATAAGAATTACGCGGTGGATTACGAGCGAAAGTTGGACGCGGCAATAGATGAGGTGACGCAGTATAAGATAGTGAGGGACATACAGAGGGGGCTTCCCGGTACGGATATTCTTAAAGGGGATTCGGTAAAAGATATTATTAGCGTGATTGGTGAGGCGAAGGCGGCGGGGCTAAGTGAGGATGATTTGCAAGCGGTGGCGGAGCAAAATATAGAGGATTCGAAGATATTATCAGAGGCGGTGTCGCCGTTTTTGCAGAAAATTGTGCCGCGGAAATACCAGGAATCGTACGATAATGCATACGCACCGATATATGAGATTTTAGCGAAGTATGCGGATGGGGCGGCGACGATTAAACTCAGAGGTGATACTGGGGTGATAGAGCGCAATATTGCGATTTTAGCACGAGATTTAAAAGCGGCGATGATAGAGGCGGAGAGTGCGCAAAAGGTGAAGCCGCTGTCGGAGTGGAAAGATAAGTATTTTGAGAAAGATAACAGGGGCGAGTATCGGCTAAAAGACCGAGTGGCAAATAAGAAATTACTGTCTATTGCTGGGGTGATGAAAAAATATGAGGAGTATTTGCGGGAAAATGGGCTGTATGATTTTAATGATATGATAGAGGAAGCGGGGCGAGTTTTGAGAGAGGACGAAGGTTTTCGGATGACTTTGGCGGAGAAGTACCAGTTCATTATGCTAGATGAGTTTCAGGATACGAATCCGTCGCAATTTGCGATTGTGAAATTATTAACAGATTACGAACGCCCGAATATTATGGCGGTGGGAGATGATGATCAGGCGATTTATGAATTTCAGGGGGCTTTGGCGTCAAATTTGACGGATTTTCAGGAGCATTACGGGGCGGAGGTGATACCTTTGGTGGAGAATTATCGGAGTACGCAGGAGATTTTGGATTTTTCACGAGAGGTGATTCGGCAGGCACCAGATAGATTTGCGGATAAGGAGCTGATAGCGCATAAAGCTGCGCCGGAGAAATCACAGATTTACAGATATGAATTTCAATCAGCGGATGCGGAATATGGATTTATCGCAGAGAAAATTGCAGAATTGGTGCGTGCAGGGATAAAACAGAGTGAAATAGCGGTGATTTCTTATAAAACGAAGTATTTTGAGCCACTTTTGCCGTATTTGAAGGCACATGAGGAGATAAAAATCGCTTATGAGAAGCGTGATAATCTGTTTGAGGATGAAAAAATACATGAAATGCTGGGGATGGCGAGATTTATATGGGAGATGGCGAATAGTAAACAGATAAGTGTGCCGATTTTGGAGGTTTTGACCTACCCCTGTTTGAAATTGCCGGTAATAGAGGTGGTGAGGCTGGTAGAGAAGGCGAAAAGAGAGAAAAGGGCGGTATTTGATGTAATGAGCGCCTGTGAAAACTCCGCAATTACAGGGGTGGCGGAGTGGATAGGGGAATTGGTGGCGAAATCTTTCAATGAGCCACTAGATGTGTTTATGGGGTATTTGATAGATAAGATGGATGCGGGCGAAATGGAAGAGTACGAGAGATTTAGGTTTTATGAGAATTTGGCGGCGTTAAAGGGGAAATTGGCAAAGCATTTTGGGGAGAAGAGCCTGAAACTTCAGGATTTGATAGAAATGGTGGATGATTACACGGCGGCAGGTATGGCGTTAAATGTAAATTCTCCGTATAGAGACGCAGATGAGGCGGTGCAGATATTGACGGCACATAAAGCTAAAGGGTTGGAATTTGAGTATGTGTTTATTATTTCGGCCGATCATACGGCTTGGGGTAAGGGTAAGGGAAATAATAATCTTTTAGCGCTACCGAAGAATTTAATGCAGATACGACACACCGGCACGACAGACGGTGAGAAATTGCGGATTTTGTATGTGGCGTTGACGCGGGCAAAATCTTTTATATATATTACTAATTCGCTACATGATTTTAATGATAAATCTCCAGAGAGATTGGAATATTTTGAGGAGTATGCAGAGGGTGATGAGGTGATTTCGCCGTTTTTGCCGAATCGGAAAGTGGAATTAATGTATGGGGTGGGGGCGCCAGAGGTGAAAGAGGAGAATTTGAAGAATTGGCTGAGGCCTTTTATGGCAGATACGCCGGATATGCGAGCGATTTATAAAGAGCGGGTGGAAAAATGGCGGATGTCAGCATCGGCATTAACTTCTTTTGTAGATGTGGTGTATGCGGGGCCAGAAGCGTTTTTTAAATCGTATGTTTTGCAGGCGCCGCGCGAGCCAGAGACGAAAGCCCTAGCGCTGGGTAATTTAATACATACGGTGTTTGAGGCGGTAACGAATAAGGGTATTTCGGATGAAGAAGCGGAAAAGCTGTTTTTGGCGGAGCTTACGCGAAGGGATTTGCCGGTGGAAGTGATGCAAGAAATTCGCGAGAAGGGGCCGGCAGATTTGGCGGTGGCACTTGAGAGCTTTGGAGAGATTTTGCGACAAGGGCGAGCAGAGGTGGATTTTGCGACGGAAAAATTAGTGATAGATGGCGTGCCGGTGACGGGTAAAATTGACCATATTATAATAGATGAAGATACAAAAACGATTGAGATTTATGATTTCAAGACGAGCGAGTATCATAAAGAGAAGTGGCAGTCGCACGCGACATTATATAAATATATGTTGCAGCTTTTGTTTTATAAATTACTGTTAAATGCGTCGCCGCGATACGCAAAATATCGGGTAGCGCGAGCACATATATTATTTGTGACGCCAGATAAAAAGGATGGTGCGGTGTATGATAAGGTGTATGATTTTAGCGCGGAGGACGAAAAGGCGCTAGTGGCGCTGATGCGAGCGGTATATGCGCAAGTGGTGAATCTCTACTTTTTAGATGATGAAGAGTTGATGGTGCGTGCCGATAAGACGAAAGGGCTGAAAGATATTAAGGAGTTTATTGAGCTATTGCTTGCGAAAAATGCGAAAAAGTAGTACTATTGTGGTGGTGTGGAAACCAGTCGATAATTTGTGAAGGGGGCGATAGACTGATATAATCACTCAGAACTTTAGAAGGAGGTGATTACGGTGGTAGATCGGTATGCGCGTAAGCGGGTTCCCCGCTGGGATTGCGGCATTACGTGGACTTGTCAGAATTGCGGCGCAGTTTTCGTGACGCAAGGCCAGTATGCCGTGCATATCCTGATGTGCGGCTCGTAAGATCTGCCAAAGGCAAGGCTTCGGTCTTGCCTTTTTTTATACTCTGTGATATAATGGCAATAATTATGGCAAAGAAGAATAATACTAAGAGAAAGCTTGTTGGGCTCGTTTCAGAAGAATCTGGCGTGCGGGCTTACTATACCAAGAAAAATACTATGAATACTCCAGATAAATTGAGTCTTCGTAAATATGACCCGGTATTAAGGAAACACGTCTTGTTTGTAGAGACCAAGAAAAATCTCGGTAGAAACGAAGTAAAAGAGAAGAAGCGCTAAAATTAACCCACCCCTAAACGGTGGGTTAATTAGTTTTATGGTTTATCCTGTATTTTAGGTCGCGGAGGACGTTTTCGAAGTACATGTAAGCTTCGTATGGTGAAGAATAGGCGGAGAAGTAGGCGTGAACATCACCATCGTTCCAGTATTTGGTACACATAGCGTAAGGGTGGTCGGAAGTGGTCATATAGCGCCAATCGTTGATGAGCGAAACGTCTTTAGTGGCGAGGACTTGTTTGCGCATGGAGTAGATTTCTTGCATGGCAGAAGTCTGCATGGAATTAGAGAGCCAAGCGGACAAATCTCGCTCGGTATCGGCCCAGGTGACTGTCTCTGGCATGGAGATTTCATCGGCAGGCTCGCTAAAATCGCAAGCTTCGGAGACGGTGAGGAATTTGTTATCGTATTGGCCAAGCCAATCTGGAATAAGAGTATTCATGAAATCAAAAATGCCGGTATCTTCCCACTGGTGCTCACCGAAAGTTTCGAAATCCATGAAAAGATTGATGAGATTACCGCGGAGGCAATCGTGGTCTAGCCAATTTTGGTATTTGGGCACGGTGAGTGGCCATTCGCTCCAGCCGCGATTGGAAAAACGGAAGGCGATATCGTCAGAAAGGCGATAATTTTTGAGGAGAAGCTTGAGATTTGAACAGCCGAGCGGACGATAGACGTGATTGGGGCTGCGCCAACCTAAGATTTTATCCCAACCTTCGGCGAGGATGCCTTTATAGCCGTGAGCATCAGCCCAACGGGCGAGGCTATCATTATAGGAAAGTTCGGTATTGCGGAATACTTGTGGCTTAACTCCGAATAATTTTTGGATTTTGGCGGAATGTTGTGCGACTTGGTCGTTGAATTCGTCGAGGTCATAGAAGAAAGCGAGTGAGTGATAGTATGTCTCGCCGACGATTTCGGCTTGGCCGCGTTTAACCATGCGCTTAATTTGTGCGATGAATTCTGGGCCCCACTTTTCGGCTTGGTCGAGCCAGGTGCCAGTAATGGAAAAAGAAACTTTGAAATCTGGATATAGATTCATATTGTGCTCTAGAAGGTCGAGCATGGGCTTGTAGCTTTTAGCGGCGACTTTTCTAAAAATGCGTTCATTAGACTGGCGACCGTTGTAATTATCTTGGAAATAATTGGAATTATTGCTGACATCAAAAATAGAATACTCACGATAACGAACCGGCTGATGAATGTGTAAATACAGACAAATCGCGCGCACTTTAATTCCTCTTATGTTTTATGGTATTATTATATATCTTCAGGCATTTTTTCGCAACTTGATTCCAGGAAATTTTACGATATTCGTGATGGACGTTTTGTTGTAAAGTGTGGCGCAGGGCGGGATTGTTAGCGATGGCGAGAATTTCGTCGGCGAGCTTTTGTTCGTCCCAGAAATCGTATTTCATGGCAGACCAGATAATCTCTGAAACGCCGGATTGTTTGGTGAGGATAAGAGCGTCGCCGTGGTGGGCAGCTTCTAGGGCGGTGAGGCCAAAGGGCTCAGAAATCGAACTCATCACGAAAATATCAGAAATAGAATAAATATCGCGTAATTTTTGGCCGCGAATGAAGCCGGTAAAGATGACATTTTGTGAGATGCCGAGATCGGCAGCAAGATTAATGAGTTCGTTTCTTTCTTCGCCATCGCCGGCGAAAACAAAAATTAATTTAGGATTTTGCGAAATGGCGAGAGCGGCAGCGTGCATGAGATTATGGAGGCCCTTTTGGATGGTGAAGCGGCCAACGGTAGAAATGATGGTATAGCCTTGAGACTTGAGGCTTTGGAGATAGCCGTAGGCGTTTTTATTGAAGAAATAGTCATTGGTGTCATAGTTTTCGTCGAGGGAATTATAAACGACGTCGATTTTGGAAAGGGGAATGTGGTATTTATCGTGGATGATGCGTTTGGTAGCTTCGGAAACGGCGATGATTTTATCGGCGAGCATTAAGCCTTCATATTCGACTTCGTGGATGAGAGGATTCCCGGTGTGCATACCGGCGCGGTCGAACTCGGTGGCGTGGACATGAGCCACGAGCGGTAGACCGTAATTCTTTTTGGCAAGGACGCCAGCTTCAAAAGTAAGCCAGTCGTGAGCGTGGACAATATCTGGTTTAAACTCCATGAGATAATTTTCGATAAATTCGCAATAGGAATGTTGAACGTCACGGATAGATAGAAGCTGGGCTTGGTCGGCAGCAGGGATGATTTTGTCGAGGATTTTATTAGACTCGTAAGCGCCGCCACCGTAACGGTAGATAGGATCTAAATGTGTAGCGGAAATGACGTGCATGAAATCAATCTCTGGGTGGGCAGCTTGATACGGTACGACAAAATCAATATCAGCACCTTGCTTGGATAACGCACGAGCCATATTTAAACAGGCGACGCCAAGACCTCCGCTATTATGCGGTGGAAGTTCCCAACCTAGCATAAGTATCTTCATCTATACCATTTTAGCACAATTTTAATGAAAAATGCGGATTTTGTGGTAAAATGTTAGTAGAACATTGAAGGGGTGTAGCTCAGTTGGTAGAGCAGCGGTCTCCAAAACCGCGTGTCGTGAGTTCAAGTCTTGCCACCCCTGCCACATTTTTAAAAAAGTATGCTATAATGTAGTTATTATGGAAGGTAAGAAAATAAAAAATAGGGCGCGGGCGTTGTTGGTGTTTGGTGCGCCATGCAGCGGTAAGACGACTTTTGCAGAAAAGTTTTCTGCAAAGTTTGGTTTGGCTTATTATAATTTTGAAGAATTGAAGAAACAAAATAATTTTACACGTAAACAGATTTTGGTGATTTTAGAGCAAATCATGAAAACTAAGCAAACCATCGTGATTGAAGGTGAAATTGACACCGAGAAAGATAGAGCAGAGATGCGTAATACGTTGCGAGCGGGTGGATATGATCCGGCTCTGGTGTGGATTCAGACGGATGTCGCAACAATCCGAATGAGGCTAAAATCCCGTCATAAATCCGTAGCGAAGGCAAAAGAGATTTACGATAATGCGGTAGCGGAGATTGAGGCGCCTTCTGAGGCTGAGCGGCCGATTATCCTTTCGGGCAAACATACTTTCGAGACTCAAACCAAGCACGCGATTACGGGCTTGGCGGATTTAATAGAAACGAAATAATCTTAGCGCGTAGATTCGGTGAGTCAAGATGATTATTGATGATGCGGAATTTGGCGAGGTGATTGTGCGCAAAAATGCACTAGCTCGGAATGTGAAGTTTTCGATTTCGACTTCCGGGAGATTAGCGATGAGTGTGCCAAAATACACTTCAGATTTTTTGGCGAAAAGATTTTTGAATGTGAATCGTAAAATGATTCGTGAGAAGTTGCCAGTGAAAAATCCAGATGAGCAGCGAGCGAGAGATTATCAGAAGAAATTGTTGACTAAAAAAGCAAAAGAATATTTACCATATAGGTTGGAATATCTTGCAAAATTGTATGGTTATAATTATGAAAAATGTAGATTAACACACGCGAATACGCGCTGGGGAAGTTGCTCGTCGAATCGGACGATTTCTTTAAACATCGGCTTAATGAAAGTACCAGAAGCACTAAGAGATTATGTGATTTTACATGAATTGGCGCATCTTAATCACATGGATCATTCCAAAGCGTTTTGGGCAGAGGTAGGCGAGCATGACCGAAATTATAAAACACACGAAAAGAAATTAAAAATGTTTAATCCTGGCGTATAGTGATTATGATTTTGGTTTAAATAATCATGTTTTTGGTTATTTTTTTAATGTTTGTGGTATAATGGACTAAAAGGAGGAGTGTGGAGCTAAGGAAGCATTTAGATTTACGTGTTATTTTGACCGGAATCTATTTGGTCTTTTTGACGGTGTATGTAGTGATTGGGTTGCAGCCAGTAGACGCGACGCAATATGTGTCTGACGCAAAGGCAGATTTGAGGATTCCGAGTATTGGATTGGAATCAGATGTAGTGACATTGCAGCTTGAGGGTAGGGTATTAAATACGCCAAACACTATAGCGGGGAGTTTTTCTAATGCTGAGAACAAGACTTTATTGATTGGGCATTCTAGTACGGTATTTCACGATTTGAACAAAATAAATGTGGGTGATGAAATTATTTATAATGAAAATCATTATACGGTGCAATCGGCGGAAGTATTGATTAAGGCAGATATAAATATGAATAAGATTTTACAGGCAGAAGAAAAGGATACTTTGATAGTAATGACTTGCGCTGGGGAGCTTTTGGGTGGGGGCGATGCGACGCACAGATTGATTGTGACGGCGACACGATAAATCAAGGTTTTTTAAGTCTAATAGCAAAACCGCCGCCGGGCGCCATGTAGAGGTCAAGAGATTCGTTACGACCGACGTGTTTGTTTTGGTGAATAATACCAAAAGGTTCGTCGCGATAGTGAGCGTTATCAGAATCGGCGTAAATGGTGGCTTCGTAGGCGCCAGAGTCTAGAAAATCTAGGCCGATATGAATACGACGGCTGGTTTCGTCGGTGACGCCACCAATAAACCAATCTTCGCTGTCGCGATCCTTGCGGGCGACGACATAATATTCGCCGATTTCGCCGGCAAGTGGTATAGTACGCGCGAAGTTGGTGGGAACTTGACGAATAAAATCAAATTCTTTAGGAAAACGATCTTCGTAGATGAACGGGCGGTCGGCGGCCATTTGCATACCAGAATAAATAGTGACGAAATAGGCGAGCTGACGAGATAGAGTGGTGGCCATGCGTTTGACGCTGTTGGCGAGATCAAGAATGCCACTGGTATAATCCATGCCGCCGGCGAGTAATCTAGTGTATGGCAAATAGCAAGCGTGCGATGGGCTGAGAGCGCCACCTTCATATTCTTGGCCGCGAGCGCCTTCGCGAGAAAGGAGATTAGGCCAGGTGCGTTCGATGCCGGTGCCCTTGATAGGCTCGTGAATATCTAGGCAGATATGTTTCTTAGCGGCAAGTTCGACGGTTTTTTGGTAATGTTTGACGCCGAGCTGGGAATGATGAAACTCGCGGCGGCCGTTGATAAGCATGGTACTACCGGCGTAGCCGGTTTTGATGTAATGAATGTGATTGGCAGCGTAATAATTATAGGCGGCCTCAAGTTGATTTTCGTAATTATCGATAAAACCGACGGTTTCATGGTGGCCGACAAGCTCAATTTGATGAGCATCGGCATAACGAGCAACTTCTTCTAAATTGAAATCTGGTGTAGCAACGGTGAATTTGTTATTGATGCCGTTTTCGAGCCAATCGCCTTCCCAACCTTCATTCCAACCTTCGATAAGAAGGCCGGAAATGCCGAGGCGAACAGCGGCGTTGATATATTCTTTGGCGTGCTCGGTGGTGGCGCCGTGGCGCTCACCGGGAGCCCAAGTCCATTCGCCAACATACATCGCCCACCAGATACCGATAAATTTGAGAGTTTTAACCCAACTGAAATCACTAGTGGGGGCATCATTGAGCGCATACATGATGCGATTTGTGGTAAGTTCGATGGCAGAATCAGCAATCATAATTAAGCGCCATGGGGTTTGAAATGGAAGCCCAACGTGAGCTTTGGTGCCATCCGAAAGTGGAGTGATGTCGGATTTGAGGGCATAACGGTCGTTAAGTTTGATAGTCATAGAGCCATAATCATAAAGTGCAGCCTCATGAATGGCCAGATAGAAGCCATTAGGAGTCTTGAGGGTGAGCGGAGTATGGACGGAATTTTTTAAATCATAAACGATGGATTTCTCGTAATTATATTCATAACGATCTGGCTGATAGGCGGGGATTTTCCAGGCGATGGTGTTAAGATCGAGGTTAAATTCAGTGAGCTCGTCCTGAATGGTGATTTGTTGGAATTTAGGCTGAGGTGGGATTTCGTAACGGAAAGCTACGCCATTATCAAAAACGCGGAATCTAAGCGTAATGATACGATGAGGTTCTTTGTTTTCGGTGAGGTAGAAAGCGGTTTCGGTGTAATTATTTTTGATAAAACGGTCTTCACCCCATGGCATTTCGATAATTTCGTCAGATTTCTTTTTTTGTTCGCGGATAAGTTTGAGATTATTGCCGAGAGGGGCTTCGCCGCAAATTAAGAAACCCAAAAAAGATGGCTTGATGATGAGCTTGTCGTTTTTATAAACGGAATATGAGATTTGGCCGGATTTTAACATGAAATGACATTTAATCTGACCGTTGGGAGAGAGAATGTCTTTTTCGACTTCATTGCGACCGAACCAGTTTGCCCACTTAAACATAGTATCATTATAACATAGTTTATGATGCGGTGGCTGCGGATATGATATAATAAAAATATGACAAGAAGACGAAAAGGCCGTGCAAAGTTATTTATAGTAAGTGTAGTGGTGTTTGCCGCGATCGGGGCTGGGGTGTTTTTTGGGATACAATGGTTTACGAAGACGGGTATTTTTCGGATACCCGGGGTAGTATATTATGATGAAAGCTTGAGTGATGCCGAGATGGCGGTCTTGAAAGAGATTTTTACAGAAGAAGTAGATTTGGATAAGGATGTAAAAATCAGTGCAACTGAGAGTTATACGCGGCCGGAGCTGAAAGAAGGTGATTTCCTGTATGAAATTACCGTGCCGGTGACGGATTTTTATGATAATACGACAAGTGTCTCATCAGAAGAATTAAATAATTACGAGATGATTCCGGTGGGAGAATTAGATTACACTAAGAGATTGTTAGCGATAGACGATAAATATTTTCTTGATGATTTTGATGGTGGGGCGAAATTTCGGGTGATTTCTTTTGACTCGGAGAAATATGGCGAAGAAATCAAGCCGCTGGTAAGTGAAGCATTCACGAAAAAATTCCCAGAGAAATCTACTGTATTGACTTTTGCGCAGACTGGTGTGACGGCTCTCTCGCGTGGGATGAATGAAAAGTTATACAAAGTAGGTGATGCGACGTATTTTGCGGAGAATATTAAAGATTATTTGTCAGGGTTTGATTTAACGCATACTTCAAATGAATCTTCGTTTACGGATTATGCGAGCGCGAGCAATATTTGTTCGGATAAGAGATTTATCGACACGCTCCTGGCGATTGGTTTAGATATTGTAGAATTGACTGGCAATCATAATCAAGATTGCGGTGATCAAGCGGCGCTTGAGACGATTGATTTGTATAATGAAAAAGGAATTAAGATTGTGGGTGGTGGCAAGACGGCCGAGGGAGCAGCGGTGCCATTGGAGATTGACGAAAAAGGTACAGGTATTACGTTTTTGGCTTATAACTTATCTACTGGTGGAGCAACATACGATGCAACGCCCGGTGCGAATCAATACTATGAGGAGAATGCGGTAGAAGAAATCAAAGCTGCGAAAGAGCGGGGCGACGTGGTAATTGTGGACATTCAATACTATGAATGTAGTGCGTATGCTTCAGAATATGAAGACAGGACTTGTGATTATGCGGATTCGGCGGCGGGCGATCAAGTAGGGTTTTTTCGTCATTTGATTGAATTGGGTGCGGATGTAGTGGTGGGTACTTCGGCGCATCAGCCGCAGACGTTTGAATTATACGAAGACGGTGTGATTTATTATGGGTTGGGGAATTTGTTCTTTGACCAAGTTTGGTGGCCAGGCACAACGCGAAGCTTGATATTGGCGCATTATTTCTACGATGGCAAATTGTTGCAAACGAAGATTGTGCCGACAGTTTATGATAATACAATGCAGACCAAATTGCTCGACGCGGAGACGGCGAAGTGGTTCTTGGATAGATTAGTAAGTGAGAGGCCGTAATTTTATGAGAAAGAGAGGCGTAGCTCTATTCTTAGTGATTTTGGGGATTTTGGTGGCTACAGGGGTGGTGGTAGCTGGGATTTTGATAAAAACAGGGGCGCCGGAAGAAGATTCTGCCTCTGATACTGTCTCAGAATTGCTCGACTCAAGTGATGAAGAGAGCGCCTATGAAAACTCCGCAACTACAGAGGTGGAAGTGGCGAAAATTGATTTTCAGCCAGTGGTAGACGAATGGGCTAACTCTGTGGGCGGGAATAGGAGTGTATTGATTTATGATTTAGAGAGAGATGAAGTAGTGGGAGAATATAACCCTAAGGAAGATTATGGCACTGCATCTTTGTATAAATTATTTGTGGTATATGAAGGGTATCGGAGAGTGGAGACTGGGGAATGGAATGGTGATGATATGGCTGGCTCTACGGGAAATACCATATTAAAATGCTTGGATTTAGCGATTCGGGAGTCTAATTCGGAGTGTGCGGAGACGCTATGGGCGATGATAGGATACGATAGATTGGATGAAATTATACGAGACGATTTTAAGATAGTGAATTCAGACATTTCTCATTTAGTATCAAATCCAGAAGATATTATGGAAATAATGAAGATATATTATGCGCACCCAGATATTGAAGATGAGACACTTGTCGCACAAATGAAAGATTCGTTTCTAGTGCAGCCAGTGAAGAATTATTACGATTGGCGGCAAGGGTTGCCGAGTGGTTTTACGAAGGCAAATGTATATAATAAGGTGGGCTGGGATTGGAACGGTAGCTCCTGGAATATCTATCACGATGCGGCGATAGTGGAATTCGTAGAGGAAGATAGGCATTTTATTGTAGTGGTAATGACCAATCAAGTGCCATTTCAGCGGATTCGTGATCTAGGCAAGATGATTGAGGATAAATTCTACGCGGGGTAGGTGATTTTCAACTAATTTTAAGGTTTTTATTATATATTATATATATGGAAGCGAAAGTATTTGATAGAGTTGAAAAAAAATATCTGATTACTGCTGCCGATAAGAAAGCTTTTTTGAAATTGATTAAAGAAAATATGCGGAAGGACGGGTATTTTCGTTCGGAAGTTTTGAATTTGTATTTTGACACGGATAATTATGATTTGATTATACAGTCGATAGACCAGCCACCGTTCAAGGAGAAGCTGCGCGCGAGAAGTTACGGTGGGTATGATCGAGTGTTTTTAGAAATTAAAACAAAGATGCGTGGATGTGATTATAATGTGGGTTATAAGCGGCGCGTGATGGTAACGCATAAAGATTTTGAGGATTTTGTGGCAGGAAAGGCTTCGATGACAGAACTTTCACAAAAGGTAGTAGAGACAAAGAACGATTTACAAATTGCGCGGGAAGTGGATTATTTAATGAAGCAGTTTGATTTGAAACCGAAGATATTGGTAATGTATGATCGCGAGAGTTACAAGGGCGATGATGGATTAAGAATTACTTTTGACGAGAATTTAAAATATCGTACGAAAAAATTAAGCTTGGCTAAAGGAAAACGTGATAAAATTTATTTTAAGGACAAACGTAATATTATTATGGAAGTAAAAGCGCATGGTGTGCTTCCGCTCTGGCTGGTGAAAGCTATGTCGGAGAATAAGGTTTTTCCTCAGCAATTTTCAAAAGTAGGTAAAATATACGAAAAAATAAGAAAGGAAGAAGATGTTTAATAGTATCTTTGATTCAACTGCGGCAGGACTAGATATAACGACCGCATTGATTTGCGCCGGCATGGCATTGGTTTTGGGTGTAGCGATTGCAATTACGCACATGAAGACCTCGCAGACGACGAAAGGGTTTTTGGTTACACTGGCGACGTTGCCGATTTTGGTGATGGCGGTGATGATAATGATAAATGGCAATCTTGGGACTTCGATTGCAATTTTGGGTGCATTTTCGTTGATTCGCTTCCGTTCTATCCAGGGTGATGCAAAAGAGCTATTGAGCGTCTTCTTTGCGATGATGGTGGGGTTGGCACTGGGTATGGGGCACGTGTTGTTTGCGGTGATAATTACTATAATATCTATTATTGCAATCTTCCTCTTTTCTTACACTAATTTCCTTGAGCCAAACAAAAAGAGGCGCGTGTTGAAGATTGTGATTCCGGAAGATTTAGATTACGAAGAGGTGTTTGACGAAATCTTTAAGAAATATACATCGAAAGTAGATTTGGTACGGATGAAAACTATGAATATGGGCAGTCTTTATAAATTGACTTATGATGTAGTGATGAAGCCTGGCGTGAAAGAAAAAGATTTCTTGGATGAAATTCGTGTGAAGAATTGCAATCTGAAAGTTTTGCTTTCGCATCCGTGCCTCGAGGAGGAGATTTGAAACGAATAGTTGCGATATTGCTACTGGTGACAGTGGTGGTTGTCGGTGTGGTATTAAATATTAGCCATACAAAAAGCGATGCGACAAAAATCATCGGCGCAATAGATGTAGATAATGGCGATTTGAAGATAAATTGGGACAGATACCAGACGGTAGATATTGAATTGTCTGAAAGTGTGACGATTGCGGAATCTGGAACTTATCATATTACTGGTACGCTAACGAATGGAATGATAAAAGTGCAGGCCGGCGTGGGCGAGGTGCGCTTGGTTCTTGACAACGCGACGATTAAGAACAACACTGGACCAGCGATTCTTTGCGCTTCGGCGGAAGATTTGGTGATAGAGTTGGTAGGTGATAATGCTCTAGAAGATGGTGGGAGTTACGCTAGCGATTATGATGAAGACGTAAGCGGGGCGATTTATTCGAAAGCTGATTTAACTTTTCAGGGTGAGGGAACCTTAAATATTACGGCAAATTATCTAGATGCGATTGTCGGTAAAGATGATGTGAAATTTAATGGTGGTATATATAATATAGTGGCAAAAGATGATGGTATTCGTGGCAAAGATTCGGTGTATGTAGTGGATGGGAAATTTAATATCAATACCGTAGCGGATGCAATTAAATCCACAAACGAGACCGATAACGGTAAAGGTTTTGTGTTGATTGAAAATGGAGATTTTGAAATTGCGACTTCTGCGAAGGGTGTAAAGGCTACGAATAGTATATTAATATATAATGGTGATTTTACGATTGAATCTTATGATGATGCGATTCATTCAAATAATTATGTGGGGATTATAGACGGGAATTATAGTATTAACTCTGGTGACGATGGAATACACGCGGATAGGGAGTTAATTATTGACGGCGGAAATGTGGAGATTAAAAAATCTTACGAAGGGCTTGAAGCGCAGGTAATTACCGTGAATGGCGGGAATTTACACATTGTAGCTTCAGATGACGGCATGAACGCTGGAGGCGGAGCGGATGGTTCGGCGAACAATCGGCCTGGCGCAGGGGCTTTTGATGCAGATTTGAATTGCGTGCTGTCGGTGAATGGTGGCGATATTTATGTGAACGCCGCTGGCGATGGCATAGACAGCAATGGGTATATATATTTCAACGGCGGGAACGTGGCAGTAGATGGGCCGACTAATAATGGCAATGGCGCACTAGATTCCGGTGCAGGAATTGTGATGTCTGGTGGTACGGTGGTAGCGGTGGGGGCTAGTGGTATGGCCGAGACACTTGGTGATGCGCCTTCTGTATTAAATATTAGTGTGTATTTTGGTTCTGCTCAAGCAGCGCAAACTAATATAGAGATTAAAAATTCTGCCGGTGAGACGATTTTGTCGCACACTGCCGCTAAGACTTTTAATCATTTGGCGGCGGGTTCGGAAAAGTTTGTGCTGGGAGAAACCTATACAATATATATAAATGGTGAGGAATATCAGGATTTTAAGATTTCAAACATTACGACAACCGTGGGTAATTCTAGTGTGAACCAATATAATATGCCAGGTAGTGCGCCGGGCGCAAATAGTCGGCAAACTCGGCGATAAATTATGCTATAATATATAGTATATATGTTAGAGATTCGGGGAGTGACGAAGGTCTACGAGACCGGTGGGATTCGGCGCACGGTATTAGATAAGGTGAGCATTAATTTTCGCACATCGGAATTTGTGGCAATTTTGGGTCCAAGTGGCTCGGGTAAGACTACTCTGCTGAATATTATTGGCGGGTTAGATCATTACACTAAGGGCGATTTAATAATTAACGAAAAAAGTACGAAAAAGTTTCGGGATAAAGATTGGGATAGTTATAGAAATCATCGAGTGGGTTTTGTATTTCAAAGTTATAATTTGATTCCGCACCAAACAGTGCTACAAAATGTAAGATTGGCTTTGACATTGTCGGGTATTTCTAAGCGCGAGTCGATAAGGAGAGCAAAGAAAGCGCTGAAGGACGTAGGGCTGGCCGAACATATTGATAAACGCCCGAATCAATTATCTGGTGGACAAATGCAGAGAGTGGCGATTGCAAGGGCACTGGTGAACGACCCGGATATTTTACTGGCGGATGAACCAACTGGCGCGCTAGATTCTGAAACCAGTGTGCAGATTATGGACTTATTAAAGAAGATTGCAAAAAATCGGTTGGTAATAATGGTGACGCATAATCCGGACTTGGCAGATAAATACGCAACGAGAATTATAACTTTGAAAGACGGGAAGATTACTTCAGATTCAAATCCTTATGATGGTGCGGTGAAGACTGATTTGGATTTGGCGGAAGCCGAAAAGAAAAGTAGAAAAACAAAAATGTCTTTCGTAACGGCATTGTCTTTATCTTTGAAGAATTTATTGACAAAGAAAGGACGGACAACGCTAGTGGCTTTTGCTGGTTCGATTGGGATTATCGGTATTGCTTTGATTTCGGCGGTGTCTACAGGATTTCAGAATTATATAGATAAAATTGAAGAAGATACTTTGACGTCATATCCGCTGGCGTTAATGAAAGAATCGGCGGATTTAACAGGAATATTGCTAAGTATTGCTGGAGACGGAGATGGAGCACAGACTGATAATATAGTGCGAGAAAACCAAGTTTTGACTGGTGCGTTGGGGAGCGTGTCAAATAATGATTTGCAAAGTTTTCGAAGTTATTTGGAAAGGCACTATGACGAAGTGCGTGATGATATTAGGTTGATTGAGCGAGAATATAATGTTGATCCGAATATTTATACGATTGATACAACGGGCAAGTTGGCTAAATTAAATCCGAGTAATTTATTTACTTCGTTGATTGGCGAATCGTCACTTCTTAGCACATATTCTTCTATGACGTCGGTATTTCAACAATATGAACTAGAGAATTTGAAAAATGATACAAAAATTGTAGCTGGTCGCTATCCGGAAAAGTACGATGAGCTTTTGGTAGTATTGACGGACGCCGGACAAATTTCAGATTTGTTAACTTATTCTTTGGGATTTCATGATACTGAAGAGTTGAACGAGATTGTATCGAAAATTTTGAGTGGCGAAAATGTAGAAATTAATAATGAGCCTCTAGAATTAACATACGATGAGATTATGAGTGCGGATTTGCGTTTGATGAATGCGACAGATATCTATAAGTTTAATGAAAAATATGATGTCTATGAAGATATGAGCAGTGATGATGCTTATATGATGAATATATATGATAAGTCAGAGCGGCTGAAAATTGTAGGCGTGGCAACACCAAATTCTGAGATGCTATCGAGCGGTAGCGGTGTGGCGTATTTGCCAAGTTTAGTGACACACATTATTGAAGCGTCTAGCAAAACTGAAGTAGTGAAAAAGCAGCTAGCGAATCCGACGATTGATATTTTTTCGAATAAAAAGTTTGGTGAGGAAGGGAATGATTTTAATTTTGAATTTGAAGATTTGGTGTCGGTAGATAACGAAAAATTGTCGCAAGCTTTTAATGTAAAAATTGACCAAAACGCGATAGCAGCAAAGACGAGTGAATATATGACGGAGATTTCTAACGATATTACGGCGGATGTGGCGCCAGTAAAAGATACGCTGACAGCGAGGTTTGAGGAATTAGCGAAAGGATTGGCTGCGTATATAAAGGAAAAATATCCGGCGGGGGCGTTTATGAAGGCCGACATCGAGAAAATAGTGGATGAATATTTGAGTGAGCAAGATTTTTCAGATTTGGAAGCGGAATATTTGATTCCGGGGGAGACTTTTAAAACTACGTATCGGGGACTTTTGCAAGGGATGCTTGAAGCGTACGCGCAAGCTTTTGGCGTGGCGATGGGGTCATACGACATTGAAACGATGCCGATTATGATAGTGGATGAGATATATAATGCGGTGTTGGAGCAATATGGGGCGATGGCGCTGGTGGAGAAGGCGTTTGAGTCGTTGGCAATTGCGATTACGGAAATAATTATGAAGAAGGAAATTTTGACGGCAGTGGGCGGGCTAACGTCATATTTGACAGGAAGTTTTTCAAAGGCATTTAATATTGACGAATCTGCATTACTTTCGGCATTTCGTTTGAATTTTACTGAAGACGAGTTGTCTAGAGTGGTGACAGCGATGTTTACGAAGAAGAAAGCAACGCTAGCTTCGAATTTGTCGGCTTTAGGGTATCAAGATTTGGATGACCCGACCGAGCTTGCGTTTTATTTCACAAGTTTTGATGGCAAAACGCATTTTATTGAATTTTTGGAACAATATAATGAACTAATGCGGTCTTATAATGATGAAGATAAAGTGATTGATTATACTGATACGACGGGCGCGTTGATGTCTAGCGTGAAAGTGATTGTAGATGCGGTGAGTTATGTTTTGATTGCATTTGTATCAATATCGTTGGTGGTAAGCTCAATTATGATTGGCGTGATTACGTATATTTCAGTGTACGAGCGGAAGAAAGAAATCGGAATACTGCGAGCGATTGGCGCGAGCAAACGAAATATTTCGAATATATTTAATGCGGAGACATTTATTATTGGATTTTTGTCTGGAGTATTCGGGGTGGTGATTTCTTATTTGATGATTCCGCCGATTAATTTGGTCTTGCATCATTTTACTGGCGATATTCCTTTATCCGCGGCGCTGGATCCGCGTACTGCGGCCCTTTTGATAATCCTCAGTGTGATTTTGACATTGATTGGTGGATTAATACCTGCTCGTTCCGCATCAAAGAAAGATCCGGTGGAAGCTTTGAGAAGCGAGTAGGGGGATGGGGAATATGAAAAATAAGCCCATAGGGCTTATGCTTGGCTGGGGATGAGGGATTCGAACCCCCGAATGGTGGGACCAGAACCCACTGCCTTACCACTTGGCGAATCCCCATTCTTGTTATATTCTATCATAAAATTTGAAAAAATGCTATAATGAAGATTGTTATGGCAAAGAAAAAAACTTTTACTAGAAAACAGCTCGAAAAATTATCTGCGGAAGAAATAATAGATAAAATTCGGTATGAGGATTATTCTTTGCTAAAAACGCTTGGTGCAGATGATTTGCGTAAAGAGATGGTGACCGTTGGCAAAGCCTGTAATGCGGCAATCAATTATTTTTTTGGTACGACTGGGCCTAAAAAAGACACCGAAAAACATAATCAAGCAGCGCGGCGTAAATTGGTAAAAGTTTTGTCAAAGATAACTCCTGGCACATATAATGGTATGCCAAAAGATAGCGAAAATGGCTTAGTGATCGGCTTTAATCATCCTTCGCTAGGTGAGATTGCGCGAATTTTAGTAATGAAAATCGACATTATGGGTGATAAACCGATGTATTTTCCGGTAAATTTGCCTTGGTATGAGGCTTTAGCACCGAATTATGACAGGATAAAAAGACTTGGCATTATTATTACCCCGACAATCACACCTTCTACTTGGCGTAAGATGGATTTAAAGGAAGGGACATTCCTTTATGAACAGGGTGAGCGGTTGAAGCGAGAGTTTAGAGATATTTACACAGATTTGTCGCATGAAGCGATTCGGAACGGCGGAGTAATATTTGTAGCACCCTCTGCGACTAGGCAGGCGACCGTGTTTAAAAACGAAAAAGTGTTCAAAGGTGAAGAAGAAATTATTCCTACGATGTCTATGCTGGCGCTAAAATTATATTCAGATCCGGAGATGAAGTGTGATTTTCTGCCAATGGCCGTAATTCCGCCAAAAGATTACAAACGAGGATTAAATTTTGGCAAAAAATATCGGCTGGTGCCGGGCGAAATAATGACAGCAGCAGAAATTCGTAAGAAATATTTTAAAACTAAAGAACCAAAACGTCTGGAAGGTTTTGATTATGATTTTCACGAGCGAATTGCGCAAAAATTGCCAAAAAGATTTTGGTATTAGTGTGATATAATCATAAGTAGTATGGATAACGAGCCGTATTTTTATCACCCTTTGGAAAATATTGAGGACGTAGATGTCTTTTATGAAGCGATGGAGAGAAATAACCTTACCAAAGCTATCTCGCCGGAGAGGCCATATACTTATTGGACGATAGAACTATATGACCAGAAGAATGGGATTCGTGGTGGCGGTGGCCTAGGTGTGTTGGCTGCTGATACGCGTAGGGTGGCAGAAAAAATGGAAGTACCTTTTGCGCTGATTACGCCATTTTACCCTTATGAAGTACATCAAACAATTAAAGATGGTAAAATCGTAGATGAACGAAGGCCTGTATCATATGGTGATTTTGGGTTTAGATTCGTGGATTCGGTGTTCGTAAAATGCTGTGACGAATTGTGTAAATTGGATGTGATCGAGAAAAAGTTCAACAGCACGAGAATTATTGCAATTACAGAGCCGAATTTCAGGGAACTATACGCAGACATGAGCGGTTCAGACCATAGGCTTTATCAGGAAGTATCTTTAGGTTTTGGTGGATATGCCGCGTTGAAGTTGTTGGGTCTAAAGCCAGCAATTATGCAATTAAACGAAGTGGCGACGTTTTTTGCAGCATTAGCTCGCCTGGATGAATTGGTACGAAATGGAATGGATTTTTATGAAGCAGTAGTCTATACACGAAAACATACTCTATACACCAATCATACTTTAGTCCAAGCTGCAGAGGCAGAATTTAGTCGCGAGCAATTTGAGCGTTTTGTGTTTCCTAATCTAAAATCTTTAGCGGTGCGAAAGTGGCTATCCGATAAATTTGTAGATAATCATATTAAACTCTCTTCGGTGACGATTGAAATATCCGAATTACGTTCTGGCGTGTCTAAATTGCATGCGCGCGTGGCAAATTACAAAGATATTGCTGGCAACAAGGTAAAATTTAAGGCCATAACTAATGGTATAGATATGGATACTTGGGTTTTACCGGAAATTATGGATTTTTGTCGTGAAATGGGCATTTTAGATAGAAATGGTGCGCCGGTGGTAAATTATACTGAAAAATTAGATTTATTTACGGCGGAAAAGATTCGGGGTTTTAAGAAAATTGGGCGAGAAGTACTAAACGAAATACTCAAACAGAGGCCAAATCATAATGGTCAAATTTTGCAGTTTGGGGAAAATGATTTTATTTTTGATTTTAAGCGAAGATTTGTGGATTATAAAAGGCCGGAATTACCATTTCGTAATCCTGCAAAGTTAAGAGCAATACTAGAGAAATATAATGCGCATTATATAATATCTGGCAGAGTGCACGCGGGCGATGCGAATATGTCTAGCAAGCTTTATCGGTTGCTGGAAATCATAAGGAATGATGATTATCTGAGGACTCATGTACATTATCTGCCGGATTATGACGAGCGTTTGGCTTATGGACTTTCGGTGGGAGCGAATGCGGCAATAAATGTGCCAATTGTGGGGTTGGAGGCTTGTGGCACTTCATGGATGAAAGATGTCGCAAATTTAAATATGTTAATATCTACACACGATGGAGGCGTGGCGGACGCCTCGGTTAATTCGTATCTGAATGTGTCTGGCGGAAGAGAGGATGAAGAGCTAGAAGCGCTTTATCAAAGGATGGACGAGGCGCTGAGGGCTTGGAATAATGATTTTGATTTAGAATACATATTGCAAAAGCAGTTGGCGGCGTATTTGCCAGTGATTTCTGGCGCGAGAATGCTAAGGGATTATATTGACTATCTTTTTCCGACGTAGTATAATATTGACAAGTCTGGTATCAGACTTTTTTGATACATTATAAAGGAGTAAAATGGCTAAAGTTACAAGAATTAAGGCAAGTGACAAAGAGGCCGAGCGGGAAGTGAGTACAAGTAAGCCTGCAAAAACAAAAGGAAAAAAGAAAGAGAAGAAGCCATTTATATTGATTCGTCCATTCGTAGCGTTGTTTAGATATCTACGTGACGCATGGCACGAGCTTCGGCAGGTACGATGGCCAAATCGTAAGGCGACCTGGAAGATGGTGCTCGCGGTCTTGGTTTATACGGCGATTTTTATGGTTTTTATCTCGCTGCTTGACCTACTATTCTCATGGCTATTTAATACAATATTAACTAAGTAAAGAAAGGATTGCGATGGCTGTAAACAGATATGATGATACGCGGGCTTGGTATGCGATTTCTACGTATAGTGGCTACGAAGACAAAGTGGCGGATTCAATAAATCAGCGAACTGGCACGGTAGAAATGGCTGACAAGATTTTTGAGGCAATTGTGCCAAAGGAAAAACAAATTGAAATTAAAAACGGAAAGCGCAAAATCGTAGATAGGAAGATTTTGCAAGGTTATGTATTGGTGGATATGAAATTGTCAGACGAGACGTGGTACATCATACGCAATACACCTGGCGTGACTGGATTTATTGGTACTGGCACTCAACCGACACCAGTTTCAGAGAAAGAAATCACTAAAATCAAGAAACGAATGGGTGTAGAAGATCCAAAATTCTCCGTGAAGTATGAAGTTGGGGAAGTGGTGTCCATCACAGACGGGCCATTTAAGGGATTTGATGGCGCGATTTCAGAGATTGATGCGGCTAAGGGTAAGCTGAAAGTGATGGTGTCGATGTTTGGGCGTGAGACGCCAGTCGAGCTTGATGCGTTGCAAGTAAAACAGCTTTAGCAAGGTATGAATATTTGCAAGCGTGCCCGAAGGGCACGCTCCAGGCCGCTCTGGCCAAGTCTTCATGTCCCTTAGGGCACATTTGCAAATATTCATACCTCTTTACTTTTTTAGCTTTTATTGTTATAATTAGTTTGTTACGCAATTGCTTCTACTTAAATAATAAATAAGAGGGTTTATGGCAGAAAAAAAAGTTATCGGTAATTTGAAACTTCGTATCCCAGCGGGGCGCGCGACAGCGGGGCCTCCGGTAGGTTCTACGCTAGGTCAGTGGGGCCTCAATATGATGGATTTTATCAATCCGTTTAATGAAGCTACCAAAGATTTAATGGGTAAGAACGTAATCGTGCACATTCGGGTATTTGAAGATAGGACTTTTGATTGGAAGTCGCTTGGTCAGCCTGTGGATGATTTGATTCGTGAGGCAATCAAGATTGAAAAAGGTTCTGGTAAGCCGAACGTTGACAAAGTTGGCAAGATTACTAAAGCTCAACTTCAAGAAATCGCAGAAAAGAAAATGGATCAGCTTAACGCTGTGGACATTGAGGGGGCGATTAAGATTGTGGCCGGTACAGCACGCTCGATGGGTGTGACGGTAGAAGAATAATTATTAATTATAACTGTGGGAGGGCTAGAGCCCGCGATTACCACGAAAGGAAATTATGGCAGAAGAAGAAGCCAAAGATTTAAAAAATATTGAGATGCCTGAGGTGGCTGAGGAAGTTGATACCCAGGAGACTTTTGCAAAGTCTGGGAAGAAATCCAAGAAACATCTTGAGGAAGTAAAGGCCGAGGAAGAGCGCCAGGCTCGTAAAGCTGAGCGCGCAGCTGCGGAAGCTGCAGGCGAAAAGCCAAAAGGTGCTGCGCCGGTGACGCGTCCTAGGATAGAGCGTCGCGGCAAGAAGTATCAGGAGACAGCGAAATTGATTGAAAAGGGTAAAGTCTATAATTTGAATGAGGCTATTGATTTAGCCGTGAAGACTAGTCCGGTTAAATTCGATGCCAGCGTGGAAGTGCACGCACGTCTTGGGGTTGATCCGCGACAAGCTGACCAAAATATTCGTACTACTTTAGTGCTACCAAACGGGAACGGTAAGACTGTGCGCGTGGCGGTTTTTGCGCCTCTTGATATTTGCAAGGCGGCGAAAGCTGCTGGTGCAGACGTTGCTGAAGATGAAGAATTTTTGAAACAGCTCGAAAAAGGCGTGATTGATTTCGACGTATTGATTTCTACACCGCAGTATATGCCAAAATTAGGTAAGTTTGCACGCTTGTTGGGGCCAAAAGGTTTAATGCCAAATCCAAAGGCTGGCACGGTAACTACAGATGTAGAAAAAGCCGTAAAAGAGGCGAAAGCTGGTAAGGTGGAATACCGCGTAGATAAACAAGCAATTGTACATATTGGCGTAGGCAAGGTGTCGTTCGGAGCGGAAAAATTACTCGAGAACATTAATGCTTTCCTCGATTCTTTGAAGGCTCAGAAGCCTGCCTCACTAAAGGGTACATACGTAAAGTCCATCTTTATTACTACCACGATGGGGCCTTCGATTCAAATCGAAAATCTTTATAACTAATAAATAACGGGTGATCTGAATGCGTGTTTAGTTTGGGTTGCCCGTTATTTTTGTGTTATAATGAGCTTATGGAATTTGTAGGCAAAATGGAAATCTATGAGTTGTTGATTTTTATTGCCCTGGGGTTGACGGTACTGTTATTCGGGTATCGGGTGAAGAAGATTGCATTTTTTATAATTTGGTTCATCCTCGGATATAATTTGATGGGATTTTTGATGCCCACGGTGAATAATATGGTGCCGGAGATTGCGGGGAATTCGCTTTATCAGTTGCTTTTGCCGATAGCTGGAGGCTTACTGCTGGCACTGCTTGGGTTTTCAATTGAAAAATTATGCCTGGGGGGAATATGTTTTGCCCTAGTGATGATAGTCACGGTAAGATACTTTGGCGCAGAGATGTCTACCCTGGCCATTGGTGGTGTAGTGGGCGTGATAGCGGCTGGGGCCGCAGTGATGATAATGAAGCCGGCGACAATAGTGGCGACGGCCGTAGCGGGAGCGTATGCACTGACTTTGGCGATTTTCGCACTTGCTACAGAGATAAATCAAGAGGCGTATTACTGGCCAATGTTGATAGGACTATCTGTAATTGGCTCGATTTTCCAGTTTGTGACGACAAAACGTTTATCTTAGTATTGACTTTTTCGCGGAAGTGTGATATAATTAAAGGTGAGGGGGTGTTTCTTTGCATCTAAAGGACACTTTTTCGTACTTTTGGAAAGAGGTGAATAGTATGTTTAAATTGGTATTCAAGCCCGATACGTTTTTCCTGGAAAGGAAACGTGACTGGGCGGAAATCGCTTATAGTGATTCCCGCGTGGTAAGTGGCTGGGCATGGAAAAAGCAGTACAGCGACTTCCAAGCCTGCCTGCGGTACTACAACGCAAACCAAGAGCGATTCAACTGCCGAGGCTCGTTTTCGGCGATGATTAGTTTCCTTGCTCTGGTGGGCGGGATAACCGCTATCGTGTATGTAGCGATGCGGTTGCTCCATAAGCTGAACAGTGCCGTACCGCTTCCCGGCCTGGTGGCGATGATTGCGGTGGCAGTCGTGGTACTCGTCGTAGGCAGCATCGTTCGATGGGTATACTACCGTAAAATGGATTTCCGAATGATGATTTCGGAAAACCGAATTGATGCCTACCTGAGTATGTATCCAGAGATTATGGAGCTAGCCTACAAGAACAGGTACAGCTCCTCAGACGAGATTCCGCCCCAACCGGAAAGGCAAGGCTTTGCCCCGATGGACGAAATCGTATTTGAAAGGAGCATTTTAAAAGAATCTCGGCCGGAGAATACAGGGTTCGACTCTGAGGAACTCGATCAGGAGAAAGAACCCGTGGTCGAGGAGTCCGACTTTGAAGAGCCGGAGTCGGCGGTAGAGTCGGAGAAAGAAATCGAGGAGCCTGAGCTGGAGGTGAACCCGACGGAAGAGGAAATCGAGGAACCCCACAAACCCGAAGAATCGGATTGGGCTTTGAACCTACTTTCGAAGCTCAACGCTTTATAACCTCTGGGCCCGTTCGGAAGAGCGGGCTTTTTCTTGCATTTATTTATGCTTAGTGGTATAATTAGGGCAGTTACCAAAGACAGTGGCGGAGTGTACTCTTAATTATGCCACCGAGGAATTTTCTTAAATTTGTTTGGTGACGCACGCTTAACAATTAGCTAGCCAAATATTAACATAACCAAAGGAACTTTTTATGGCAATTTCAAAAGATAAAAAGACTACGTTGGTTGCTGATTTGACGGAACTGCTTAACAACTCAAAGATGGTCGTATACGCTAAGTACGAAGGTTTGACCGTGGCAGAGTTGCAAGAGCTTCGCAAAATGGCTCGTGAGATGGGCGTAAAAATAAAAGTGGTAAAGAACCGCTTGGTGAAAGTCGCGATGAAAGAAATTGCGGCTTATAAAGACACCGAGACTTCTGGCTTAACTGGCCAACTTTTGTACGCTCTTGGTTCGGATGAAGATTTTGACGCTGCGAAAGTTTTGACAAAATTTGCAAAAACTCACGCAAAGATGGAATTAGTGGGTGGCTTCGGAAGCGATGGCGCTGCTCTTTCCAAAGATGAAGTCACCACTCTCGGTAATCTTCCAACCAAAAACGAGCTTATTGCACAGGTCGTCGATACGCTTCTTTCTGGCATCAATGGTATTGTTTCCGGTTTGGAAAACAAGCCTGAGACCGTAACCGCAAAGCCAGCTGAAGCGTCTGCCGAAGAGAAGCCGGCAGAAGAGCAGCCGACTGAGGAAGCAACCAAATAATTACAAAGAAAGGATATTATATGGCAACTGATATTAAGAAGTTGGCTGAAGAGCTTGTCAATATGACCGTGCTTGAAGTCAATGAACTCAAGACTTTACTTAAAGATGAATACGGCATTGAGCCAGCGGCGGCGGTAGTCGCTGTAGCTGGTGGCGAAGCTGCTGGTGCAGATGAAGGCAAATCCGAGTACGATGTGGTACTTAAAGATGCTGGTGCACAAAAGATTGCAGTGATCAAGGCCGTGAAGGAAGCCACTGGGCTTGGTCTTGGCGAAGCTAAGGCTATCGTAGATGGTGCTCCTGCGACCGTCAAAGAGAAAGTCGCGAAGGCTGATGCTGAAGCGATGAAGAAGGCTCTCGAAGAAGCTGGTGCGACTGTAGAGCTTGCTTAATCTTCAAATGGTTAGCTAATTGTTGAATCAAAACCCTTTTCGGACACACAGCGCGACCAAGCCTGCAGTCCTTAGAGGGTTTTTTGTTTTTATGATATAATGGCTGTATGGAAGATTTTGATTATTTAGGTGAGGGGGAAGTGTATTTGGATGGAGCTTGCCAAAGCTTGCGGCCACGCTGCGTGATTGAAGCGGTGAATAATTATTATACTGAGCATAATTCGTGTGGCGAGAGAGTGAAATATAAATGGGGCGTGGTGACAGATGGGAAAGTCGAAGCGACCAGAGAGAAAGTATTGAAGTTTTTAAAACTTTCTGGTAAGAAATATACCGTTAGTTTTACATTGAATACGACTTATGGCATTAATTTGATTTTATCGCAAATACGACAGGATGCGTTTAAGAAGATTATGACCAGTGAGATTGAGCATAATTCGCCGTTTTTGGCATCGATGGCTTTTCATGAGCGTACTGGGTTGCCGCGCGAGGTGATGGTGAGAAATGATGATGGTACGATTGATGTGGATAGCTATGATTTTACGGATGCGATAGTAGTGGTAAATTGTGCATCGAATTTTGATGGGCGTAAATTGTCAAATGTAGCCGAGCTAACTAAAAAAATACATAAAGCTGGCGGGATTGTGATTATTGACGCGGCGCAGGCTATGGCACATTCTGCAGAAGTTTTACGAGGCGTAGAGGTGGACGCGATTTGTTTCTCGGCACATAAACTATACGCACCTTCGCTGGGCGTGATTGTGTGGCGCGACGATTTGGCTGCAAAAATGTCTGTAGGATTTGTAGGTGGCGGTATGGTGGATGATGTAACAAAAGATGCTTATTTGCTATCTGCTGAGGGGAAGGAACATCGATACACTAGATTTGAATCTGGTCTTCAAGCTTGGGGAGAAATTATTGGATTAGGTGCGGCATTAGATTGGCTAGTGAAATTGCCAAAGGCAGATTGGAAAAACTTGGAAGAAAATTATCACGATTTGTATGATTTTTTGAAAAGTTCTGAGAAAGTGCATTTGGTAAATAAAGAAGCAAATCCAACAATGTCATTCTACGTGGAGGGGCTGGATTCGCATCTACTAGGTGCGGCACTTTCGCGTGAGAATATCATGGCAAGGACTGGATACTTTTGTGCGCATTATTACCTTGACCACGTACTGGGAATGCCGCCGCTAATTAGGTTTTCGTTGGGACTACATAATCGACGAGAAGACGTGACAAAAGTCAAAAAAGTTATGGAAAAAATATTACACTAGTGCTACAATAATTTTATTATGGTGTGTATAGCTGCATTTATTATTTTGGCAATTATTGGGGTTTTTGTTGCCGTGATTTCAATCTTTAAGCCAAAAGTAGGGAAAGCTTACTTGAAAGCATTTAAAAAAGCGTGGGGGTGTTTATGGAAGAAAGTGCGTTTACAAAAATGTGAAACAGGGTTTAAGGACGATATTAAAAATACGCTGCTTAGCCGGGTGATAATTAAGCATCCTAAGTGGCTGAAACCACTTTCGATATTGATTGAGGTGCTATCGGTGTTGATTGTAATAATAGCGGTATGGGCGATTCTGACGGCGATTAAGTCTTTGTTGGCCTTGTGGGCACTGGGGAGTTGCAATGTGACAAAACCATCAGCTTGCTCGCTAGGCGCAGAGGTTTGCTCGATTGACGAGACGGAGCCGACTAATGTTTTTGAAGCAACTGGCAGATGGTTTACGGAATGGGGTGAAATATTTGAGGCAATCCCAGATAAATTCCGTAGCTATAATGCGGAGGATTATGATTTTAATTATATCTCAGTCATAAGTGCAGAAAATGGTGGCAACGTATCAGATAAGATTGCAGTGGATATATTTGATCCCGGCTGTTCTGTGTGTATGGTCTCATACCGTAATCAAAAGGCGGCAGGGTTTTTCGAGCAGTATAATGTAAGGCTGGTACCATTTGCAATTCAAGATGCCAATGACGAATATAAATTCAAAAATTCTGAGATTATTGTGCGATATATGTTCGCGGCAGAGCAATTTGAGTCTGGGTTGGCATTAGGTTTGATTGACCATGTGTTTACCGATAGAGACAGCGAGGGCGTTTCTTACCAGAATAAGTTTAATGAAGATTATTCGCGCGAAGAAGCCATAGATAAATTAGAGCAATGGCTGAGCGAAGCGGGCGTAGATAAGGACGGCATTAAAGAAATTCGCAATATTGTGGACTATCCAGAAATTACCGACAAAATGAATGAGAATCGTAATATTGTGGAGAACGAGTTGAAAGTCAAAGGTATTCCTACGATGATTTATGATGGGGCCAGACATACTGGACTGTGGAAGTCAGAGTAGCTTCATTGTAAATTTTACAACACTTTGGGCGTGACCGGTGTTTTGAAGGTGGAAAACTTTCAGAAAAAAACCTTGACTTTACTACTGGAAAGATATAATATAATATTAATACTATATTTAGACAGGATGCGAGGTGATGTCTGAAATACCGGAAAAACAAATAAAAAGATTGCGTAGCTTGTTGAGCGAAGCGGAGACTAGTTTGTCCGCCGCGAAGGAGTTGTTGATTTCAATTATTGGTGATGGCGAGGCGATTTCTGCGCCGAGAGAGACGGTGGTTTCTAGCCCAGAGGGTAAGATTATTGAGGGGATTTTTGACGGCCAGATTATGATTGGCCCAGATGGGAAAAATTATCCAGTACCAGCTAATTACGCCTCTAAGTCTAAACTGGTTGAGGGCGATATTATGAAATTAACGATTACTGAGGATGGCAAGTTCTTATACAAACAAATTGGCCCAGTAGAGCGCAAGACGGTAATTGGTACACTTACACACCATGACGATAAGTATTTTGTGGAAGTTTCTGGAAAAGAGTATCAGATTCTATATGCTTCGGTGACTTATTTTCATTTGCACGAGGGTTCGCAGGTGTCTGTGACGATTCCGGCAAAGAATGATGATGCGACTTGGGCAGCCGTAGAAGCAGCCCTGTAGTTTGTGCTATAATAATATATATGAAGAGTTTGTATCGAAGGTATCGGCCGCTGAAGCTTAGCGATGTGGTGGGGCAGAAACAGGTGACGGAGCCGCTAATGAAATCCCTGGAGGCAGGCAAAGTAGGGCACGCGTATCTTTTTGTGGGGCCTAGGGGCACTGGCAAAACTTCTGTGGCGAGAATTTTTGCGCATGAGGTGAATGGTTTCAAATACGAACTGGAAGATGACTATGTAGATATTATTGAGATTGATGGCGCGAGTAATCGCGGAATTGACAATATCCGTGAGCTAAGGGAGAAGGTAGCAATTGCGCCTACGAGTGGAAAATATAAAATATATATTATCGATGAGGTGCACATGCTGACAAAAGAAGCGTTTAATGCACTACTGAAAACATTAGAGGAGCCACCGGCACACGCGATTTTTGTTATGGCGACGACAGACGCCTATAAAGTGCCAGTAACAATTACTTCTAGAGCGCAGACTTATACCTTTAAATTGGCCGATAGCGAAATAATGTATGATTTTTTGCGATCGGTGGCGGAAAAAGAGGGAATTAAAATTAATGAAGATGCTTTAAAAATCGTGACGAAACGAGGTGGCGGTTCTTTTAGGGATTCACTATCGTTACTTGATCAAATTTCCACACTATCCGATGCCGAAATCACAAAAGATATGGTAGTGTCAGCTATGGGGCTACCGGAAGATGGAAAGATTGTTGAATTATTATCTTGTTATGCTAGTGGTGATATTGTAAAAATTTCAAATATTTTGAAAGATTTGTTGGCGGCTGGAGTAAAGCCTGAAACTTTGGCGGAGGAAATGATTTTAATGATAATAGCCGAGCCAAAGCCTGAGTTGATGCCACTTTTGGCAAAATTGCCAGAAGTAAAGGCGCCGTATGCCGAAGCAAAATTACTTACAGCATTGGCATTAAAAGTCAAGTCTGGTTCTTCTCCGGTTAGAGTTAAAAGCCCAGATCAGAACCTTGTGCTTCAGGAAAAGCAGGTTTCGTCTCCTGCCCCGTCAGCCGCGACATTTGATTGGGGTGCCTACGTGGCAAAAGTGCAGAGTCTAAGCGATGCAGTATATTCTCAGCTTATGAAAACCAATCATGAAATAGTAAGCAATACGCTGCACATTTATCCGCACAAAAAAATCGTGAAAAGTATTTTAGCGAGAGATAATAATAAGCGTATTTTGGTGGATGCGGCCAACGGAATAAAAGTGGTGATTCATGATGCAGAAGAATCACAAAATAATCAAATGAAGGATGAGACTTTGGCAAAAATTTCTGCTATAATGGGTGGAGAGGTACAAAATGATGGAGGAGGAAACCCGTTCTAATAAATCCGGTGGCAGAGTGCCGCCGCAAGATATAGTGGCCGAGAAATCCCTGCTGGGTGCGGTGATGCTGCAAGATAGTGTTTTGCCAGAAATTTTGACGATTTTGCGGCCGAGAGATTTTTACGAAAAACGCCATGAGATTATTTTTGACGCGATGTTACAATTATATGACCAACATAAGCCAATTGATTTATTAACACTTACTGCAGAATTAAAATCTACGAAAAATTTAAAAGAAATTGGCGGGGCACCTTATCTTACGGAATTGTCTAATTTTGTACCAGCGGCGGCGCACGCAAAAGCATACGCGGATATTATAGAGAAAGCATCAGTCAGAAGAAGATTGATTAAGGCTGGTACAGAAATTGCAGAGAAAGCATACGAAGAGGGTGCAAACGCGGATGATTTGATAGGCGTAGCAGAAAAGCAGTTATTCGAAGTATCTGATAAGATTATTAAGAGTGATTATGTGGCGATGGATGAGTTATTGGCAGATGCGTTTGACAGGATTGAAGAATTGCAAAAAAATAAAGGTGCGTTACGCGGATTGAAGACTGGATTCAGGGATTTAGACAAGAAAACTGCTGGCCTTCAGAAGGGTGATTTAGTGATTGTAGGTGCACGCCCGGCGATGGGTAAGACGACTTTCGCACAAAACTTAGCATATAATATTGCTAGCATTAATAAGAAGGGTGTGCTGTTTTTCTCAATGGAGATGGCGGCAAACGAAATTGTAGATAGGATGATTTCTGATGTTTCCGGCGTGGACAACTGGAAAATGCGAACCGGTAATTTATCTGATGAAGAATTTTCACGAATTGGCGATGCCCTGGGCGAGATGGATGAAATACCAATCTATATAGACGATACGAGTTCGATGACGATTGTGGAATTACGCAATAAGGCTAGGCGTGCGCAGCATGATCACGATATTGGGATTGTGATAGTAGATTATTTGCAGCTAATTCAAGGTTCCGATCGGTATAAAGGGAATCGTGTACAAGAGGTAACGGAAATTTCACGTGGCCTAAAGATTCTAGCACGTGAACTTGAAATACCGGTGGTCGCGTTGGCGCAGTTATCGCGTAACGTAACTGGGCGAGATGATCCGCGGCCAGTACTGTCAGATTTGCGTGAATCTGGCTCTATCGAGCAGGACGCAGACCTTGTGATGTTTTTGCACCGCCCGGATTATTATAAACAAAATGACGATAATTACGAAGAGACACATATTACTGAACTTTTGATTGCAAAGCATAGGCACGGGGCTGTGGGCAAAATTGAACTTTACTTCCATCCGGAGCTTTTGCGCTTTATGTCACTAGACACAACTCGCGAGTAGATATATTATATAATGGATTTTTGTGCTATAATACTTATGTGAAGAAAACTCCGATTTCGAAACTTTTTTTGTACCGGTATAGATTTATTATCGGTTATATTGTTTTAGGTTTAGCATTTGGGATACTTTTGATTGGGTTGCCGTTGGTGGCACAAAAAGGTTTATCTGGTGCCGAAATCGAATCGGCAACGAGTTCGTATTATTTAGGTAAGGATGGCATTATAAATGGTGATTTGGTGGATTTGCCGTATAGATTATTGCAAAAGTTTTCTATTACGTTTTTGGGGCTATCGGCTTATTCAATCAAATTGCCGAGTGTATTAATGGGGTTGCTGTTAGGATTTTTACTGATTTTGCTGCTAAACCGTTGGTTCAAGAGTAATGTTTCGCTTTTGGCGTCATGTTTGGTGGTACTTTCTACACCGTTTTTGTTTTTGGCTGGAAATGGCACGCCATTGATTATGATTGTGTTTTGGCCAACATTACTTTTGTGGCTAGGTTCTAAGATTCAGGGTGAAAAGCGGCCCAAGCCATCGTATTCATTCTTTTTTGCGATTGCGATGTTACTTTCGATTTTTACACCATACATGATATATTTTGCAGTGTTCTGTGTAATGTTTGTGCTATTGCAACCCCATTTGAGATTTGTGATTAAAGATTTGCCAAAATTGCCGCTCGTATTGGTAGGACTAATGATGCTAGGCGGGTTTACGGTGCTGGGAATTAGCATTTTTAATCACCCGGAAGTATTGCAGGAATTGCTGTTTGCAAGTGATTTTCATATTGGAAACTTTTTTGGAAATATCGGTGCAGGTTTGGCCCTGATGTTTTCTTGGCATAATAGCTTGGAAAGTGTATTCTTGTCGCCATTAGTGAGTTTGCCTATTTTCGCCCTCGTGTTGATAGGTTTATTTTCTACTACAAAAGGATTTTTTGCATCTCGCAACTCAATCGCTTCGGTATTGATTGTTTTTTGCCTGATAATTACTGGTTTTAACCCAGATGCAATAATTTTCTTCATTTTACCGTTTTCAATTTTGGTAGCGCATGGTTTGAAATATTTGCTAGAAAAGTGGTATGGTTTATTTCCAGAAAATCCATACGCTAGGATTTCAGCACTCTTCCCACTCACGATATTATTTGGTATTATAATTATTCCAGGTTTGTTACAATATGTTTACGGGTATCGTTATAACCCGAGTGTAGTAAATGAATTCAGCGATAAATTATCCGTAATTAGGCGTAATTTAAATGATGAAACGTTATTAGTAACAGACAATTATGATTTTTATAAAATCTTAGAGGCGAGTTCCGATATAAAGGTAACTGATAAACTTGAGGGGAAAGCCGATAAACTAGCGGTGCTTGGGAAATTGGACGACAATGCATCGGCGAGCTATCAACTTTCTCGCATTATTACTTCGCCCAGAATGGATAATTCTGATATAATATATCTATATACTTACACCGAAAAAGTAGAAGGAGAATAAAATGGGACAGACAATGGACCAAATGAAATTATTAAATCAGTTGCGCAAGGCACAAAAAGAATTAAAAAATGAAATCGTAGAAGTAGAGGCCGGTGATGGTGCGGTAATAGTACAGATTAATGGCGAATTGAAAGTAAAAAAAGTCAAGATCGATCCGGAAAAGGTAGACCTTAATGATATTCACGAATTGGAACGTTGGATTGAGAATTGTATGCGTGATGGCTTTGCTAAGGCGCAAGAAATTGCTTCAGACAAGATGAAGCCTCTAATGGGCGGGCTTGGCAGTCTCGGAATGTAAAATGCTACCACAAGCTCTGACAAATGTGATAGAGGCGCTTGGCATGTTGCCGGGCGTGGGTTCTCGTACTGCCGAAAGATACGCTTATTATCTTTTTAAGGCAAGTAATAAGATTTCAGATAATATTGCTGAAGCTTTGGCCGGACTACATGATGGCGTAAAATCTTGCCCGGTAACTTTTGCATTGATCGACGCAGACGAAGATGTTTCGGCTTTTTACACGGATCCTACGCGAGATAGAACCACCGTGCTAGTAGTAGAAGAGCCCTTAGATATTTATGCGATTGAACAAACTAAGGCCTATAAAGGCACGTATCATGTGCTAGGCGGAGCGATTTCGCCAATCGATGGCATCACGCCAGACCAACTACATATTGGCGAGTTAATAAAGCGTGTGAATAACGATAATGTGACAGAAGTAATTATCGCGACGAATCCTTCGGTGGAGGGCGAATCTACGGCTTTGCTACTGGAAAAGATGCTGCACGAACAAAACCCGGCACTCAAATTGACGAGACTAGCGAGAGGATTGCCGCTTGGGATAGATTTGTCCTATGCGGACCAAATTACACTGAGCGCAGCACTTGAAAACCGGACTAATCTTTAGATAGGTCTTGCAATGCTTTAAAGTCTACTTTGGCTAGTTTAGTTTTAGGCAATTCTGAAATAAAACGAATCTCGCGAGGGATTTCGTATTTGGCTAGGTATTTTCTGTATATATTATTGAGCTCTTTTTTGACGGCGCGTTCTGAGGCTTGATCTTTTAAGACTATAAAAATGACGACTTTCTCTCCGCGCAACTTGTCTTCGCGACCGATGGCGGCGCAAGCCGCTACTAATTTACATCTTAAAGTGACATCTTCAATATTGGCTGGATAAATATTATAGCCGTTACTAATAATCATGCGCTTGAGGCGGGTACGAAAATGATAGACGCCACGCTCGTCTTTATAACCAATATCTCCTGTGCGAAGATATTTTTTGTGGCCAACTTTAATAAAGGCGGCGGCTGTGTCGGTGGGATTATTAAGATAGCCCTTCATGACGGATAAGCCGCGGACGGCGATCTCGCCATCTTCACCGAGGCTGACTTCTTTGCAAGTATTAGGATCTACGATAATAACTTCATTGTCTGGAATAGGATAACCGATAGCATCTGGATCTTCGGCGACGCTACGAGGTGAAAAAATAAAACCGCCAGAAGCTTCTGTGAGACCGTAGCCGTTTTCTAGCACGGCTTTAGAACCATGCGCCTTAAGAAAGTCATTGATGCGCTCTTTGGTAGACATACTAATTATGTCGCCGCCAGAAACTACACCCTTGATGCCTTTTAATTCGTTTTTACCAAATTTAAGCTTGGTAAAATAATCAAAAACAGTAGGAACACCGACTAAGATATTGATTTTGTATTTTTTGATGTATTTTTTGAATTTTTTGGCATTAAACTGGGGGATCAATACGATACGACAACCAAAATATAATGGCATGTGCATACAGACGCCCAAACCAAAGGCGTGAAAATTCGGCAAGAAAGTAAGAAATGAATGTTCAGACTTGATGAGCTCTGGCACGAGATATTTGGCACCGAGAGCCTGAGCGTTAAAATTAAGATTGGAGAGAATGATGCCTTTGGGCTTGCCGGTGGTGCCGCCAGAGTACATAATTACGGCGGAATCGGTAGAATTGACGCGGGCGTGGGGATTACCAATAAATTTATTGGCGTTGGATAAAAATTTATCCCAAGTTGAAACGTATTGACCTTTTTTGATATGATTTTTGCGACCTTTGGTGAGCTTATAAACGACGCGAACTAGAAAATCCATTGAACGAGTAGCGGAAACTACTACGACTTGTTCAACCTCGGTGTTTTTAATGATGGCTTCGACTTTAGGATAGGAAATATCAATACAAAGCATAATTTTAGAATGGGCTTGGTTGAGATAATCTTCGATTTCTTTTTCAGAAGAAAGAGGATGGATCATATTGGCGACAGCACCGATTTCGTTAATAGCATAAAACATATAGACTTCTTCTGGTGTATTGGGCATACAGACGGTGATATTGTCACCACGTTCTGCGCCGATGACCTTAAGAGCGGCGGCGACTTTATTGATTTTTTTAATCATATCTTTGTATGTGATTTGCATATTGTAATATTCAAGAGCAACATTGTGCGGCCATTTACAAGAAGCTTCATAAACAGCATCATAAAGACCACCATTGAAGTATTCGATGTCCTTAGGAAGTTTATCAATATAGCCGTATTTGGCGCGTTCGAGCTTCATATCGATTTTCCGTAAGGTGTTTTTGATTTTTTTGTAAACAAAATCTATAGGCATATATACATTATACCACCCAGATAAGGTTTATGATATAATACGAGTATGGATAAAAACTTCCGAACAAGATTCATCGTAGGTTTGGGCTTGTTCGTGGTGGCTCTGGTGTCTTTATATACTTTTGATAGTATACCGTTTAAAATCATATTCGGAGTGTTCGCGGTAGTGTCAGCGATTGAACTTCTGAGCTTCTTCGAGAAAAAATGCAACGCGATAAATGTATTGCTGGCAATTATTGAGATTGGCCTTTTGGTAGGTGGTTCGGTGTTTGTAGCAAAAATAGATTTAGCGCATTTTTGGTATATTATATTGGGTGTGCCAGGGTATGATATATTTGCATATTTATTTGGGAAAATGCTAGGCGGAAAGATAGTAAAGAAATCGCGACCATTCCCACATATTTCAAAAAATAAAACTTGGGAGGGAACCATCCTAGGGCTTCTGGCAGCTATAGGCATGGTGGCGATTCTAATGGCAGCGCGTGGAAGCTTTGAGACGGATTATATTTATCTGTTCTGTGGGCCACTCGCATTGGTGGGTGATTTGTTTGAAAGCTTCTTGAAACGACAATTTAAGGTTAAAGATTCAAACGAGATAATAATAAAAAATAAATTTTTCAAAAAATTGGAAGTGGTAGTGGGCGGCTCGGAAGGGCATGGTGGTTTTTTAGATAGAATAGATTCCACGGCTTTTGCCGGGACGGTATTATTGATAATATCACTGATATAAATTAAACGATGTCGCGACGGTGGTCGACTTTCCAGGCGCGAATTTTGGCGAACTTAGCAGCAAGAACATCGGTAGACCATTTGTCACCTAACATAACGGTCTTTTCTGGCGGGGTTTTGTATTTGTCCATGGCCTCAGTGAGTTTCTTGCTCATAGGCTTTTTGGCCCACCAGACGCAAGGGACATTGATAGGCTCACAAAATTTCTGCATCATTTTTTTGCGACCATTGTTAGAAATGATAACAATCTGTACACCAGCCTTACGACAATCGTCAATCCAGTCGGCGAGCTCGTCAGCCGGCTCTTTTTCGGAGTGAAGTCTGAGGGTATTATCGAGATCGCAAAGTAAAAGTTTAACGCCTTCTTCTTGCAAAATGTCTGGCGTAACATCTTCGAAGCGACGAAATCTCTTATTGGCGCGAATAATAGTCATATATCTATATTAGCATACACAGACTGCTTAAGCTACCTTAAATTTGTGTTATAATATGTATATGTATGGTGATTTTTCAGAGTTTATAAAAGATAAACAGAAAATATGCGTAATTCAAGCAGAAAATCCAGATGGAGATTCTTTGGGCAGTGCGATTGCGTTAGATTATTTATTGAGTGATAAAGAAATAAGTTTATATTGTCCGGTTGATATTCCTAAATATTTGCATTATTTTAAAGATTGGTCGCGAGTGACTAATGAATTTGATTACAGGGCGGATGGATATATTATTGTCGATACTGCGGCAAAGATTTTACTCTCTAAATTACTTGAAGATGCAGCAATCAGAAATCGACTATATAGCGCGCCGGTGTTAGTAATAGACCATCACGAAACTGAAGATGATATTGATTTCGAACATAGAGCGATTATCGAAACGCGACCGGCGTGTGCAGAAGTTATTTACCGAATAGCTAGAGAACAAAATATAGAAATAAATCCTGATGCAGCAGAGGCGATTTTTCAGGGAATTTTGTCGGATACTTTAGGTTTGACAAGTTCTTCGGTGTCTGCGGAGACTTTTGAAATAGCGGCAGATTTAACTAGGCTTGGGGCAGATATATCAGTGCTTGAAGAACGACGACGTGAATTCATGAAAAAGTCGCCACGGATTCTAGATTACAAGGCAGATTTGATTAAGAGAATTGAATATTCTTTAGATGGAGAACTAGCGACGGTGCATATACCTTGGGATGATATTCGAGAATATTCCGATGAATATAATCCTAACGTGCTGATTCTAGAAGAGATGAGATTAGTAGAAGGAGTAAGGGTAGCAGTAGCTATCAAAACTTATCCAGATGGTAAGTTGACTGGCAAAATTCGTACAGATTCAAACACATTAATTGCGGATAAAATTGCAGGGTATTTTGGTGGCGGTGGGCACCCACAAGCGGCCGGATTTCGGACATACGATACCACATACGACGAGGTAGTGCGAGATTTGGTTAAGATTATACCAGAACTATATGCTATAATTACATAAATGAACAAACAATCCGAGCAGAATTTGTTTTTGAATAAGGCACATGATTATTGTGCGGTGAAAAATCCGAAATTAACGGTGATTTGTGTTCATGGGATTTCGGCGGATTGGTCTAGTTTCGAAAAAGCATTAGATTATCTAGAAAGTATACAGTCATTAAAAGAAATAAGATTTATTGCTTTTGATTTATTAGGTTCTGGAAAATCATATAAGAATGATGAATTAAATTATGATTATAAAGAACAACTAACAGCATTACATAATTCAATAGAAAAATTAGAGATAGATACTCCAGTAGTTTTAGTGGGACATTCTATGGGAACTTTAATTGTGACTAGATATGCAAATACTTATAAAAAGACAATAGATGAGTTAATATTGATTTCTCCACCAGTTTATACAGAAAAAGATTTAAGCAATCCTGCTTTCCTTGAGGCAATAAAAGTATTTCGTGATGTAGTTGCGTTAAAAAATAAGAAAGTAGTAGAAGAAAAACCATTTAAAAATTCTATGGAATATATTGTGCTAAATAAAAATAATTATAGAAATCTTGTTGAATTAAAAACTAGAGCCATATTGATATATGGAGATAAAGACCAACTGATTGCTGCGCAAAATATTCCAAAAGTAGTGAAAGAAAACGACAAATATCTTAGCGCAATAAAAACAGTCGGAAGACATGGCGTGTCACGAGATAAATATAGCAAAATGGTAGCAATATTAGAGGAGGTGTTAAATGCTAAAAATATATAATACTGCGACAAGGAAAATAGAGAATTTTAAACCAATAAATGAAGTTGTGAGAATATATACTTGTGGCCCGACGGTGTATAATTTTCAGCATATCGGAAATTATGCTGCGTATATATATTGGGATTTACTAATTAGAGTTTTGAAATTTGATGGATACAAAGTAAAAAGAGTTTTGAATTTTACAGACGTGGGGCATTTGGTCTCAGATGGTGATGAGGGTGAAGATAAATTAGAAAAAGGTGCGGCACGAGAAGGCAAGAGCGTGTACGAAGTGGCGAAATTTTATGGTGATGATTTTTTGAGAAACTTTAGAGCCTTAAATTTAGTTGAGCCAGATTTAATTGCGCACGCAACGGACTATATTGAGGATGATATGAAAGCGGTAGATAAAATTACCGCGGGCGGATACACGTATGAGACAGAAGATGGAGTGTATTTTGATACTTCTAAATTTGCCAAATATGCTGATTTTGCTAAATTGAAATTGGACGGTCTGCAAGCAGGTGCGAGAGTGGATTATAATACGGAAAAGAGAAATCCTTCAGATTTTGCAGTGTGGAAATTTATTAAGCCAGGCGAAAAGCACGCGATGCGGTGGGATTATCTTGACAGGCCTGGTTATCCCGGTTGGCATTTGGAGTGCTCAACGATTATCGAGAAAGAATTAGGCAGCCCAATAGATATACACACAGGAGGAATGGACCATATTCCAGTGCATCATACAAACGAAATCGCGCAAACTTTTGCGATGACTGGTAGGGATTTAGCAAAGTATTGGCTACATTGTGATTTTATTACGATAAATGGAGAAAAGATTTCGAAATCTTTAGGTAATGTATATACGCTAGATGATTTGGCAGAAAAAGGTTTTGCGCCGCTGGATTTTAAAATGTGGGTATTACAAGGACATTATCAAGGCACGCGTAATTTTACATTTGATAGTTTACAGGCGGCAAAAAATAGATTGTCGAAATGGCGAAATCGAGTTGCTTTGTGTTGCCAGACTTGCGAGATGGAAAAGACTAATACCGTAGATTTAGTGATTGAGGCTTTAAATAATAATTTAAATTCGCCAGAAGCGTTTAAGATAATTGATAATTCGGAATTAAACTATCAGGATTGGGAAAAAATTGATGAATTATTTGGTTTGGAATTAATGGTTGAAGAATTGCCAGATGATTTAAAAACGTTGCTAGATAAGCGACAAAAAGCACGAGAAGAGAAGGATTTCCTCAAAGCAGATGAGATTCGCGACGAGCTTTTGGCGCATGGAATAGAGGTAAAAGATACAGCGGATGGTCCAATTTGGCAGTATGCCAGTAGCTAACACTGATAGTAGCGCGAGAGGAACGACTTTTTATAGTCGGCAAAAGTACCACCCATGATTGACTCACGAATAGAATCAACGGTGCGGACTACGAAATGCTCGTTGTGGATGCTGGCGAGGATTTTGGCGGTGATTTCGTCGGTCTTAAATAAATGGTGAAGATAAGCGCGTGTATAATTTTTGCAAAATTCACAGTCGCAATCCGACATGAGTGGTGTGAAATCGTGTGCGTATTTAGCGTTTTTGATATTGATGCGGCCATCCTTAGTGTAAAGTGAACCGTTGCGGGCCATACGAGTAGGGCCAACGCAATCAAATGTGTCACAGCCGTACTCGGCGCCGACGAATAAATCTATCGGTTCTTGCCCCATACCAAGAAGGTGGCGAGGTTTATTTTCTGGAAGAATGCTATTGACAGTTTGGAGCATATCGTCCATACCTTCTGCAGTGAAGACGCCACCAATACCGAAACCATCGACCGGTTTTTCTGCGCAATATTTTGCAGATTCGGCGCGGAGATCGTTGAACGTCCCGCCCTGGACAACCGCATATAGGTATTGCTCCGATAGATAAGGGCGCTGTCCGGATGCCTCTTCTCTTAGCCTACCATGCTCAGCGACGCATCTATCTAGCCAGCGGTGAGTGCGATGCATAGCTTCTTCTATATCTTTGCGATTTTCGGATTTAGCAAGATGGTCGAAAGCTATATGAATGTCGGCGCCGATGGCCCATTGGGCTTGCATGGATGATTCGGGAGTCATTTCAAGATTGGCGCCGTCAATGTGGGATTTAAATTTGACGCCATGTTCAGAAATTTTAACGTTAGGTAGGGAAAAAATCTGAAATCCGCCGGAATCAGTAAAGGTAGGTTTATTCCAACCACTAAACTTGGCGAGGCCACCAGCTTCTCTAATAAGGTCAGTGCCGGGGCGGAGAACTAAATGATAAGTGTTAGCAAGAATAGCTTGGGAGCCCAGGGCCTGCATTTGTGACATAGTAAGAGCCTTAACGGTGGCGCGGGTAGCGGCGCCAACAAAGGCCGGTGTATAAATATCGCCGTGAGGGGTATGAATGACGCCGACTCGCGCCAAACCTTGATGTTTTTGGATGGTGAAAAAATTATCTAACATATAAACATTGAATCTCCGTAGCTTAGAAAATCGTATTTTTGCTCAATAGCGTGGGAGTAAGCGTTTCTAAGATGATTCCAGCCGGCAAAAGCAGAGGCAAGCATCAATACGGTAGATTTGGGGGCGTGAAAATTAGTAATGAGGGCATCGACAATTTGGAACTCAAAACCTGGATAAATAAAGATATCGTCTTCGCCTTCGGTTTTGCCGGTTTTGGCGTAATATTCCAAAGTGCGAGCGACGGTAGTGCCAAGAGCGATAATCCTGGGCTGCCCGATTACCACTTCTGAGGACACACTCGAGGCCGTTCGGCCAAGCTTATGGTCCTCAGAAGTGGTAGTTCGGGCAGCGGCATTTTTGACATCTTTGATTGTCTCCAACGTATCCTCGGGGATGTGGAACCATTCGGAGTGCATTTGGTGGTCTTCGATTTTGTCGGAGCGAATAGGAAGAAAGGTGCCGAGGCCGACATGAAGAGTAAGATATTTAATAATGACGCCTTTGGCGCGGAGCCTGTCGAGCAAGTCGTCGGTCATATTGAGACTAGCGGTGGGGGCAGCGGCAGAGCCGGTGTGCTTGGCCCAGACGGTCTGATAGCGTTTTTTGTCGGATTCCTCGGCGTCGCGATGTAAATATGGTGGCAAAGGAACGGTGCCACATTCTTCGGCGAGCACGGCAAGCGGAGTATGACTTTCGACTTCAGCAATACCGTTGCCGAGGATGTGTTTAATAGTAATATGGTTTATGGAGGATTTACTTTTGACGGTTAATTGATCGCCGTCATGGAGTTTGCCACGATACATTACACGCTGAGGTTCGTCGCCGTGCTTTTCCAACACGACGAGTTCACGCTGACGACCGTCAGGAAGCTCACAAAATAACCGCGATTGCATAACTCGCGTATCGTTCAAGACTAAAACATCACCGGGATTAAGATAATGGTCAAGGTTACGATAATGCGAATCTTCAGTAGCGCCGGTGTGGCGATTTAAAACCAACAATCTAGTAGAGCCACGTTCCGAGGGTGGGAATTTGGCAATTCTTTCTTCTGGTAAATTATAATCATAATCAGATACTAGCATATTTTTATATTATACCATATTTTTATGAATTTGCTTGCGGTAGCGATCTTCTTCTGAAAAAATGCAGCCGCAGTATTTTTGCATATAGAGGCCAAGTTCGCGAGCTTTGGCTTGCCCCTCGCGGAAACCTACGCGAAAATCACGATAAAGAAATTCCAAACCCGAAAGAGCGGCGAGTTCTTGACATACGGATATGATTTCTTCGTGTTTTTGATAAGGTGAAACCAATAACGTGGTGGTGAAGGCGTCATAACCATTTTTGGCAGCGTAACGGGCGACTTCGGTGAGGCGCTTTTTATAGCAATAATTAACACAGCGATTAGGGATGTCTGAAATGACGTTGCGGCAAAATTCATCAAGACCATATTCTTCCTGAATAATCAAATCAACATCGATTTGTTTGGCATAATCTTTAAGACAATCGCGGCGAGTTTTATATTCGATATAAGGATGAATGTTGGGATTGTACCAAAAAAGTGTCGGCTCAATATTTTCGGCACGTAAACTGTCTACGCAGTACACACTACATGGTGCACAACAAGTATGCATTAATAATTTCATTTACATTATTATACCATTTATGTTACAATAAATCTATAAGGAGGTATATGTCTAAGCAAATTGAAACTGATTTCAGGACGTTTATAAAGTTTTGGGTAGTACCGTTGATTATCGCTTGCGCGCTGTTTCTATTCTTCAAGGCGCTGACGGGATTACTAATTATCGGCATTTCGATTTTCTTAGCATTGGCCTTGAAGCCTTTAGTGCGCAAGGTAAACGATTTCTTTACTAGGCATTTTGGTACCGAGAAAAAACATCAGACAGCTTCAGCCGTATTAGCGTATTTGATTGTGGTGGTAGTAATTGGCGGGGTAGTCGCAGTGGTGGGGCCAGTAGTAGTGAACGAGACCGCCAAATTCGTACAACATTTTCCAGATACTTTTGAAAATACTCTTGGTGGCTGGGAGGGGATTAATAATTTTGGAAAAACAATCGGCATTAACAATCTGCAAAGTGAGATTGCTAATTCGCTAAATGGTTTGTCGAACGATTTATTGGGAGTGCTGGGGAATAGCCTAGTTTCAAGTGTAAGTGGTGTAGCCGATGCGGTAATGAAAATTGTTTTGGTGCTGATACTAACTTTATTATTCCTACTAGAAGGGCCGAGCATGATGCGGGCGATTTGGGCGAGTTTAGGCTCCGGGAAAGATAAGAAGTCGGTAAAAGTAGCGCAAAGAATAGCTTCGAGGATGGCGAATGTAGTATCTACTTATGTTTCCAGACAAGTAATTGTAGCGATCATTGACGGTTGTGCATCGATGACTATTGTATTTATATTGGCTTTAATACTAGGCTTTTCACCAAGTCTGGCGGCACCGATGGGTATGATTACTATGCTGTTTTATCTTATTCCGATGTTTGGGCAATTCATCGGCGGTACTTTAGTGACGGTTTTGCTATTTTTCTCAAATCCTGTGGCAGCATTGATTTTCGCAGTAGTATATATAGTATATGCACAGGTTGAAAATAATGTCATTTCGCCAAAGATCCAAGGTGACGCATTAAACTTGCGGCCGGTCGTGATTTTGTGTGCGATTACTATTGGTATGTATATGTTTGGCCTACTCGGTGCGATTATTGCTATTCCGATTGCTGGGTGCATAAGGGTTTTGTTGGAAGAATATCCGAATATTAAGGCCTCTAGGGAATAGGATGTCTGAAGCGGAACTTCAAGTCGCCAAAAATGACGTGGCGAAGAAAAAGAAGTGGCGCAAACCATTATTGATATTTTTGTTTGTTTTGATGAATGTGGCTGTAATCGCAGCGGCGGCAGTGTCGGAATTTGGCAATTCTGAGACTGCAGCGGAATTAAAAGATGTCAAAATTAATGGTTGGTTTTTGGTGCCAGCCGTCTTATGTTTTGTGGTGGCAATTACGGCAGAAATTTTTAAATACGTATTAATGATGCGCAAAATGAAGACTAAAGAAGAAGGCAAAAAAAATAATGATTGGAAAATAGCACGCCGTACAGTATTACTGGGCAGATATTATGATAACGTGACGCCGGCGGCGGTTGGCGGTCAGCCATTTCAAATTTATTACATGAGGAAAAATAGCGGGCTGCCAAAAGGAGCATCTACTGCTGTGCCTATATTCGGGATGATCTCACTTCAAATTGCTTTTATTATGATTGCATTGGTTTGTTTTTTGTTTGGTGGGGTAGCGGGAGATTATCCAGCTTTGATAATCACAGCGTGGATAGGGCTGGCATTTTATGCATTTTGGCCAGTGATGGTGATGGGGGTAAGTTTTTTCCCGAAAGTCACTACACGATTTATTAAGTGGGGCGTAAAAGTTTTAGCAAAATTAAAAATCATCAAAAATCGTGAAGAAAAATTGCTAAAAGTGGAAGAAGAAATCGGAGAATATGCAAAATCCGTAAAGATGATTATGAAAAATCGTGGGTTATTTATTAAAGTAATTGCACTTTCTTTGGTTTTTAATTTGTTGGTGGCGTCGATTCCGTACTTTGTACTAACGGCGTTTGGCGGGGATGTGGGATTTTGGTCGTGCTTTGGTACGACAGTGGCAGTAATGAGTGCGATTTACTTTATACCGACGCCAGGGAACTCAGGCGCAGCGGAAGGCACATTTTTCGTAGTGTTTTCGGCGCTATCTACCGGATACGTCTTTTGGGCGATGTTGGTGTGGCGACTGTTTTCGTATTATATATATATAATTATGGGGTTGATAATTTATTTAGTGATGCACTTTGAAAAGAAACGTGGTAAAATGGAATGACGAACTTATGTTAAAACTTCTAAAATATTTAAGACCGTATTGGTGGCAAGTGATAATTTTGTTAGTATCTACCGGTGCGCAAGTGTATGCTACTCTGCAGCTACCAGCGTTGATGGCGGATGTCATAAATAAAGGTATTGTGGCCGAAGATGTCGGATATATTTGGCGAACTGGTGGGTTGATGTTGCTAATTGCAGTGGTTGCAGCGGCGTGTGCGTTCTTGGCGAGTTTCATTTCGGCAAAAGTGGGAGCTGAATTTGCTAAAGATGTGCGAGCGGATTTATATGCTAAGGTATTATCGCTTAATCTTGCAGATACGAAAGATTTTAGTACAGCTTCGCTCATCAATAGGACGACTAATGATATTCGTCAAGTACAAGAAACCGTAATGATGATGCTGTCAGTAATGTTACTGGCGCCGATGTTTTGTATTATTTCTTTAATTATGGCAATACAAACAGCGCCAGATATGACTTGGATTATTGCGGTGGGCGTAGCAGCAGTAATCGTGTCTGTAGTAATTATTATGGCTTTGGTGCTACCGAAATTTAGTATTTTTCAGAAGCTTGTAGATAAAATTACGCTTTTGGCGCGTGAGAATTTGACAGGCTTGAGAGTAATTAGAGCGTTTAATAATGAAAAACTAGAACAAAATAAATTTGAGAAAACTAATAGTGATTTGACAAAACTTTCAATTTTTTTGGATAAGGTTTTAAAATTAGAAGGCCCTTTGATTAATATTATATTTAATGGTTTAACTCTGCTGTGCGCCTATGTGGGGATTACGCTTCTAAATAAGGATTTCGCGTATCTCGGGAATATGTCGGCTTTTGCCCAATATGTGACCTACGTAATGATGTCTTTTATTATGTTGTCGATACTTTTTGTGATGTTGCCGAGAGCCAATGTTTGCGCGGGAAGGATAAATGAAGTATTAAATATCGATTCAAAAATAAAATGGCGGGCAGAAACTGTGGGCGTGCCGGAAAAATCACCGTCGGTGGAATTTAGAAAAGTGGATTTTCGGTATCCTGGCGCCGAGGAAAAAGTTTTAGACGATATATCATTTACGGCAAAAGTGGGGGAGACGACAGCCTTTATTGGTTCGACTGGTTCCGGTAAATCTACCTTGATTAATTTGGTACCAAGATTTTATGAGGCTACAAGCGGAGACATTTTGATAAATGGAATTAATATTAAAGATTATAGCAAAGACGATTTGATGAAGCGGGTCGGTTTAGTGCCGCAAAAAGGAGTGTTGTTTGCGGGTACGGTTAAATCCAATATTGCTTTTGGGGCGCAAAGCGCTACGAAAGAACAAATTCGACAAGCAGCAAGAATCGCACAGGCGGATGATTTTATTCAAAAATTGCCAGGAGGATATTCGGCGCACATTTCACAAGGTGGGGCGAATGTCTCTGGCGGGCAGAAACAAAGAATCTCGATTGCACGAGCAATTTGTAAAAATCCAGATATTTTTATATTTGATGATTCGTTTTCGGCTTTAGACATGAAAACTGATGCTAAATTGCGCGCCGCACTGAAGCCAATCACGGCAGATATGGTGACTCTGATTGTGGCACAACGAGTGAACACGATAAAAGATGCCGATCAAATCGTGGTGTTAGATGATGGCAAAATTGTGGGCAAAGGTAAACATTTTGAATTGCTTGGCAAATGCCCGGTTTATCGTGACATTGTGAGATCACAGTTGTCCGACAAAGAATATAAGAAAGAAATGAGATTAGCAAATGCGGACGTTTAAACAGTTTTTAATTTCGATGAAAAATTATCGCTTTCGCGTAATTATTTCGGTGGTTTTGGCGGTAGGTTCTGCCGTGTTGACGATTTTTATTCCAAAAATATTAGGAGATATGACAAATATTGCGGTAGAAACTTATCCAAACATTGATTTTGCGGCTGTGGCACAAAAAGCGATTATTGTGGTGGTATTATTCGTGGTGGCGGCAGGCTTAAACTATGCACAAGCTTATATTTTGACTATTGTAGCTGCACGATATACGCAAGAATTGCGCAATAAAATAATCGCTAAGATTGCGCGGTTACCAATTTCATATTTTGATAAACATAAATACGGTGACACTTTGTCGCGAATGTCAAATGACGTTGATGTATTGGCGACTTCGTTGTCGCAAGAAATTACTGATGTATCTTTGAGTTTGACGACGTTGATTGGCGTAATGGTAATTATGCTAACGATTTCGGTTCCGTTGTCGCTGGTTGCTTTTGTGGTGGTGCCGATTTCGGTATTAGTAGTAGGGAAAATTACTAATTATGCTCAGAAATATTTTGTAGAAAGACAAAATGTATTGGGCACACTAAATAGCACAATTGAAGAAGACTATGCCGGACAGATAATTATTAAATCTAATTCGCATGAAGTGGCCTCTTTTAAGGAATTTAGCAAGACAAATCAGAAGTTAGCAAAAATTACGTTTAAGGCTCAAGTATTATCAGCATTATCAATGCCGGCGACACAAATCTTTACCAATCTTGGCTATATCGCAATTTGTATTTTGGGCGGTGTATTTGTGATACAAGGGAGAATTAATATTGGCTCTTTGCAGGCTTTCGTACAATATGTGTCGCGGTTTAATCGCCCGATTACGGAAGTGGCATCTACAACTACGACCATTCAGGGCTTGCTGGCTTCGTCTAAAAGAATTTTTGAATTTTTGAATCTGTCGGAGGAAGAGCCAGATTTTTCGCCAGCACAAACCATCGATAAGGTGAGGGGCGAAGTAGAATTCCATAATGTGAATTTTAGCTACAATAAAGATGCGCCAGTGATTCGGGACTTTTCTATGAAAGTTGAGCCGGGAACAAATGTGGCAATCGTGGGGCCAACCGGCGCGGGGAAAACTACGATTATTAACCTACTGATGAGGTTTTACGATCCAACATCTGGATACATTACGATTGATGGGGTACCGACGCGCGAGATGAAGCGGGCGGACGTGCGGAAGATGTTTGGCATGGTGCTACAAGATACGTGGCTGTTTTCTGGTACGGTGGAAGATAATTTGCGATATGGGAATCAGTCTGCGACCTTTGAGGATATTGTGCGGGCGGCAAAATCTAGCAACGTGCATCACGTAATTGAAGCGTTGCCAAAAACTTACCATTCAGAAATTTCAGAAGATTCGGATAATATTTCTGCTGGTGAAAAACAGTTAATCACGATTGCGCGAGCCATGGTGGCAAATCCACCGATGATGATTTTAGATGAGGCGACTTCAAATGTTGATACGCGAACGGAGCAGCTAATCCAAGATTCGTTTGAGAAATTAACACATGGACGAACATCGTTTGTGATTGCACATCGGCTTTCAACGATACGAAATGCGGATTTGATTTTAGTAATGCGGGACGGCGCAATTGTGGAGCAGGGAAATCACGAGTCGCTTTTGAAAGCGGGTGGATTTTATGCGGAGCTGTACAATTCGCAATTTGCAGATAGCTAGCGAAAATGATAAACTCTTTTAATTTTAGCTGTCTTATAACAATTGCAAAGAGTTTATTATTTTCTCAAAAACTTCATCGATAGTGCCGGAAGCGTCGATAAGCTTGAGACTGAACTCTTTAGCGATTTTGGGATAAGCCGCATTGACTCTTTGCTGAAAATCGTCTGGTTTGGCTTCAAAAGTCTCGGTAGATTTGCCGCGACGGCCTTGTCGCGCAAGACGAATTTGGTCGGAGACGGTCAAAATAAAACCATAATCCGGATGGCAGTATTTGTCCGGTAGAGCATCTTTGGTGAGACGGATGATTTTACTACGTGAAACACCTTCTCCGTAGCCTTGATAAGCTAAAGTAGACCAATAATTGCGTGCCGAAATAACCACGCCACTTTCGCGGAGAACCGGCTCGGCAATTTTGCGCCAAAGTTCGACGCGAGCGGCAGTAAAAAGTAGAACATTGGTCATGGACTCAAGGCCATATTCCTTGCCTTGAACTAAAATTAAATCGTGGATTTCGTGAGCCTGAGGCAAATCGCCGTCTGGTTCGTCCATGACAACAACTTTTTTGCCTTGCTTTTCGTAATATTCTTGCAATAAACGTGCTTGGGTAGATTTGCCAGTACCGTCTTGGCCTTCGATTACGATGTACATATTTTCTCCTATGGTCTATCTTGTGTTATTAAGATAACTGCCTTGTGTTATAATTATATCATGCACGAGAGTTGGAAACCATTTTTACAAAGTGAATTTAATAAACCTTATTTCCAAGATTTGGCAGAGTTTTTACACGATGAATATGAAAAGAAAACAATTTTTCCGAAGAAGACATTGGTGTTTTCGGCCTTTACTACGGATTTAAATGACGTAAAGGTAGTGATATTGGGCCAGGATCCATATCATACGCCCGGCGCAGCGGAGGGGTTGGCTTTTTCGGTACCAAATTCGCAACCGATACCCCCCAGCTTGATAAATATTTATAAAGAAATTGATGATGATATTGGGCGGCACGCAAACCCAACAGGCAGTTTGCGAAATTGGCAGAAGCAGGGTGTATTATTATTAAATACAGTTTTAACAGTTGAGGCACATAGGCCAAAATCTCATAGCGGAAAAGGTTGGGAGACTTTTACGACGGCAACGATTGAGTATTTGAACCGTGAGCGACCACATTTGGTGTTTATTTTGTGGGGGAGAGACGCGCGAAACAAAAAGTCTTTGATTGACGCTTCGAAACACTTAGTGCTGGAATCGCCCCACCCTTCGCCGCTATCAGCACATGCGGGATTTTTTGGGAACCATCACTTTTCAAGATGTAATGAATTTTTAGAGCAAAATGGCCTAGAGCCGATTGTCTGGTAGATAATTACACCCAGCCAGATAATCTAGCATACTCCGGGGAATCTTTGGCATAAGAATCGAGAATATCCTCAATGTAGGTTTTACCATTTGTGATATTGAGAGTGGCAACGTCTGGCATGGAAGACAAGAGTCGGATGACGGCTTCGTCTGTTTCGACGTTGGTCATAGACTTCTTAGGATCGCTAGAGTGAGAGTGGACGCGAAGTTCTTTGTAAACGAAACGTTTGATGCCGGCCTGTAGACAATATTTGAGGCAATTTTCGCAAGTAGCGACGCGATTATAAACCGTGCAGCCAGTGAGATCTTGGTGGGCGAAAAGAACGGCGTTCATTTCTGAGTGAATAGAAAAATAATATTTCATGGGACGTTCGCTTAGAGTCATCTTGTGTTCGTCGGCGCCTTGTACCATACCGTTATAGCCCAGGGAAACTACGCGCTTGTTTTGGTCAACGATTACGCAACCCATTTTGGATGATGGATCTTTGCTTTTGGTTGCAACGGTCTCGGCAATTTGCATAAAGTATTTATCCCACTCGTGCTGTTTTTGATTCATAGTACCTCCAGATTAGTTTAATTATACCATAAGCAACTGATGAGGGGTTGAATATTTTACGATTTTATGAATATAATCTCGCAAAAGTAATAGAGGAGAAAAATGCGAGGGAAGAAATGTGTGTATCTAGCTCTGGCGGTGGGGTTAATAATGGCAAGCATGCCGAGCGGAATTGCGCAGGCTGAAAGTTGCCCAGACGTAAGAGTGGTATTTGCGCGGGGTTCGGGCGGAGAAAGGTGGGTAGATAAGAATTACTTGGAATATAAAAAGACAATAGAAATTAAGTTGGTAACAACAGATTTGGATTATGAATTTATTGACTTAGACTATCCGGCAATTGGTATAGGAGTGGATGATATTGGAGTGGCAGCAAGAGCTTTCTTTGGAGCGGGCGAGGCCTATGAGTTTGGTGAAAGCGTGAAGGACGGTGTGAAAAAACTTGACAAATTAATAAATAACTCTGGGTGTTCAAAGACTAAATATGTATTGGGTGGATACTCGCAGGGGGCGATGGTGGTGTCAAAAGCATTAGGGAGTTTAAGAGCGGATAGAGTGATTTATGCGGCGACGTTCGGGGATCCTAAATTATACTTGCCAGAAGGCCAGGGAGTAATGCCGGCAGCGTGCCGTGGGGGTAAATTGTCGGATTATCGGATGTACGTGCCAGATTGTGCAGCATATAAAGGGCTGCTGGGGGCATATATTCCGTATGAGCCTGAGGATTTCACGGGAAAGGTTGGAACATGGTGCAATAAGAGAGATATTTTCTGCAGCTCGCATCTTAGCATGAGCGACCATTTGGCGTATGTATCGGAGAATTTGTATGAAGATGCATCACGGGTAATTTTTGATAAGATTACACAGTATTTTGGAATAGAAAATCACATTTCTTCTCCGCACGATACGGCGATTGTGATTGATTCAACTGGTTCAATGGCTAGCATGATAGATGAGTATAAGGCGGAGGCGCTGAGACTGGCAACGGAAACTTTAAACTCGGGGGGAAGAGTGGCATTGTATGATTATCGTGATCTGGACGACCCTTATGAGCCGGTAAAACATTGTGGATTTAATGATTGTACTTTGGAAATTTTACAAGAAGAATTGCAAAATATTACGGCGGATGGCGGGGGCGACACGCCGGAGTCATTATTGTCAGCGTCGTTTAAGGTGATGACTGATTTAGAGTGGAAACAAGGCTCGACCAAATCTTTAGTAGTACTAACTGATGCGGATTTCTTGTCGCCGGATAGAGATGGAATGAGTTTTGATGAAGTGGTGCAACTGAGTAAGAGAATTGATCCGGTGAATTTCTATATTATCACTACGCCGGAATATGCGGAAATGTATAAGGCTTTGGCGGAAGCAACGGACGGGAAAGTGGTGACAGATTTTGACGAGCTAAGCCTCTTGATTGATTACATCATGAGCAGGTATGATAGTTTGCCGAGAGTGGAAGAAGATGATGCACTAGAAGCCAAACCTTCGCTAACGATAGATGAGGTAAAGCAGATTGGCGATGGTGCGATGAAGGTGAAATTTACAACGAACGGACACAAGGTGTTGGTAGCACTTAATGAGCGAGTGCTAGGCATAATTGAAGAGCCTGAAGTGGTGATTCATGGACTAACTGGCGTAAATGAGAATATATTGACTTTAATACCGCTGGGCGATGACGTGCGCGGAGAGGCTGTGAGCGTAGAATTAAAACTGAGTGGATATGGCAGAAGTAGTAGCGAAAACGAAGAGGTAATTCCGAAAGCGCCAAATACTGGCAAATTCAGCTAGCAAAATAGCTCAAGAAGATAAAAATAACTGGGTAAAACCGGTTGTTTTTATTTTAATATTATGTTATAATGGCCTTTATGGTTTTAAACAAAGACAGAATTAGGAATGTGGCTATAATTGCACACGTAGACCACGGTAAGACTACGCTTGTAGATGGTCTTTTGAAGCAGTCTCATACTTTTCGCGATAATCAGGCGGAGATGCAGCAGACTTTGATTATGGATTCGATGGATCAGGAGCATGAAAGAGGGATTACCATTACGGCTAAGCAGACTTGCGTGTATTATAATGATTATAAAATCAATATTATTGATACGCCAGGGCACGCGGATTTTTCTGGAGAAGTGGAGCGGACGCTCAATATGGCGGATGGCGTGCTTTTGATTGTAGATGCGCAAGAAGGCCCAATGCCACAGACGAAATTCGTCTTACAGAAAGCACTAGATTTGAAATTAAAGCCTGTGGTGATTATTAATAAAATCGATAAGCCAGCGGCGCGCATTGCAGAGGTGGAAGATGAAATAGAGAGTTTGTTTCTTGAGCTGGCCACGGAAGAGTCGCAGCTTTTTTACCCGGTATACTATGCAGTAGCGCGAGAGGGTAGGGCGGGGAAAACTACCGAGCTAGACGACGATTTACATGTGATTTTTGAGGCGATTATTAACGATATTCCAGCGCCAAGCGTGGAAGCTGATTCGGAATCAGCGCAATTATTGGTGGCGGCACTGGCGAGCGATAATTATCTGGGGAAGTATTGTATTGGGAAGATTTTTCAGGGGAAGCTGAAGAAGGGCCAAAATATCAAGCTAATGCAACATATTAACCTATCTTCTGAGGATTGTAAGCTTGGCCGAACGGCCTCAAGCATACCAGAAGAAGATGGATTAAAAGTGCTGCCTGCCAAGATTGACCGGATTTTTTCATATCGTGGTTTGGCGAAGGAAGAAGTGCCAAAGGCGATTGCGGGGGATATTGTGGCTTTGACAGGTATAGCTGAGGCAAATATTGGCGATACAATTGCTACAGGAGATAATCCAGAAGCTTTGCCGACAATCGAGCTGGAAGCGCCTACGCTTTCTATATATATTGGACCAAATACTTCACCACTTAAGGGACGTGAAGGCGATTTTACGACTTCACGGCAAATTGCAGAGAGATTAGAGCGGGAGCTCGAAACTAATATAGCTTTGAAGATTGAGCCAGATGGCTTGGGCTACAAAGTGTCAGGGCGAGGCGAATTGCACTTGAGCGTGCTGATAGAAACAATGCGACGTGAGGGCTATGAGCTTGAGGCGGGGCGGCCAGAAGTGGTTTATCGCGAGATTGATGGCGTAAAATCAGAGCCGATTGAAAATTTGACTGTGGAAGTAGCGCCGGAATTTGTGGGCGCAGTGTCGCAAGAGTTAGGCATCAGGAAGGCCGAGATGAAATCCCAAGAAGTCACTACTTCTGGGAATACGAGATTTGTATATGAAATTTCCACGGCGGCGTTGATTGGGCTGAGGAATAATCTGCTAACCGCCACGAAGGGCACGGTAATAATGTCTAGCATTCCAGCCGGTTATCGCCCAGTAGAGGGAAGATTTAAGCCGGAGCGAAATGGGGCTCTGATTTCGTTTGAAGATGGCGTGTCTACCGCATACGCATTGGATGCAGCGCAGGCGCGCGGTACTTTGTTTATACCACCGCAAGTACCAGTGTATCAGGGGATGATTGTAGGGTTATCCAATAAGAAAGATGATTTAGACATTAATATCTGTCGCGAAAAGCAATTAACCAATATGCGGACTCACGCATCAGACGGAGCGATTCAGTTGACACCCTATACACAATTGTCGCTTGAACAATGTTTGGATTTTTTGCTTGATGATGAGTTATTAGAAGTGACGCCAAAATCTTTGAGATTGCGCAAGCGACAGCTTGATCCAGTAAAAAGAAAGCGAGAAAATCGTAATGCCTAGCGAGCGGTCGGATTTTTTGATTGATTCTCATTGTCATCTGCACGATAGGGAGTTTTTCTCGGAAAAACAGGCGGAGGAAATGCTGGTACGAGCGCGCGAGGTTGGCGTGGAGAAAATTATTTGCATTGGGACTGATCCGGAAGATTCAGAGAATGCAAAAGATTTTGCGGAAAAACATGAAGGAGTGTATTGGACTTATGGGGTACACCCTGAGAATTGCATTCAAGCCCCTGCCGGGGGGCGTCTTACGACGCTTCCGGTGGCAATTGGTGAAGTAGGGCTAGATTATCATTCCGAAGGATATGACCGAGAGGGACAGATTCGATTATTTGAACAAATGTTGCAGCTTGCGGTAGATAATGATTTGCCAGTTGCTTTTCATGTGCGAGGGGCTTTTAATGATTTCTTCCCGGTGGTAGCGAATTTCCCGGATGTGTGCGGCGTAGTACATAGTTTTACTGATAGCAAGAAAGTCTTGAGGAAGATTCTAGAAACTACGGATTTTTATGTGGGCGTGAATGGCTTAGCTACTTATTCTACTTTGCCTACACCACCAATTGAGAGAATTTTGCTAGAGACTGATGCTCCGTTTTTGGCACCTGTACCATTTAGGGGGCAGATAAATGAGCCGGCTTTTGTGCCAGAGATAGCAAAGTGGTTGGCACAGAAGTTAGAATTGCCCGTAAAAGACGTAATAAAAACCACTACGCAAAATACCGAGACCTTATTTAGGCTGTAGCGTATTGACTTTTTTCTTATCTTGTGATATAATAGTGAGATGAAGGAAAAAAACTCAGTTTTTCAGATACCTTCCTTCGCGAAGCGCGAAGCTTATAATTTTGATGCTACGAAAGAATCATTAGAAATTTACAAAGAATTGAATGAAATTGCCGAGGAGATTGAGAGATGCCGCTTAAGAAATTGTTAAGATTGCCGCTTGCCGAGCCCAAAAACTACAAAAAATCACGCGGCAGATATTCAAATAAGTTAAATCTGGATGACTTAATCAACGCTGAATCTAGTCTGGGGCGGACATTGTTTGGTCCGATACCAGAGGGACACCAGAGGGAATTTTTTGCATCAAAGAAAAACGTGTGGTACTGGTACGAAAGTTGGATGGATGCGGCGGGAAGGCCACAAGAAATCACTGTGCGTTATGAAGTGCGGCCAACTGGGGTATATAAAAGACCGACTGGTGGGGTGTATAAGAAGATTGAGGGTGATGAATTGGAAAATTTCGTCAAGGCGGCGCAGTCATATCTAACATTAGTGAAGAATAAATTATATAGCTAATATTCTATACGTGGCATATCCATCGCGAGCGATGCAAGTAAAATGCTTGTAAAATCATAACTCTATTGTTAAAATAAGGTTATGAAAGATAAGAAGAAAATTGTTTCAATTATAGTATTTGTAGTCGGGATGATCACGCTGGTAGTAGGTGTGGTGTTTTTGGTGCTAGGGTTCGTGAGCAAGCCAGCAATACAGGATGGGGAGTATTTAGTGGAAGTTGGGAGCTGGGAAGAAGAAGGTGCGCCGGGCGTGGTATGGACTTTTACAGAGATTGGCAAAGGGAGTTTGACGACCAATAATCAGACAAATAATTATGATTTTATCTGGGCGATAGAGGGCGACAAGCTAAAGATTGAGACGGATTGGCTGTATACACTAGAGAATGAGTATGTCTATAAAATAGACCAGGACAAAGGGACTCTGACTTTGAGTAATCCTGATGAGGGTGTAGAGGAGATTGTGTTCCGGGCGGTAAGTACGGACGAGACTTCCCTAGAGTGACAAATTATGTTATAATATTATTATGATATATCTGGATCATGCGGCGGCAACACCGGTAGCCGAGAAAGTCTTGAGGGCGATGGAGCCTTATTTTGCGAGGGATTTTTTTAATCCGAGCGCGGCATACTTACCGGCTAAGAAGGTGGCGGCGGATTACATAGAGGCAAAAGGGGTGATTGCACACGCAATTGGCGCAAAAGCTGCTGATCTTGTAATAACTGCTGGGGCGACTGAGGCGAATAATTTGGCGTTCACGGCTGTAGGGGGTAAAGCATCCAAACGGGCTTTAATTCTATATCTCGAGACTGAACATGATTCGGTGAGGCGAGTGGCTGAAGCTTGCGGTGGGTTGGCAATACGAGTCTTGCCATCTGGAGTAATAGATTTGGCGGATTTAAGAGCGAAGCTTACAGATGAAGTGGAGATGATTTCCGTGTCATTAGTGAATAATGAATTGGGCGTGATTCAGCCTCTGGCGGAAATTGCCGGCATAATTCGCGAAGTAAAACTTGATCGGCTGAAGCGAGGCGTAAAAACGCAACTATTGCTACATTCTGACGCGTCTCAAGCGCTTAATTTGTTGGATATAAATGTGGCGAGGTTGGGGGTGGATTTATTAACACTCAATGCCGCAAAAGTGTATGGGCCAAAAGGCGTAGGAGCATTATATGTGGCGCACGGAGTCCGGCTTTCTCCTTTGACTGTGGGCGGAGGCCAGGAAAAGGGACTACGGTCTGGTACGGAAAATGTACCTGGGGTGATTGGGTTTGCCGAAGCGGCGAAATTGGCAAAAGAGCACCTAAGCGGAAATCGTAAAAAATATACTGCATGGCGAGAGATTTTGCTGAAAAATTTACAGGGGTATGAGTTGATAAATAAAAAGCATACACTTGACAATTTCATAGTAGTATGCTATAATGGTATAGATGCAGAGAGGTTAGTATTCCTTCTTGAAGAGCGTGGTGTGTATGTGGCGACCGGCGCGGCTTGTGCTGCCTCGAAAGGCGTACGATCGCACGTGTTGGCAGCGATTGGGCTTTCGGAAACACAGATTGCGGGCTCTTTGAGGTTGACCTTGGGTGAAACAAATAATGAAGAACAGATTTTAGAGGCCGCAAAGATTATAAATGAGGCCGTTGAGATAGAAAGAAAAAGGTTAGAAATATGAGTAAACCCATAGTGTATGTAGGGATGAGTGGCGGGGTGGATTCGAGCGTGTCGGCTTTGCTTTTGAAGGAGCAGGGCTATAAGGTGGTTGGGGTCTATATGAAAAATTGGTCGCAAGATTTGCCAGGAATGAAATGCCCTTGGGCGGAAGATTTGGCTGACGCAAAGCGAGTAGCGGTAAAGCTAGGGATTGATTTTCTAGTGTGGGATTTTGAGAAAGAATATCGTGAGAAAGTAGTAGAATATATGTTGCGGGAGTTTCAGGCGGGGAACACGCCAAATCCAGACATTATGTGCAATCAGGAGATTAAGTTCAAGCTGTTTTATAAAAGAGCGATGGAGGCGGGGGCGGATTTTATTGCCACGGGGCACTATGCGAGGGCTATTCTAGGTGGGTCCTGCCGACTCTTCTCCTCCTCCATTTCACAAGAGCTCAATGGGGGGGGCTCTCCAGAGCCGTCACCCGCCTATATAGACTTGCTTAGGGCTGCGGACGAGAATAAGGATCAGACATATTTCCTGTATCGCATTAGCGAGGAGGCGTTGGCGCATACTATTTTCCCAATAGGCGATATGAAAAAGCCGGAAGTGAAGAAGCTGGCGGAAGAGAGGGGTTTGCATAACGCTTACAAGAAAGAATCGATGGGGGTATGCTTTGTGGGCGAAGTGGGAATGAAAGACTTTTTGAAGGAGTATATTGATACTCAGTCAGGTGAGATTCGGGAAATTGAAAGCGAACGAGTACTAGGCTATCATGAGGGCGCAGTATTTTATACGATTGGCCAGAGGCATGGATTATATATTTCGGGTGGTCTGCCGTATTATGTAGTTAAAAAAGATATCGGGCGGAATATTGTATATGTGTCGAAAAACTTGAACCATGAAGCAATTTGGACGAAAGAACTGAAGCTTAAAGATATATTTTTCCGGGCAAATTCTGCCGAATTGCGAGGGAGACAGATCTCTGTTCGCCTTCGGCACCGAGCACCGCTAATACTAGCGACATTTGATGGAGAAAAGTTATATTTTGAATCAGAAATAAAGCGCCCTGCTTCTGGGCAGAGCGCCGTATTGTACAACGACGAGATTTGTTTGGGGGGAGGAATTATAGCTGATTAAGCAGTGAGCATCAAGAGATTAGCGAAAAGCAAGGTCGCAGCGAGGACACTCATAGAGACAACAAAGAACATATTGGATTGCTGGCCTTTTTGATATTTCTCATAGCGGACTTGGCTTCTTGCGCCGGACTTTCGAGTAGTCTTGCGAGATTGAGTTGATTTTTTAGCAGTTTTGGTTGCAGTTTTTTCTTTGCTTGTGCCATAATAATTCCTTTTTTAATACTTATGTTTATTCTATCACAGGTTTACGTGTGATGCAAGTGGTGATATAATTATCTCTATGAACGCGAATGAAATTAGACAAAAGTTTTTGGATTTTCAAGTAAAAAAGGGACATAAAATCATCCAGCCGGCACCGCTAGTGTTAGAGAATGATCCGACTACGCTATTTACCGGTTCCGGAATGCAGCCACTATTACCATATCTACTAGGCGAGCCCCATCCGGACGGCACGAGGTTGACTGATTCGCAGCCCTCTATGAGATTGCAAGATATTGAAGATGTGGGAGATCCACGACACACGACTGTATTTGAAATGCTGGGGAATTGGTCGTTAGGAGATTATTTTAAAGAAGAGCAGATACATAACTTTTTCGAATTTTTGACTGAAGTGGTAGGGCTAGATCCGGAGAAGATTTATGTGACTTGTTTTATCGGGAATGAAAAATACGGTATACCAAAAGATACAGAATCGGCAGAGATTTGGCAGAAAGTGTTTGCCGAGGTCGGTATTGAAGCAAAAATTGCAGAGATTGGCACAGCCGAGAATGGTGACAAACGTGGCATTAAGCCTGGGGAGAGGATTTTCTTCTATGATGACCATGAGAACTGGTGGTCGCGTGGTGGGGGCTGCGAGTCTACCCCGATTGGCGATCCGTGTGGGCCAGATTCTGAAGTATTTTATGATTTTGGAGAAGACAAGCAAGATGTAGAAAAATATGGCTTGGCGCATCCAGCGAGCGATGGTGCAAGGTTTATGGAGATTGGCAATTCGGTGTTTATGCAATATCGGCGGCTTCCGGATGGGACCTTTGAGGAGCTAGAGAAGAAAAACGTAGATTTTGGTGGAGGACTTGAGCGGATCTCGGCGGCGGCGATTGGTTCGTTTGACGTGTTTAAGATTTCGTTGATGAAGCCAATCATAGAGAAGCTTGAGGAAATTTCAGGCAAATCGTATGATAATAATACCGACGAAATGCGAGTAATCGCAGACCATCTGCGCGGAGCCTACCTCTTAGCGGCGCAAGGGTTGGTGCCATCTAATAAGACACAAGGTTATGCACTCAGGCGATTGATACGGCGGGCGATTTTGCGGGCTTTAGATTTAGGAATTGCGTCGGATTTCTTGGCCGAGGTAGTGCCAATAGTGGCAAAGAATTACACGGACTTATCAGATGAGATTTTGGCGCATCGTGAGGATGCGCTAGGCGTACTACTAAGAGAGGAAAGTGCCTTCCGGAAAACTTTGAACAGAGGATTGAAGGAACTACGTAAAATAACAAAAGAATCTTCGGCTACCCTGTCTGGTTACGATTTGTTTAAGCTGCAAGACACTTACGGATTCCCGATGGAGCTATCCGTAGAAGAATGTTACCGCGAGGGGATTGCACTATCACCGAAGTATCGTGAAGAGTTTGAAGCAGCATTGTCCGAACAAAGAGAGCGCTCACAGACTGCTTCGAAAGGTATGTTCAAGGGCGGCCTTGAAGACCACGGTGAACAAACTGTAAAATACCACACCGCTACACATTTACTACTGGCGGCCTTGCAAAAATTGGTTTCACCCGATATTGCACAGAAAGGTTCAAACATTACGGCAGAGCGTGTACGATTTGATTTTAATCTAGACCACAAGATGACGCCGGAGGAAATTGTTGCAGTAGAAAAGCAAGTAAATGATTGGATTGAGGCAGATTTGCCGGTGGTGTACGATGAATATGAAAAGGCATACGCAAAAGATACTTTGAAAGCGCACGGGCAATTTTGGGAAAAATACCCAAATGTATTGAAAGTCTATACAATCGGAGATTTTGATGCGCCGGTGTCACGCGAAGTATGTGGCGGGCCGCATGTGGAGCATACCGGAGTATTGGGACATTTTAAAATCAAAAAAGAAGAGTCTTCTTCTGCTGGGGTGCGAAGAATAAAGGCCGTGCTAGAATAGAAACCTACGGCGCACTACAGTATGTACAGAGTGCTTAATTTTGGAGGAGTTTAGCAAGTTTGGCTTTTAGCTTGTTTTCTTCTGGGGCCCCGGCAAGAGTGTCCATACCTACGCGAAGTAGACCAAGCGCGGTGGCAAAAGAATGGTCGAGGAGGGTTTTATCTTTCATAATGAGATTGGGGAGGTCTTTGACATCGATGAGATGAATGACGGGGCGACGTGAAAATGGTAATTTAGTGTACCAATCTGAAATAGCGAGAGTTTCCTGTAATAGAGAAAGGCTAGCACCACCACCGCAAAGGAGCACGTTTCTGGGGAGACTACTGATATTGTTAAATTCTTCGAGGGCGACTTCGATGCCAGTGAGCCACACACTAATATTGCGGGAGAGGGCTGTCTCAACTTTAGCCTTGATGCGATCGTCTAGCTTGCCGGTATCGTAATTGAGTTTATACTCCTCGGCAGTGTTAAAATCTACACCTAGAGACTCGGCAATTTGATGAGTAAAACTACGGCCGCCAATAGAGAACATTTTGGTACCTTCAACACCGCCGTCTTCAACTACGGCCAAATCGGTGGTGCCCCCACCAATGTCTATGACGACTCCGGAGAAATTAGAATCTAAATCATCGCCAAGGCAGGCGCGACAAACCGCAAACGGCTCGACCGCCACTGTGAGCAAATCTAGATTAAGTTCGGCGCAGACCTTCTCAATGGCGGCAACGTGAATAAGTGGAGCAAACGCGGTGTAAAATTGAATGACTACATCTGAACCCTTGAAACCGACAGGATTGCTAATCTTGTAGCCATCAATGGTGAGTGAGACTATGGCTGAATTGATAAGGCGGACTTCGACGTTGTCGTTACCAGTCTCGAGAGCGACGGTCTTTTTAGCGACTTCGCCGGATTTTTGTTGAACTTTAACGATAATTTCATGCATCTCGGACTCGGTAATGGGCTTATTCGGATTCTTGCGACTATAGCGCACAGTGGTAGTATTACCCTTGATGAGCTCCCCGGCAATGCCTACGACAGTGAGACTGGCGCGCTCGCCAGCTTGTTCTTCAACTTTAACCAGTGCATCTTCACACGTGGCGACGACGGCTGGAATGTCAGCGACGGCGCCGGCGTGCATATTGCCTTCGGCCTGTTTGGCTTTGCCGACGCCAAGGATTTCGAGATCACCCTTTTTGGTAGGACGAGCTAATACTGCCTTGACAAATTCCGTACCGATATCTAGACCGAGAATGGTGCTCATACTTATATTATAACACATTAGTCAACCGTACTTGACGGACATTTATGATGGTGAGATTTTAATGATTTCGAAGGCGCCGGGTTTGAGATGATTGAGTTGATATTTGCCAAATTGCGTGCGATGGAGTTTGATAACTCGATAGCCGAGGGCAGCAAAAGTGCGGCGAATCTGGCGATTGCGGCCTTCGGATAACACTACAGTAAAGCACGTCCGCTCGACAGGCCCTGCCGTCGATGTAAATACCTTAAACTGGCTGGGACCATCATCGAGCATAACGCCGTAATCGGAAATCATTTGCTGATGGAGTGGCTCGAGGGGTTTGTCGAGCTCGACCTCGTAAACTTTTTGTTTACGGAACTTAGGGTGAGTCATCTGAAAAGCAAAATTACCATCGTTGGTAAGCAAAATTAGGCCGGAGCTGTCTTTGTCGAGGCGGCCGACGGTCTTAAGCTTTTGATAATCTGGTGGCAATAATTCATAAAGCGTAGGAGCAGAGCCTTGAGCGCGGCGAGAACAAACGTAGCCGATAGGTTTATTGAAAGCAATATATAAGAAATCCGCCTGGGGTGGTACTATCTTTCCATTATAGCACACTTTATCAATTTTGTCAATATCCACTCTGTCGCCGAGCTTAGCGGGGCGGTCACCGATGGTGATTTTGCCAGCGGAAATCAATTCGTCGGCGTCGCGGCGTGAAATGCCGAGACGCTCGGCCAGGAATTTATTGAGCCGGATTGGCGTTAGCTGGCTGTTCATTAGGTACCTCTGGTGTAGGTGCTACTGGGGCGGCTGGCTGCGAACCAGCGACAGGAGCTGGGGCGGGTTGGGCATTGGAAGCGGAAGCTGGTGGAGCAGCTGGGGCGGCTGGAGCAGGAGCCGGTGCTGGTGCAGGGCGATCGCCGAGAATATCATGAATGGCATTAACTACATCTTCGATACCGACTTGAGATTTGACTAGATAGCGATCGGCGCCTAAACGTTCGCCGCGCTGACGCTGATCGTCACCAGAGAGAGCAGTCATCATAATAACTTTAATGCCAGCGGTTTCTGGCGTGGAGCGCAAAATATCAAGCATATCAAAACCGGAAATTTTGGGCATCATAACGTCTGATAAAATGAGGTCGGGCTTTTCGCGTACCGCTACGGCCAACGCCTCTTCGCCGTCGCCGGCGGAAACTACGTCATAACCGTCTGCGGTGATACGAATGCTGTATATTTCGCGCAGATTTGCATCATCTTCGACTACCATTACTTTACTCATTTTGCTTCTCCGTTTAAATTGTTATTGGTTAGGGTTGGGTTCATTTGAACAGGTGGGGCCTGAACTGGCGGAGCGGGCGGGATAGGCGCAGGCGGTGGTGGAGTCGGTGACGGCTGGGGAGCCTGAGGCATAGGTTGAGGAGCAGGAGCCGGTGCAGCAGGGGGTACTTGTGTAACTTGCGGAACTACGGGCGGAGCCGGCTGTGGTATCTGGACGGGTACGGCTTGAGGGGTTTGGGGCATAGGTTGAGGAAATTGAGTAAGTTGGGCCTGCATGGCTTGGTTGCGGACGGCAATCATGCGTTTTTCATATTCATCGTTGGTGAGTCTAGGAAGCGAGACGTAGAAAGTGGAGCCTTCGCCGAAAGCTGACTCGGCCCAAACTCGGCCGCCCATAGCTTCGACGCGCTGCTTGACCAGATAAAGGCCCAGGCCGGTGCCACCTATGGTGCGAGTGTCGGAATTATCTGCACGGTAGAACTTTTGGAAGATATGACCAAGATCATCTGAAGAAATGCCAATGCCAGTATCGGTGACATTGATAAGGACACGATCGCCATCACCGCGCACATTAACATAGATAGAGCCGCCAGAAGGGGTATATTTGAAAGCATTATCTAAGAGGTTATCAAGGATTTCGCGCATGAAATTGACATCAACGGAGCCGTAAACTACTTGGCTGATGCGACGAGGCTGACCGAGCACGATAGGCTCATCTGAACCAAAACGAAAATTAATGTTGGATTCTTTGGCTTGCAGGGCATAGTCGTCGGCAATAGTCTTAACGAGGCTGCCGACTTCAACTGGCTCAAAATGTGGTTTAATTTTGCCGTCGTCCAACTTGGTAACATCTAGTAAATCTTGGAAGAGCTTGCCGAGATGCTGAGAGGCAGCGTGAGCGGCGTTTAAATAGGCTCTGGCGCGCTCATCTATGGTGGCAGTCTGGGGGTTGATAGCTAGAGAAAGGTAGCCCTCAATGGAAGCGACTGGTGTACGCATTTCGTGGGAGGCGGTAGAGATAAATTCGGTTTGCTCACCCTCTTCTTCGAGCTCTTTGGTAATATTGCGGAAGGTAATGATGCGATTTTGGCCAATGCCATCTACTGGTAAAACTGAAATGGCGATGGGTATGCGCTTCTCGGCCTGGCCGGCAATCAGACAGCTCTGGAAAGATTCGAGCGGCTGGCCAGTATTCATAGCTTGGATGAGAGGGTTTTCATTTTCGGTAAGCTGGCGTCCTTCCTTGGACTCTAGCTTAATAATAAGGCCATAATCTAGACCTACGGCATTATTAGCCGAGCCACATTCTGTCATCGTGACGGCGGCGGGATTAATAAATTGAATTACACCGGCTTTATCGGTGATAACTACCCCGTCATGAATGGTTTTGAGGGCCATCTCTGCTAAGCCAGCTTGGCTATTGGCTGCATTATTAGGATTGTTACGTTTAAAAAGATTCATCTAAACTTATTTTAACACAAGCTTGAAAAAATGTGGTATATTTTAATTATGAATAAGAACGTTATCTATATTGAACCAGAAGATGATATTACTGATGTCATTACAAAAATAGAAAACTCAAAAGAGAAGATTGTGGCATTAGTGCCACCTAAGAAGGCTGGCGTATTTAGAAGCGTGGTGAATATTAAACTGATTGCAAAGGTGGGTACGACAGCGGAGAAGACGATTGTATTAGTGACGACCGATCCTTCGATTATCAAGCTGGCGGCAGCGACGCGTCTACCCGTGACGAAGGATTTGCAGACCGCTCCTAGCATACCTACAATGGAGAGCGAAGCGGAGGAAGCCGCAAAATCCGAAGTGGTGACCGTAGAAGATACGAGCAATACGGAGCCAGAAGAAGAGAAGGCGGAGGAGAAAGAAGAGGGCTCTAACGATGAAGATGATACAGAGAGTGGCAAGCCTGAGGCCAAAGAAGATACAGAGGATGACAGTAAGGCTGAAAAAGAGGATGATAAGGAAGAAGATGCTAAGCCAAAGCAAAAGAAGTCTAAAGCTAATGGAATTGCAGATTGGGTAAAATCGCACAAAAAGTTGACGATTTTTGGTAGTATAGGTATTGTGGCGCTGATACTGCTCCTGGTATGGGCTTTCGTAATTGCGCCAGCTGTAGAAATAACAGTGTGGATTCAGACTGAAAATAAGAGTTTTTCTGAAAATGTAAGCTTTACGACGAATTTGAGTGACGAAAAGGCAGACGAAGGTAAGTTTTATCTTGAAGAGAAAAAGATTGAGTCGGTGCAAGAGGTAAAATTTGAAGCGACTGGGCAGAAAAATCTGGGTGAAAAGGCGACCGGTGAAGTTGAAGTAGTGGCCACCGTATCATATAGAGGCGGTACTAAGGTAATAAATGTGGGTGACCTCTTTACAATTAATGGTCTTTCATACGCCGCAGACAATGGGGTGACTATGCATTATGACGGAGATGATGATAGTGTATGTGCAAATGTAGACGAAAAGTTGACCTATGAGGAATTTAAGAGCCAGGGGTGCAGAATTTACGCGAAAGTTAAGGTAACGGCGACGGCGCCAGGTACGGCCTATAATATTTCAGCAGCTGATACTGGCTGGAACACCACTGCAGATGTGGCAGTTTATTCCAAATCGCCAATGTCAGGTGGCACAGATAATATAATTACCGTAGTGCAGCAATCTGATGTATTAAAGGCTAAAGAACAATTAACCGCAGCGAACGAATCCGAAAATAAGGCAAAGTTGTTAGAGACGGTTGGTGACGGTCTAATTGCGATTGATTCAAGCTTTGAGCAAACGACGGCCGACGTAACAGTAACTCCAGCGGTAGACGAAGAAGTGAAAGATGGCGTTACTCCAGTGGTGAAAGCTACAACTACAGCAAAAATATTCGTGATAGATAAGACGAAGGTTGAACAGTTTATTACTGAAAAAGCGAATTTATCGGACGACCAGAAGATTTACGAGATTAATAATCCATTTGTGGAGAATTTTGTAAAATCCGATGGCGGATATATCGGCAAACTGAAGACATCCTATTCGGTAGGTCCGAAGGTCACTGACAAAGAAGTGTTAGAGATGGCAAAGGGTAAGGGAATTGGCGATATTCAGCATGACCTTAAAGAGATAAGTGGAGTAGTAAGCGTGGAAACTAAGACTTCTTATCCTTGGGTGATGACCGTGCCAAACGACACCAATAAGATAAAAGTGGACGTTAAGATAAGAGATAAATAGATGAAGGTATTAGGGCTCGATGTAGGCGAGAAGCGCATTGGCGTAGCGCGTGCAGATTCGGACACCAGAATTGCGGTACCGGTCGGATATGTACTGGCGGACGGCTCAGAATGGCTAAAAATCGCCAGAATCGCACAAATGAACAATACGAATTTTTTCGTGTTGGGCTTGCCGAGAAGCAATGAGGGCAAAGAAACTGCGCAGTCGCTATTTGTGCGTAATTTCGCCAAAACTCTTACAGAGAAGCTGCCCGGAGCGAAGGTACGTTTCCAGGATGAATCTTTGACTTCTGTAATGGCAGAGGAGAGATTAAGAGCACGTAAAAAAAATTACGAAAAGGGAGAGATAGATGCTGAAGCGGCAGCCATTATCTTGCAAGATTTCCTGGAAGGATTGAGTAGGGAAAATACCTTAACAGTGGCAGCGGAAACAACAACCAATTTAACCAAGAAAGAAGTTGATAAAGTAAAATTAAATACCAAAAAGGCACGCCATAAGATGAAAAAAGCGACAAAATGGATCACTGGTATAGCTATATTTGCGATAATCGCTTTAGTTGTTACCGGTGGGACGATGTGGTATTTGGACAGAGAGGCAAAAAAACGTGAATATGCAGAATATCTGGCGAAATTAGCGGCGGAGGCTGAGCCCGAGGTGTTTAGTTTCATGATAAAACCGGGGGAGACGATTTTTGATGTGAAAAAAAGCTTAATAGAGGTAGGATATAGCTCTTCAGAGGTAGAAGAGGCTTTTGTGGCGGATTATGATTTTGATTTTTTGAAGGAGCGTCCAGAGGGGGCTTCCCTGGAAGGATACCTTTATGGAGAAACGCACGAGTTTTATAAAAGTGCGACGGTGAAAGAAATAATAGAGACATTTTTAAAGGGGATGGGAGAGGTGATTACAGAGAACAACTTAGAAGAAAAATATGCAGCACATGGGTTATCTCTCTTTGAGGGGATAACTTTGGCTTCGATAGTGCAAAAGGAAGCCCCTTCCCCTGAGCAGCCTACGGTAGCACAGGTGTTTTTGTCACGTTTGGCGTATGGAATACCGCTTGGGAGCGACGTAACGGTGTCTTACGCGTTAGACGTAGTGGATCCTGATAGAGACACGCACTCAGATAATCAGAGCGCTCTTACGGTGAATTCTTGCTATAATACGAGGTTATACGCAGGTTTACCTTGTGGGCCAATCTCTAATCCTGGTCTGAATGCGCTTTTGGCGGTGGCGGAGCCAGCTGATAGTTCTTATCTATATTTCTTGACAGGAGATGATGGTTTGATGTATTATAGTTATACAGAGGCTGAGCATATCCGGAACATTTACAGCCATTGCCAAGACCTCTGCAATGTATCATTATGACGAAGAAGAAAACTAAATCAAATGCTAAGGGGATTCGGGGGGTTTTACCTTATTTTTTGACCGGAATTGCGATTTTGGGTGTAGTTTTTTTAGGCTCAATAGATAAGCAGAATACAGATGTAAACTTGAGCCTGGATACTTTTGCCGCCAACGATTACAATGTATCGGTTGATCAGTTATCTGAATTATATGTAGTGGCGGACTTGTCAGATGCATTAGGTCTTGCTAGCGCTTCAGACGTGGCCTCTAATTACGTGGTGACTACCACGATGTATGATTCTGGCCAAACTTCAGCGGGCAAATTGGAAAAACCGAATTTGACTAATATTACGGCTTCTCGTGGTGTAATTGAGTATACAGTGGCCGATGGTGAAAGTATGGAATCCATCGCTAATAAATATGGTATTTCTACAGATGATATTAGATGGTCAAACGGATTGAAGACTACGGACGTTTCGGCTGGTACAGTCTTATACATACCCAGCACGTCTGGTATTGTGTATACGGTTAAGTCTGGTGATACCGTGGAGTCAATCGCGGACAAATATGGTTCCAATGTTGAGGAAATCATCGCGCTAAATGACCTCGAGGTGTCTGGTATTTCTGAGGGGGCGAGGATCATCATTAAGGGTGGTACTTTGCCAGAAAAGGAAAGGCCAGAATACGTGGCACCAGTAGTGAGGCGGCCAACTTACACTTATACTTATTTGGGCGATACTTCCGAACGGCAAAATATCATCGTGCTTTACAATCGCTTTTATGATGCCGGTGGTGGCCAGTGTGTGAACTGGGCATATTACAAACGTCCAGATTTGCACGATTTGTACGGGTGGTCTCTAGGCAATGCTAATACCTGGGCGGCACGCGCAACTAAATCGGTGGTAAACCATACGCCGGCGGCTGGTGCAATTTTCCAGACCTCATCTGGTTGGTATGGTCACGTGGGATACGTTGAAGCAGTAAATGGCGATGGCTCAATTACCGTGACAGAGATGAACTACGGTTACGTGCCATATCGCGTGATACAGGCGACAATCCCGGCTGATAAGGTAGGAAACTTCAATTATATTCACTAATAAGCTTTAGTAGTCTTCGACCAGGGTAAATTCTTTACCGGCGATAGAGATGATGGAATCGGGCTGAGCGCCTTGAGAGGTGAGCTCGGCTCGAATGCCAAGTTTTTTCATGATGTCGCGAAGACGATTGACGCTGGCGTAATTATTGAGGTCAGTGCGGCGGGCGAATTTCTCGATTTTTTCGCCAGTGACTTTGAAAGTACCGTCTTCTTGCTTTTCAACTTGCCAAGTATCTTTCAGGGCAGCCGGGCTGAGGCTAATCGTGGGGACCGAAAGTGGTCTATTTCGTTCGCTCTGCGCTGCATGCCGTGAAAATTCTTCGTCGGCTAATCGGGGCTGCGCCGGAATTACAGTTCCGTACTCGTCTCGACTAGCCTCCTTGGAATTTTCTCGGACTTGCTTTATACTCTCAAAATAAACCTCTTTCAGCTCTCTTAGCAGCTCCGTCAGCCCTTGATGGGCGGAGCTAGAGATGGCGTAGATTTTCGCGGTAGGGTTTTTCGCGAGGATAGACGTCATCTGCATTTTGATAATATCGTCATCTACTCCTTCGCATTTGGTGAGAGCAACGATTTCTGGGCGATTGCGGAGGTCGGAATATTTGTCGAGTTCATTGCGAATGGTTTGATAGGCGGCGCCAGCGTCGTTATCGTAAACGTCGATAAGGTGGAGAAGGACGGAAGTGCGATCAATGTGCCGTAAGAAGTCATGTCCTAGACCTTTGCCTTCGGCGGCGCCCTCAATTAGCCCAGGGATGTCGGCGATAAGAAGGTCTTTGCCGTCGATAGTAGCAACGCCAAGATTGGGAGTGATGGTAGTGAAAGGATAATCAGCGATTTCGGGCTTGGCATTAGATACGACTGAAAGGAAAGTGGACTTGCCGGCATTTGGTAAGCCGACCAATCCGACGTCTGCCATGGATTTAAGCTCTAGTTCTGCCTCAAATTCTTCTCCGGGTTCGCCCACTTCAGCAATGACGGGAGCTTGACGGGTGCTGGATTTGAAATGGGCGTTGCCGAAACCGCCAGAGCCACCCTTGGCGATGATGACTTCTTGGCCGTCTTCGGTAAGATCGGCAAGTAGAATACGCGAGCGGCTTGACTCGGACTGCTCGCTTTGTGGGTTGAGTCGATACACGCAAGTCCCAATGGGGACTTCGACGACAAGATTTTTGCCGCTGCGGCCGGCGGCGCGCTGGCCGGCGCCATTTTTGCCATTTTCGGCAGTCAAAATAGGTGTAAAACGAAAGTCGATTAATGTATTGGTATTTTTATCTGCTTTAAAAATAATATCGCCGCCTTTGCCGCCGTCGCCGCCATCTGGCCCGCCTTTGGGGATGTATATTTCGTGGCGAAAAGAAACGGCGCCGTCGCCGCCTTTGCCGGCCTTTAAACTAGCTTTCGCTACGTCTACAAACATAGCATAATTATAACATATTATGCTTAGTTTTAAAAATTTTCGCTTGGTGTATGTGGTATGAAAATGTGTCACCAACCGGGCTTACGCAGACTCGGTATTCATCATTCGGCTAATTTAGGATGCAATTGCGCCATCATAACAAAACCGTCGTAGTATTTTTGCATTTTTTTGGGATCAGTGTGCCAAGAATTGTTGCCGAAAAAATAGTCACAGAACTCCTCCCTTGCGATAAGAAGCTCACGCAGCCGAGGGCGATTGTTGCAATTGGCAGAGATAGTGAAATCAAATAGTTCAAGTGCGCGGTCGATAGCGGTGGCGGCGCGTTCCGTATTACCTTTCGCCGTCCATTTGAGAGAGCGTGAAACTTCGCTGCCGATATTGCCCATTTGGTAGGTGATAGGGTAGTTAGACCAATTTTTGCGTAGCTCGGCACTGTGGATGTATTTTAAATCAGCCATTTTGCTACTACGGACTTAATTTTTGACTGGATGGCGGGATCTTCGACGCTACGGCTACGATTACCCTGGGCGGGGCGAATATTAATCATGGAGTCAAATTCGACTAAGTCATCTAGGTCATCCTCGTCTAGATATAAATTAATTCCCCATATATCTGACTGACTAGAACCATTTTCGAGGAGAAATTGCTCGCAGTCATAGTGCATAGGCGAATCAACGGCGAGAAGTTCGCGTTTGATGTCTACTGCGGCCTTAATGGTGTTTTCATCAATAAAATTGGAAGATGTTTTGATTAGTTCTGATTTGGTAATGGGAGTATCTAAAATCTTCATGATTTTATTATACACTATTTTATTGGTTGGCAGTGTTGTAACTTTCTATCAAAACGTAATGGGCAGTGACTTCGACTATGGAAAATTTTGCAAAAAGTACTTGACAGTGATAAGCTTATGCTTTATTATGGTAGTAAGCTGGTACGCTTCACAGGGGTTCCACTGAGTGATTAGTGGAGTGTGGAGACTCATTAAAAACAAAAACAGCGGATTAAAACAAACCAATGTGCCCCAAGGGTGGGCGCGCATCAGCGCGGAACCGGTCGGAAGGCCGGTTTCTTTATGTGATATAATAGAGGCATGATTAAATTTACTGTTATTACGTTGTTCCGGGAGGCAATAGAGCCATATCTAAAGACTTCGATGATGTGGAAGGCGGTAGATAAAGGGCTGGCGGGGTTTGATTTTGTGGATTTACGTGAGTTTGGACTGGGGCCACACCGAAGCGTAGATGATACGCCTTATGGAGGTGGTGACGGAATGTTGTTACGTTGTGAGCCGGTGTTTGCAGCTATTGAGTCCGTTAAAGCTAAGGATCCGAGTGCGAAGGTGATTTTGCCTACCCCTGTAGGTGAGGTGTGGAATCAGAGTATGGCGCAGTGGATGGCAGGAGTTCTGCCTGAATGCCCTTTTCTCGGGCCGCTCCGGGGCGCTCGCCCAAGTCTTAGGCCCTTCGAAAAGGGCATTTCAGCCACTCCTGCCACACATTACATCATCCTATGCCCTCACTACGAGGGGTACGACGAACGGATTTTGTCTATCGTGGATTATAAGATTTCGCTAGGGAAATACGTGTTGACTGGAGGGGAATTGCCGGCGCTGATTATTATAGATAGCGTAGTGAGGTTAATACCAGGAGTACTAGGTGGCGCACAATCGGCAGAGATTGAGTCGTTTTCAGATGGAGACAACTTGGAATATCCGCAATACACTAAGCCCTATGATTTTCGCGGGATGAAAGTGCCCGACATACTTCTCTCTGGGAACCATGGAGAAATCGCGAAGTGGCGCGAAGAACATTCGGGTAAAGCATGAATTGGCTTGGCGATGTCGAGACTTTGAAAGGTGTGGGGCCGAAGCGAGCTGAATTGTTGCGTAAACACGGGATTCGGACGGTGCGGGATTTTTTTTATAATTTACCGAGAGATTATGAGAGTTATCAAGCTGCCACCTCTATTGCAGAATTAAGGCCGGGAAAAGTAGTAATAAAGGGGAAAATAGATTCGCTTTCTACGCGGAGGGCGCAGCGACGTAATTTATCCATCACCGAGGGGGTAATAAGAGATGATACAGGGGCGGTGAGGGTGATATGGTTTAACCAAAGTTACAGGATTAAACAATTTTCACCAGAGAAGGAATACTATTTTACTGGTAATTACGAGCTCAAAAACGGGCGTTATAGCCTAGTTTCGCCTTCGGCCGCCGAAATAGCCGAGATTGATACCTCTACGGGCCTGAGCCCAGTCTACGTGGCTCACGGAGCAATTAAATCATATGACTTCAGACGTTTGATGTCAAATGTACGCGATAAATTTGCCGAAATACCCGATTTACTACCTACCGTGAGGACTGGGGCAAGGCGAGACGCCTTGTTTTATGTGCATTTTCCAAATTCATTAGAAACGGCCAAAAATGCGAGGGATTACCTGGCATACGAAGAGCTATTTGAGCTAATTTTGGCATCAAAATTAAATAGACAAGAAAATGAGAAGCTGAGAGCCATGCGGATACCGTTTTCGGCACCAAAAATCAGAGAATTTGTGGCGAGTTTGCCTTTTAAGTTAACAGGGGCGCAGAGGCTGGCGGCCTGGGAAATTTTTCAGAATATGGAGAAGGATACCCCAATGAATCGCCTACTACAAGGTGATGTGGGTTCCGGTAAAACTATGGTGGCAGCCCTGGCGGCATACGGGGTGGCATTAAGTGGCAATCAGGTGGCATTGCTTGCACCTACGGCAATTTTAGCTACTCAGCATTATGAGAATTTGAGGGAAAAATTAGAAAAATTTGGGGTGAAAGTGGCGCTTTTGACTGGCGCGACTAAAGGAAAGGCTGAGCTTAAAAAAGAGATTGCCTCTGGGAAAATCAATTTAGTAATAGGGACGCACGCGATTTTGACCGATGATACGAATTTCGCAAACCTCGCCTTAGTGATAATAGATGAGCAACACAGATTTGGTGTAGGACAAAGACAAAAACTACTGTTAAAATCACCCGAAGGGCTGGCCCCTCATTTGTTAGCTATGACCGCTACTCCTATACCGAGGAGTTTGCAGCTAACGGTATTTGGAGATTTAGACGTGTCGGTATTAAATGAGCTGCCTAAGGGGCGACAACCGATTAAGACTAGTATAATGACTGAGGTAGAGACTAGGGAATGTCTATACCCAAAAATCCGCGAGACTCTAGCAATGGGCCAACAGGCTTATTGGATTTGCAAGGCAATAGATGACGATCCGCGTACAGAGACCACTTCTGTAAAGTCGCGTTGCGAGAAGTTAAAGAGGGATTTCCCTGGAGTAGAGATTGAGTTTTTGCACGGGCGGATGAAAGCAATAGAAAAAGATATGATAATGGAGCGGTTTGCCAGGGGCGAAATCAAGATTTTGGTATCTACGACAGTGGTGGAAGTGGGGGTAGATGTGCCAAATTCTACTCTGATGATAATTGAAAATGCAGAGAGTTATGGGCTGGCACAACTGCATCAGCTAAGGGGGCGCGTGGGGCGTGGCTCGGCGGCTTCATTTTGCTATCTTTTGACCTCTGGAGATTTGTCACCTTCAAGGAGATTGCGCGAGTTGGAGAAATCATCCGATGGGTTTTATCTGGCGGAAGTGGATCTGAAACTCCGTGGCCCAGGGGAGATTTATGGAGCATTGCAGCACGGGGCTTTAGACTTACGTATTGCCACGCTGTCCGATACAAGATTGATACACCGGGCACAAGCGGATGTAAAGAAATTTTTACAAGACTCGGAAAACATGGTAAAATATAAGGAGTTAATGACTGGGATTACGAAATATCAGCAAATTACAACATTAAATTAGAATTTAAGGTGTTTTAGATATATTTTGTAAAAATCATGAATAGCATAAGAATTTCATCAGGGAAATATCGGGGGATGGTTTTGCAGACTCCAGGGGTGGGGACACACCCAATGGGGGCACGAGAGAAATTGGCGCTATTAAACATAATAAACGATTTCCTACCTGGGGCGAAGGTACTAGATGCGTATGCCGGCTCAGGAGCTTTGGGGATTGAAGCACTGTCGCGCGGGGCAAGTGAGGTGGTGTTTATAGAGAAATCGCCAAAGGCGGCGAAAATTATTCGTAAAAACTTGCAAAATATAGGGGTAGATAGCGAGGTGCTCACGCAAAATGTTATAAATTTTACAACGGATGACAGGTTTGGAGTGATACTCGCAGATCCACCGTATGATGATTTTGAATTGACTGGGGTGGAGCATTTGACGCAGTTCTTAGACACCGGTGGAGTGCTAGTACTGTCACACCCAGGAGAGGTACCGGAGCTACCTGGTATGGCACTCAAAAAATCACGCAAGTACGCAGGGGCGACAATCTCAGTTTATTTGAGATAAACTTGCATTTTTAGCAAAAGTGTGATATAATGGTGGCATAAGGAGTTTTATTATGTATTATCAGGAAGATGCAGATAAAAAAGAGCGTCGCAAGATTATTGCTGTGGCAACGATTGCAGTGATTGTGATTTTGATTCTGATTATTGCGATTGTCGTAGTAGCTACGAAGAAATCTAGCCATACTGGCGTCAATTCTGTAGAGAATACGCCGATTGTGCTTGATGATAATTCTAGCGCTTCGGCCGAGAATAAAAACACTAGCACAGAGTCTAGTAATAGCGAGGTTAGCTCATCGGAATCCAGTAGCACTTCGAAAGTAGGTAACTTGTCTACAGAAACCAGCAATACGAGCAACTCAAGCAAGTCTGCCTCTAGTAGCGTGAGCACTTCGGAGTCTAAAATGCCAAATACTGGCCCAGAAGATGCCTTACCGATTGCCTTAATGGCTGGTATGCTGGTAGCATATCTTTCCTCAAGAGCTTTAGCTAAAAGGGAAAGTTAATATCTTTTAATAGATGAAGCCGCACTACCGATTTGGGGTGCGGCTTTTTGAGAAATATGATATAATGTGAGTGTGCCCGAGTGGTGAAATTGGTATACACGTATGCCTTAGGAGCATATACCGCAAGGTGTGCAAGTTCAAGTCTTGTCTCGGGCACCATTGATAGTATCAGATTCTTCTTAATGAAACGCTCTCGTACTGAGAGTATTTTGTTGCCCTATCTAAACCAAGTCACGATAACTAGCCACGTATTTCATCAATTCTTTAGCGTCGGCACCTCTTTCTATAAACTCCTTCAGATTCTTGGATATGACATCTGGGCTGAAAGTTTTCGCAATGTCGGTTATATCGAAACCATTTCTTTCTAGCACATCTACATAGCTTTCATTTTTAAAAGGGTACCCATTTTTCTCAAATGGTTCGACATCTCCGGCGTCAGAGCTAAATACTTCTTTAATTATTTTTTTCTTATCTAGGCCGGCTTCAACCAATCTAGAACCGCGCCCATCGAAGTTTCTTTCCGCACCAATGAAGTCTACTGGACGCAAGTTGTGGCAGCCCATCAAAATAGCTTCGTCACTAGCGCCAAGCCCCTTTAATGCTTTGGCGCTCTCGGATATATAGAAAGATGCGTAGGTTCCGAGCCCTTCGCAAGCATTGACGATGGCTTCAACGATGGAGTCAGCTTCGATGATCCCCGGATAAACTTTGCCATCATAGCCAATGCGCCGAGTCAACCCGTAATCACTAGCTCGCTCAATTAATTCAAATGGGTTAGAATAGTTTAAGATGAGCTCTGGTAAACGATATTCGTAATCGTCGGAATTCCCGCCAGCGCGATAGTTCACTATTTTTTCAAAATACTTATCTACTAATTGTTTTAATTTTTGCGTAGCTTCAGCAACAAGTTCAGGCTTTCCCGCTTCTAGATAGTCGTTGATTACCGCTTCGGCATAAACGAACCTATCCACTAAGGAATCATCCGCTCGCTCGCGAATCCCTTCATGATCGGAAGAACTTTCTCGCTCATAATCCTCTTCACACCCATCTAAGCTGCTCAAGATGCGACCAGCCCTCTCTTCGTTTATAACTTTGCCGCCGTAAAGTAAACGGTCTGCGACTTCATTTTGTTCGTTTCTCAAAAAATCTTTTTGTTCGTCAGTTAACGAATTACCGTTGGCTCGAGCTATTACTGCGTTAAGGAATTGAATTGTTTTATGATCCTGCGCATTCTCACCGAAATATAATTCGGCCACATCGGCTATGGTCTGTTTAGCTTCACGAGCGCGAATTTTATCACCGACTAAGTAGCCAATCTCGTCATTCTTTGCTTCTTGAGCACGTTTGTAGTCGCCTTCTTCCTCAAGAAAATGTACGAATCCCCATTGTCTCTTAGTATTGTCTTTATGCCGTTTGGTAAAATTTTCTAATTTATTGCCGTATCTTCTTTCTTCAAATTCTCGTGTATAACCGTCAGCATAATATTGTTCGTTAAAAAGTACGTCGGCATTGAATAAATCTACTAATGAAACATCGTTTTTCAGTAAGACTCCGTAGCTATCCGATTTTAATATTTCCAGAACATCTTTTTCGTCACAAAAACTAAATAACACTTCAAGATCTTCAACTTGTTTTTGTTCGGGCGTCTTTTCGGCCTTAATAATACTCTCCGCCGTATTGGCGGGTTCGTTACCTGTGTTGTCGCCGCGTAATTCGGCCATGTGTTCTTCGAAAGATGGAAATTTCACCTCACTTCCATTGTTTTCTTGATTATTCGTTGGATAGTTTTCCATTGTTTCTCCTCTGCCGATTTTCGTCCGCAGAACGAAAAATGCGACTATTTACTTAGTCGCTAAACTAGAACAGTCCCTTAATTAAGAATCTGCGTAAATAGCCGCATTTTTATCCTTAATTAAGGCGCATAATAAAAACTGTTCTTGTTTAGCTAGCACAATTATATCACATTTGCATTGGCTTTTTAGAAAAAATAATAAACAAGAATCATCGGTAAAAAAGTTTATTTTTTCGGAGGAGTGTGGTAGAATGGTTTTGTGCCTTCTTAGCTCAGTCGGTAGAGCGCATCCATGGTAAGGATGAGGTCACCAGTTCAAGCCTGGTAGAAGGCTCCATGAATCTATGGATAGGAATCCGCTTCATAACCTTGAGGGGGATTTTTTATTTGGCAGTTTTATCTGATTTAGCGATGCGAGGGCGGGCGCCGTGATCGTGGGTTTGTTCGAGATGGTGATGGTGGTGTTTGGAGAGGTGCGGGAAGATAAATTCGAGACCGACTTTAATAATAATGATTGAAATGACAATGCTAACATAGGCCTCAATATCTGCGCCCGTGATAAGATAAATAAGTGCCGAAGCGAGGACAGCTACGGAAATCCAAGTGTCATTCATAGTTTCGGCACTAGAAGCGATAAGAACGTCAGACTTATAAGATTTACCGGCACGCTTAAGATATGTGGCAAGAATATATTTGGCAATAATGCTAGCAACCAACACTATAATAGTGGGCACGGAATAGTTGACATCTTCTGGCATAAAAATCTTAGTGATTGACTCAATGAGGATATGGATACCAACGGCAATAATAATGAGTGCAATAATAACGGTAGTGATGCGTTCGATTTTGGCGCGATGTTGAGTAAGTTTATGGTGGCTAGCGAGTTTTTCGCTGATAATAATAAGTGCACCAGAAATAGCATCTATCAAACTATGAGCGGCATCAGATACAATAGCGAGAGAATTAGACAATAATCCAACTATAATATTAAAAACAGCAAGGAAAAAATTAGTAGCAATAAATAAATAGCCGGATTTGACAATAATCTCGCTACGAGACGGAGCGGAAGCGACAGATTTTGTATTCATTACACTTTATTTTATCATATATGTTGGTATAATGGTAGAAAAGAGAAAGGAGTAATGCTATGTTCAGCCTAGAAGGTAGGGTTGCAGTGGTGACGGGGGCGTCATCTGGGTTAGGCCAGCAGATGGCACTAGCGTTGGCGCGGCAAGGTGCATCGTTGGCAATTTTGGCTCGCCGAACTGAAAGGTTAGAAGAGTTCAAGCCAAAATTAATTAAGGCGGGTGCGCCAGAAGTGCTGACGGTAAAATGCGACGTGACATCCTCGGAAGATATAAATGCGGCGGCCAAAGCGGTAGAAAAAAAGTTTAAAAAAGTGGACATTTTGCTAAATTGCGCCGGTTCGTCAAAAGATAAGGGCGTGACCGAAATGACGGATGAAGAGTGGGATTTCACAATTGCCACAGATGAGACGAGCGTCTTTAAGATGACTAGAGCTTTTGCTAAAATCATGAAGAAAAATAAATATGGGCGCATTATTAATATTGCATCAATCTATGGGTTGGTCGGAAATACCGAAATTCATACGATTGCATATCACACATCGAAGGGCGCAGTGGTAAACTTTACACGTGCAGTAGCAGCTGAATTGGCGCTTGATGGCATCACTTGTAATGCTATTTGCCCTGGATTTTTCTACACAGAGCTGACCACGGCGGTACTTGATACGGAAACATTTCAGGAATTTGCACGCACACACGTACCAATGCAAAGATACGGCAAAGCTGGCGAGCTAGATGCAGCGGTGGTGTTCCTCGCTTCCGAGGAGGCGCGGTATGTGACTGGAGCTATATTACCAGTAGACGGCGGTTACACAGCTATTTAATGTTAAAATCGCCTAGTTTAATTGGAGGAAATTATGAAAACCAAATATGATGGTACTAAAACTTTAGAAAATTTGAAAAAGGCCTTGGCGGGGGAGAGCGAAGCAAGAAATAAGTATGATTTTTTCGCATCAAAGGCGAAAAAAGATGGATATGAGCAAATCGCGGCAATTTTCGCCGAAACGGCACTCAACGAAAAAGAGCATGCAAAGATGTGGTATAAGGAGCTACATGGTGGCGCCGTAGAAGATACGGAGACAAATCTGCAGGCTGCGGCAGACGGAGAAAAATACGAATGGAGCGATATGTATGTAGGGTTTGCGGAGACGGCTCGCGAGGAAGGTTTTGAAGAATTGGCGAAAAAGTTTGAGGAAGTGGCGGCGATAGAAAAATCACACGAAGCACGTTATCTAAAATTACTAGAGAATGTCAAAGAAAAGAAAGTGTTCTCACGTGACGGCGATATGATTTGGGTATGTAGAAATTGTGGCCATATTGTAATTGGCAAGGAAGCGCCCGAAGTTTGCCCGGTATGCGATCACCCGCAAGCATATTTTGAAATTAAGGCTGAAAATTATTAAATTTGTGATATAATAAAGATGGTTGCCGTGATAGCTCAGTTGGTAGAGCAGCCGCCTTGTAAGCGGCAGGTCGTCGGTTCAAGTCCGACTCGCGGCTCCATTTTTGTATTGTGTAAATATATAAGAAATTGAATGGTATATGGTACAATGGGCGTAGAGAGGTATTATATCTAGAAGAGGAGACAAATGGAATTTGTTAGATTAAAATATGCCAATAACAAATTAATCAACGCAGATATAAAAGAGCATCGCGATATTATAAAGGAATACGTAGAAAAGAAAGGCATGGAATATCTTGGTTTTGTACCGGTTTTATTTGGGCCAAGCGGAAAAACTCTGGAAATAGATTTGATTTTCAAGAAGCCGGCAACAAAAAAGGCAGAATAGCTAAAAATGATAAATATATGGTATAATCGTTAGCAGGATGGGGAAAATCACAAAGTATTTGAATCAGTTGATTATTGGCAATGTTTTTGATAGTCCAGAAATATTAGATATGTACGCCGTGGATCGTTCGGTACTAAAGGTGAAGCCGAAGTTCGTGGCATTTCCAGAATCTACCGAAGATATTAGAAAATTGATGCGATTCTTTAATCAAATTGCTGCAAAAGAAATCCCAGTGTCGGTGACGGTGAGAGGGGCTGGTTTAGATGAAGGTGGCGCAGATTTATCTAGCGGGTTGATAATTTCTACCGAAAAGTTAAATCGGATGCTAGAGATTGACCCCCGCGATAGGCTAGTGCGAGTACAAGCCGGGATTACTTTGAAAGAATTAAATACGGCGCTTTCGGTATCCGGGTTAACTATTCCGATTGGTGGGCACGATAACGACACGATTGGTGGGCTAATTTCTAATTGTCCTTCGGATTTATATGCGAAAAAATACGGTGGGATTAGGAATTATGTAGAACGGTTGGAAGTTGTATTAACCAATGGCGAATGTTTGCAAACTACGCGATTGAAGAAATATGCTGTTGCCAAGAAGGCGGCCGAGAAAACCTTTGAGGGCACAATATATCGCAAAATGTCGAAAGTGCTAAAAGAAAAGGCCGATTTAATAGACGAGATAAAGCGCGATAATCACGATTTAGCTGGTTATCCGATGGTGACTAAAATTTTGAGGAGAGAGGCGTTAGATTTAATGCCGTTGTTTTTTGGGGCGCAGGGTACGCTAGGTGTAATATCTGAGGTAATATTGCGAGCCGAACCGATGAAGCGGCATCCGGAGAGATTGGTAGTGACATTCAAAGAATTAAGTTCTGCTTTGAGATTTTTGGATGTAATTAAAAAGATGTCCCCACGCGAGTTGAATCTGTGTGATTTAAAAATTATCCAAGAGGCACGTGAGACTGGAAAAAACCTGGACGGCGTAATACGAAAACTCGAAGATGGGTTTGTAGTTTTCGCGAGTTTTGACGAAAGAGGAAAAACCTGCTTGAAGAGAATTGCTGGCATACGTGATAGTTTTCCGCGTACAGCGAAATTTATTTTTGAATCACCTGAGAATCTTCCTGTTTTGAATGAATTTGAAAATTCTTTAACGAGTTATTTGAATTTTGCAAAAAATGGCGAGCGAGTGCCGGTTTTGACGGATTTTTATTTGCCAGCAAGTAATTTGGATAGTTTCTTGAAAGATTTGAAGATTTTAGAAGATAAGCTGGATTTAGAGATGGCACTATACGGCTCTTATAATTCGTCAATTTATAATTTGCGACCAAAATTTGATTTGAATGATAGTAATTTTAACAGAAAAGTAGCCACGTTTTTGAGAGCTGGTGCCTATATTATTGATCGCCAGGGGGGTGTATTGACGGGCGGTACGCCAGAGGGTAGATTAAAGGCAGTGGTGACCAATACCGAAATGCAAGAGCCACAGAAAAATCTCTATACAGAAATAAAGCAGATTTTTGATCCGAATAACGTGATGAATCCGGACGTCAAAATGGGAGCAAGCTCAAAATATACTTTGACTCATTTTAGAGATACGGCACTGCCAAGAATAATAACTTAGACTGTAATCTAAGATATTGATGGGCAAGTAGCAAACTTATGGTATAATACATATAATTATATAGGAGTTATTATGAAGACAAAATTGAAGAAGATTTCTGATTCAAGAGTTGAGTTGACCGTAACGCTTGATGCCGCTGATTTGGAGCCGGCAAAAACGAAGGCTTTGGAAAAACTCGCAAAAGAAGTAAAGGTAGAAGGTTTTCGTAAAGGTAAGGTGCCGCTAGAAGTCGCGAAAAAGTTTATTCCCGAGAATGACTTAAATGCGGAGACTGTGGACATTGCAGTACGCACTACCGTAGTAGAAGCATTTAGGAAAGAGGAGAAATCTCCGTTAGTTTTACCGAATGTAAATGTAACTAAATATGTACCGGATGAAGTGGTGGAATATACCGCTACGGCAGATATTGTGCCAGAAGTCACGCTTGGTGATTTTAAGAAGCTTGACGTGAAGAAAGAAGAAGCCAAAGTCACAGAAAAGGACATTAAGGGCGTGCTAGATAATATCGCTGCATCTTTTGCCGAGAAGAAAGCAGCGAAAAAGGCGGCAGAGCTAGGTGATGAGGTAATTATTGATTTTGTCGGTAAAAAAGACGGTGAAGCGTTTAAGGGTGGCTCCGCGAAAGATTATCATCTTGGACTAGGCTCAGGTACTTTCATTCCGGGATTTGAAGATGGAATCGTGGGCCATGAACCAGGTGATAAATTTGAGTTAGATTTAACTTTTCCTAAAGATTACGGCGTAAAAGATCTGGCGGGCGCGAAGACCGTCTTTGAGGTATTACTCAAACAGGTAAACGAAGTAAAAAAACCAAAAGTCGATGATGAACTTGCGCAAAAGTGCGGGCCATTTAAAAATCTTGAGGAATTGAAAGAAGACATCAAGAAAAACCTAACAATCCAAAACGAGCACCGTTTGGAAGAAAAGTATAAAGATGATTTAGTGAATGCTTTGGTAAAAAACTCTAAAATACCCGCGCCAGAAATCTTGATTGATGATCAAGTGCGAGCCATTCGTGAAGATATGACGAGGAATGCGGCGTCGCAGGGAATGAGTTTTGAAGATTTTCTAGAGCGTAATAATGAAACAATGGAGAGTTGGGAGAAAGAAGCGCGAAAGATTGCAGAGACTAGAGTAAAGGCTTCTTTGGCATTACAGACTTTGGCAGTAGAGCAGAAAATCACCGTATCTGATGATTTGGTAGCAGCAAAAATTGCCGAATTAAAAGATGTGTATAAAAAGTCGCCAGAAGCTTTGAAAAATCTAAAGAATCCGAATGTGAAAATGGATATTAAAAATCGGATGATTATTGAGCAAACTTTAGATTTCTTGGTGAAAGCAAATAAGAAGTAGTGGGCCGTAGTAAAGATAGCTCCTGAAAGAGGGGCTATTTTTATGGACTTTTGAGGATAAGTGTGATATAATTTGCTAAAGAGTTTCGGCTGATTTGCGATTGCTGTGAGCAAATTGGCAAGATTGTGACCACTATATGTAGTGTTTTTGCGGTGTTTTAGTCGCGGTTGACGCTATATGTAGCGTAGTAAAGGTCACTATATATTATATGTATAATTAGAAAAGGAAATTAGATGCCAACTATTAATCAGTTGATTCGTAAGCCTCGTAAAAAGGCGGCGAAGAAATCCAAATCTCCAGCACTTGGTTCAATCGTAAATACTTTGAAAACCAAGCGCTATGAGAAGGCTGCGCCATTGAAGCGTGGTGTTTGTATCAAGGTAACAACCAAGACCCCGAAGAAACCAAACTCAGCGATGCGTAAGGTTGCGCGTGTACGTTTAACGAACGGTCAAGAAGTTTGGGCTTATATCGGTGGCGAAGGTCACAACTTGCAAGAGCACGCTGTAGTATTGGTACGCGGTGGCCGTGTGCCAGATCTTCCTGGTGTGCGTTATCATATCGTGCGCGGTACGCTTGATTTGCAAGGCGTACAAGGCCGTAAGCAAGGTCGCTCTAAATACGGCGCGAAGAAGGAGGATAAGTAATTATGCCACGTAAAACTACTAAATCCCTAGAAAGAAAAGTTAGCCCAGATCGCAAGTATCAGTCGATTTTGGTACAAAGATTAATAAATAAGTCAATGCTCGACGGCAAGAAGCAAGTGGCGGAGCGTGCCGTGTATGCTGCGATTGAGGGGGCAGCCAAAAAGCTAAACTCCGAAAACCCAGTAGAGGTGCTTGAAAAAGCTATCGCAAACGTTTCACCAGATTTTGAAGTGAAATCACGTCGCGTAGGTGGTGCGAACTACCAAATTCCATTCCCAATTTCTGGTCATCGACAGTTACACTTTGCGTTTTCATGGTTAGTGCAATCTGCTAGAGCTAGAGGCGGGATGCCGTATGCAAAAAGGCTTGAAGCGGAAATCGTGGATGCTTATAATGAAGCCGGGGCAGCCTTCAAGAAGAAGGAAGATTGTCATCGTATGGCCGAAGCAAACAGGGCATTTGCGCATTTTGCGCGCTAAAAAGAAAATGGGTCCTAGCTGGACTCATTTTTCTAGTAGTGGGACTTGAAATTTTAAGCACGTCATACGCTGGGCGTTCGGGAAAAATTGCCCTAATGGGCAATTTTCTCGGCGCCGTCAGGAATATACGTGTTAAAATTTCAAATCATTTTTATACTACTAAAAAATGAGTCCAGCTATCCATTTTCTTTTTTGTCTAACATAATACGAAAATGTGTGCTATAATAGGCATAAGTAGAATTAGGAGGCAAAATGGTAAAAGTTGCGATAAACGGCTTCGGAAGGATTGGCCGGAATGCACTGAAAATATTATTAGAACGTCGCGATGTACAGGTAGTAGCGATAAATGATATTACAGATGCGAAGACTTTAGCGCACCTTTTGAAACATGATTCTTCTTATGGCACTTATGAGAAAAAAGTCTCGGCAGGCGAAAATTCCATTATTATAAATTCGCGTGAGATTCCGGTGTTTGCGGAAAAAGATCCTTTGAATTTGCCGTGGAAAAAATTAGGCGTAGATGCAGTGATTGAGTCTACTGGTTTTTTCACGAAGCCTGAGGATGCTAGAGCGCATATTACCGCAGGCGCAAAGAAAGTAGTAATTTCGGCGCCGGCGAAGGGTGAGGGGGCTAAGACCGTAGTAATTGGCGTAAACGAAGATGTCTTGGACGAATCGGATGAGGTAATTTCTAATGCTTCCTGCACCACCAACTGTATCGCCCCGATTATGAAAGTTTTGGAAGACGAATTTGGTATTGAGAAAGCGATGATGACGACTGTGCATTCTTATACTGGTTCACAAAGAATCCTTGATGCGCCGGCGAAAGATTTACGCGAAGCAAGGAGTGCGGCAGAAAATATAGTACCGACTTCTACTGGGGCCTCCAAAGCGGCAGCGTTGACTATACCGAGTTTAGCTGGTAAGTTTAATGGTCTTTCAGTGAGAGTACCTACGCCCGTAGTATCATTATCTGATATTACGGCAATATTGAAACGCGAGACCACTAAGGAGGAGTTGATTGCAGTTTTTAAGAAAGCGGCAAAAGAGCCATACTATGAAGGCATCATTGATGTCACGGAAGAGGAGTTGGTTTCTACTGATTTTATCGGTGACCCACATTCCTGTATCGTAGATTTACCGTTGATTGACGTGGTGGGCGGTAACATGGTAAAAGTTGTGGCTTGGTACGATAACGAATGGGGATATTCGAACCGACTAGTAGAATTAACGGTTGATTTCGGGAAGGGTGTTTAATGGCGATTTTCGTCGGAGCAGATTATCGGGGATTTGAGAAAAAACGAATTGCGTTAGAGTTTTTGGTGCAAAATGGATACGAGGTGATAGATGAGGGGGCTTACGAATATTCTGAGGGAGATGATTTTAACGATCCGGCAGTTGCGGTGGCAAAAGCAGTACGGGAAAATGCCGGCGCGCGAGGAATATTGATTTGCGATTCAGCGCATGGTGTGACGATTCAGGCAAATAGGTTTAAGGGGGTGCGTGCGGCACATTGTGAAAGTGTAGAATCGGCTAAGTTGGCAAGAGAACATGACGACGCAAATATACTGTGTTTATCAGCGCATTTTGTAGACGAAGAAAGCATGAAAAAAATCATAAAAGTTTTTTTGGAAACGAATTTTGTAGAATTAGAGCGCCGAGTGAGGCGGATAAATCGTCTAGACGAAAGGGAGGATTATGCTTAGAACCGTATCAATCGTGCCGGCAATTTTGACCGACAACAAACAGGATTATCGCGCACAGGTAGAACGCATTAATATTTTCACTCGTAGAGTGCAGATTGATGTATCTGACGGAATTTTTACACCAACACAAACTTTGGACGTAACGAATATCTGGTGGCCCAAAAATTGGGATACGGATTTACATCTGATGGCAGCAAGGCCTTCCGAGCACGTAGATACGATTTTAAAGCTGGGCCCGTCGCTATGCATTTTGCACGCTGAGGCGAGCGAAGATTTACTCCCAACTTTCCGAGTTTTGAAGGAGGCCGGGATTAAGGTGGGCGTGGCGCTCTTGCCATCTACTTTCCCCGGAAATGTGAGGTCATACATAGATGAAGCCGACCATGTTTTAATATTTGCGGGGCAATTAGGCGTACAGGGCTCACAAGCCGATTTAATGCAAATGGAAAAAATTCCGTTAGTGCGCAATATGAAGCCAGAAGTGGAAATAGGTTGGGATGGCGGAGTGAATATGTCAAATATTCGCGCTCTGACACACGCGGATTTAGACATAATTAATGTTGGTTCGGCGATTTCGCAGGCAGAAAATCCGGCCGAAGTTTTTCAGGAATTTGTGGCGGAAATTGATAAGAATGGAGTGGTAATATAATGGCGCGTATTCTATCACTAGGTTCAGCACTGCAAGATATATATTTGGTTGACCATGACGATTTGGTGCCAACAACTATTGGCGAAGAGGCGATTTTTGGTAAAGTCTTGGTCGGTTCGAAAGTTGATATTGACAAAATTTCGTATGAGATTGGTGGTGGTGGAGTAAATTCGGCAATTTCTTTTGCAAGACATGGGCACGAAGTGGTTTTTATAGGAAATGTGGCGAGAGATTCAGCTGGCTTGGCAATTGTAAAGATGCTAGATAGGGAGGGCATCGATAGTAGTTATGTGAATTTTTTGGAAAGAAAAACTACTGGCACTTCCGTAATCTTATTGGATTCAAAAAGTGGTGAACGGACGATTTTGACTTGTAGAGGTGCATCTGAACAATTTGGGAATTTTTCTGAGAATGATTTAGATTTGATAAAGCCGGATTGGATGTACGTAACGACTTTGCGCGGGGATTTTGATACTTTAAATAGATTTATGACGAAAGCAAAAAGCGTTGGCGTAAGAGTAATGTTTAATCCCGGCGTGCGGGAATTGGAAAATAGCAAACAACTGGTTGATTTACTAAAATATGTCGATATTTTATTGGTAAATAAATCTGAAGCAGCAAAGATTGTGCCAGGAGTGGTTTTGACGGAGTTGCTATATCACTTAAACGGATACGTAAGTACTGTGATAATCACTGACGGCGCGATGGGCGGAATCGCGGGAAATGGTTCTGAAATATATCGGTTCGGGATTTATGAGGACGCAAAAGTAAAGGACGTCACTGGGGCCGGTGATGCATTTGGTTCTGGGTTTTTGGCGCATTTTGCGGCCGGTAAATCTTTTAGGAGTTCTTTGATTTTTGGTTCGGCCAACTCAACATCGGTGGTGACGAAGCTTGGCGCAAATAAGGGCGTTTTGACGGGTATTGAGCCGCTACACCCAATGCCAATTCAGAAATTATAAGGAAATGTTATGTTAAAAACTGAAGAAGAATTATTAAGGAAATTATCAATCGCTGATATAGAGAGGGCGAATGCGTATGCAAAAGATTTGGGGCGAGGTCTGCAGGCGGTACGCTCTTTTCCGCAAGGAGTAACGATTTTTGGTTCGGCCAGGTTGCCGCAAGATGATAAGTATTGCCAAATGGCATACAAGTTGGGAGGACTATTGGCGCAGAATGGGCACGCAGTAGTGACTGGCGGTGGGCCTGGTATCATGGAAGCAGCCAACCACGGCTCTTACGAAATTGGTGGTAGGTCGATTGGCTTTAATATTACTTTGATGCACGAGCAATATCCGAATCCATATTTGACGGAATGTATAACTTTTGAATATTTCTTTGCGAGAAAAGTCGCGTTGGCGATGGCGGCGAAAGTTTTCGTGTTTTTCCCGGGTGGATTTGGCACAATGGATGAGATTTCTGAGATTTTATGCCTGATGCAAGAGATGAAGATGCCTAAGATGCCAGTCTTCTTAATCGGCAAGGCTTACTGGCGAAGTTTTGACAGGATAATTAAGAAAATGGTGGAGATGAAATTAATTAACAAAAATGATGTGAAAATTTTTAAGATTACAGACGATTTGACGGAAGTTGTGAAAGCAGCCAATAAGATTGGACATCCAAAGATTTCCGAAAACTTCTACGATGGCTTCCGTGAAGCTAGTTCGATTCAATAATAAATTAAAATGGAGAAGTAAGGCCGAGACGGGAATTGGTATCGGCGATACGGATAAGTTCGTTGTATTTAGCGATACGTTCGGAGCGCGAAAGGGAACCAGTCTTGATTTGGCCGGTACCGAGGCCGACGGCAAGGTGCGCGATGCTAACGTCTTCAGTTTCGCCGGAACGATGTGACATGATGGTACGATAACCGGCTCGCTTAGCGAGGAGAACGGCATCGATAGTTTCTGACAAGGTGCCGATTTGATTGGGCTTGACGAGAATGGCATTGGCGACTTTTTCGTGAATGCCGCGTTCAAGGAGCTCTACATTGGTGACAAATAGATCGTCACCGACAAGCTGAATGCGAGAACCGAGACGCTCGGTCATAGTCTGCCAATTATGCCAATCATTTTCAGCAAGACCATCTTCAATAGAAACTACTGGATAGTTAGAAATAATCCAGTCATACCAGTTAATTAAATCATCTGCTGATTTCCAATCACCGTTGGTTTTGAGAGCGTAATGATCGTGGTCATAAAATTCACTAGCGGCAATGTCCATAGCGATAGCTATATCTTTGCCGAATTGGTAATTGGTTTTATCGACAGCATATTTGATACATTCGAGAGGCTCGTTATTGCCATCGCGAACGCGAGGAGCATAACCACCCTCATCGCCAACCGTGGTTGGATAATTGCGTTCTTTAAGGACGTCTTTGAGAGCATGGAAGACTTCGGCGCCCATGCGTACGGCATCAGCAATATTGCCAGCACTTTTAGGAATAATCATGTATTCTTGAAAATCTGTAGCCCAGGAAGCGTGCTCGCCGCCGTTCATGACATTCATCATGGGCATCGGGATAGACATTTCGTCGGTAGTGCCGGCGAGCTCGGCGATGTATTTGTAAAAGGGAATCTTGCGCGCGCGAGCATTGGCCTTAGCGTTTGCTAAAGAGACTGCAAGTATTGCATTGGCGCCGATGTTGGACTTGTTATCAGTGCCGTCCAGCTCTAGCATCATTTGGTCTACGATGCGGGGATCGGAAGTATTATTGATGAGAACATCGTGAATCTTGGAATTGATATTCCAAACGGCCTTTAAGACGCCTTTGCCACCATAGCGAGCTTTGTCACCGTCGCGAAGCTCTAAGGCTTCTCCTGCTCCGGTGGAAGCACCAGAAGGCACAATGGCACGACCAAAACCACCGTTCTCGAGAACGACCTCGGCTTCTACCGTGGGGTTGCCCCTGGAATCCAAAACTTGCCTTGCTTTAATATCTGAAATCATAAAATTATCCATAAGTATATTATAACATGATGTTTGAAAAACTATCCATAACCGAAATAGTATGTTAAAATAGGCTTAAGAGTTATTAATGTAAGGAGTTTTTTATGAATGAAAACCCTGGGGAAACACCGAATCCCCTAAATCCGAGCACAGGGGCGAACGCTGGTTCAAGTGGCGTGGCTATGCCGACTACGGAAAATACCGTACCGGTTGCGGAAAGCACTACGCAGGTTACGGAAAATGCACCATCGGTAGCATCAGAAACAGTAGCGACTAACACGGTGGTAGAATCATTAGATCCTACCGGTCGCACTATGGAGCAGGCACCGATTTTTGTAGATAAACCAAAGAAAAAGACTGGGTTGATTGTGGGCATTATTATCGGTCTGATTGTGTTAATCGGTGGTGGTGTAGCGGCGGCTTTCTTAATAATGAATTTAAATAAAAATGATGCGGTGAGCGCTGCGATGAATAAAATTATGAGCGGAAATGCTCCGAAGAACGTAGCGATTGACGGTAGCATAAATATCACAATGAATGACCCCTCATCACTACTGACTGGCGTGAAGATTGATTTGGATTCCGGCATGGTTACGAATTCGATGGTAAATACCTCTACTGCGTTAGTGACGTTATCTATGCAGGGTATAGATGATATTTCATTTGAATTTGATGAGGTATATGCAGATAATGGTGATTTGTATTTTAAGGTGGATGGCATCACTGATGCATTAGAAGATTCTGGACTCTTGTCGCTGATGGCGACACCTTACGCATTGTCGGCAGAGACGAACTGTATTGGCACCGAAGAAGGTGAAAGCACGAATTGCGTAGCAGCTACTGAAGTGATTGATTGTGATAGTGAAGATGATGATTGCTTAGTGGCGGCAGAAGAATACAGCGTAACGGAATCTCAGGCTTACGGTTTGACGCAGTCCCTGGCTGGTGTTTTGGGCGTCGTGGAAACGATTGACGGGGAATGGTTAAGGATTTCAACGGATGAACTTAATACTCTATCTGGTGGGATGGGTACGGAAAGCAATGTAAGTTGCATTACTAATATGGTCAGCAATATGAACACCAGCAGCAGTAGTGCGGCCAAGCTTTACGCACAATATCCATTCGTCAAATCTTCTAGCGAAGAGGTCACAGTCTTGAGCAAAAAGGACCCTATCTATAAACTAAGTATTGATAGTGAAAATTTTTCAAATTTTGTGAATTCAATTCAAAATTCTGATATGGTGAGCGATATATATTCTTGTTTGGGTTGGAGCAATAATGTGAGTGCCGATGCGGCAGATGTGAAAGCGATGGTGGCGAATTTGCCAGAGATTTACGCTGAAGTAGACAAGGACGATAACTTCACGAGATTGTATATTGAAACGACGGTGGGCGAAGACGTGGAAGCTGACTGTCTAGAAGAAGATTATCCGTGCGTGGAGAATCCAGACGGAACATGGGATTGCGACACGTATGTAAATACTTGCACTACGGGCTATGTGGCGCCTTCAATGACGATAGATTTGTCGTTTGACTACCCATCTAGTCTAGACATAGTTGAGCCAAATGAGTATGTAGATTTTTCTAGCTTGATTCAGGAGATTTTCTCCAGTATGTATGAGTTATCATACGAAGATATGTAATCGGTTTGGCTGGATTTATGGGCGTGATGTGGCCGCACTGGCGGTCACATCTTGACTTTTTAGCTTAAGTGTGATATAATTAAGATATGAATGAGGTTTTGAAACAAAAATTAGCAAATCTCCCCCTGGCACCAGGGGTTTATTTTCATAAAAATAAAGATGGAGAAATAATATATGTAGGAAAAGCAGCCGTACTGCGCAATAGGGTAAGACAGTATTTTCAGAAGTCTAAAAAAGATGTAAAAACGGAAGCTTTGGTGGCAGAAATTGCTGATACTGATTGGATTGTAGTGGACAATGAAATGGATGCGTTGTTTTTAGAGTCAGAGATGATAAAACGCTATATGCCGAAATGGAATATTTTGTTACGCGATGATAAAACGGTATCTTATGTAAGAATAAATATGAATGACGAAGTGCCATACGTTTCGTTTACACGAACTCCGATGGATGACAAGGCGACATATATCGGGCCCTTTTATGGCAAGACTTCCGTAGAGAAAGCACTGAGAATTTTGAGGCGGATTTTTCCATATTACGTAAAGCCTTATAGCGGCAAAAAGAATCTAGATACAGATTTGGGATTGACGCCCGGGATAGAAGTGGGGAAGATGGATGTAAAAGATTACAAACGCAATTTGCGAAAATTGATAAGGTATCTGGAAGGAGATAAAGAAAAGTTGCTGCGCGATTTGGAAAAGGCTATGAACAAAGAAGCAGAGCAAGGCAATTATGAATTGGCAGCAGAAGCGCGAGACCAATTATTCGGGCTTCGCGAATTAAAGAAGAAAATTGTGTTTTCCGATAGGGAATTTTTAGATATTTCTTCAGACCAAGCCTTACGGCAACTACAAGATATGCTAGGGCTGGACGAGCCGCCACGGCGAATTGAAGGGTATGATATTTCGCATCAGTCTGGAGAGAATACAGTAGGAAGTATGGTGGTATTTATTAACGGAGCTTCCGCGCGGAGTGAATATCGCAAATTTAGGGTGAGGACTTCTACAAATGATGATTTAAAAAGTATGCGAGAGGTGATCGAACGGCGATTAAAACACAAAGAGTGGGAATTGCCAGATTTGATTATTCTGGATGGGGGGGCTGGGCAGGTAAACGCGATTCTGCCGCTGGTGGAGCCGTACAAAATACCTGTGATTGGGCGAGATAAATCTGGCGACCACACAAAATCGGCTAGCGTAAAGATTGTGGTACCCGGAAAGGGGATAGTGCCAGTAGCGAGTGGCTCGCACGTGGCAAGATTGATTGCGCGCATTGACGAGGAATCGCATAGGTTCGCAATCACGTATCATTCATTTTTGAAAAGAAAAAAGATGTTGGGTAAGTAAGTGCGGCGCGCTAGGCTTCTGTCTTTACTTTTGGCCTGGAGTAGAGTATAATGGGGCTATTAGGAGACATTCATGCAGATAGGAAGTTTTTTAGAAGTAGTGACGTTTATCTCGGCGATTTTGGCTATTTTGTTGATTTTGTTGCAAAAGCGTGGAGCCTCACTCGGAGCAGGCTTTGGTAGTTCTGGCGAACTCTACACAACTAGGCGCGGGTTGGAGAAATCTTTGTTCGTGGCAACGATAGTTTCTTCAGTGGTTTTTGCGTTATCAATTCTGGGTTTATTATTAATTCCGGCATAATATGAGAAAAACATTCAAAAAGCGTGGGCAAAAATTTGCGAAGAAGTTTTCCAGGGCTTCCATGAAGGCTAGTGCTGGAGGTAGAGATCACATCAAAGAGAACTTGGTGGATCGTTTTTCCCATATTGCAAATATTAGGTTATTGATTTTGGAGTGGGGATTATTGGTGTTAGCATTAATTATGCTGGCAACAACTCAAGCTTTTTGGTTTAAAGATTCATACACAGAAGGGGATTTCGCCGCTGGTGGTACTTATACGGAGGCTACTATTGGCGAAGTGAACTCCATGAACCCGCTGTTTGCCATCACCGATAGTGAGAAAGTATTGAGTAAATTGATGTTCGCGACAATATCAGCTAATGATTATTCTGGCCATCCTGGTATAGGGTTGGCGGAATCTATTTCGTCAAGTGAAAATGGCAAAGTGTGGACAGTAAAGTTACGTGATGGTTTAAAATGGTCGGATGGCGAGCCGATCACGAATGCTGATGTGTTGTTTACGGCGCAATTAATTAAGAACCCGGCGGTGAGTTCCATATATGATTCAAACTTATCAAACGTTGAAGTGGTAGAAAATGAGGCGGGTGAAATAATTTTTAATCTGCCAACGACTTACGCAGATTTTATTTCGGCTTTGAATATACCGGTTTTGCCGGAACACATTTTAAAAGGCGCTGATCCGAAAACTTTGATCGAGGATAGTTTTTCCAATTCTCCCGTGACTTCTGGCGCTTTTAGTTTTAATGCTATGCAAACTGGAAGTTCTAATGACGAAAAGGTTTTTTATTTGTCGTCAAATCAGTATTATTACAAGGGAAGGACTGCTTTGAGCAGTTTTGCCATACATACCTATAATGACACGGAAGATTTGATCGAAGCGATAAATAGTGGTGCCGTGACTGCAACGGCGGAGTTGTCCGGGGCAGAGTCTGATCTGATCACTTCGTCGCAATTCAATAGACGTGAATCCAGTTTGAATTCTGGGGCATTCATTTTCTTTAATACTTCAAACGAATGGGTAAGAAACGTAGAGCTAAGAGCGGCGATAAGACAGGGGATTGACATCGCGAAAATCCGACAAGCGGCGCCAGGAACTATGCCATTAGACTATCCGCTACTCGCATCACAAATTGCGCTTTCTAGCTATCCAGCAATTCCAGCGCGCGATGTAGATGCTGCCAGAAATAAAATTGCAGAAATCGCTGGTGGCGAAACGATACATATAAATATAGCTACGGTTGATTCAGGATATTTACCCGGAGTGGCCAATACTGTAGCGGATGAATTGAAGAGTCTGGGTCTAGATGCGATTGTTTCTACGTATGACGAGAGTCAGGAGTTTATAAATAATATCGTTTCTAAGCGTAATTATGACATATTAGTTTATGAAGTGGAGTTGGGGGCGGATCCAGACTTATTGCCATATTACCATTCGTCTCAGGCTTCGGCGTCTGGTTTGAATCTTTCGAACTATCGGAACTCGCTAGTGGATGATTTGTTGCTTGGCGCGCGCGATACAACAGATGATGCCTTAAGAGCTAAAAAATACGAAGCATTTTTGGAATATTGGGTAACTGGAGTGCCGGCCATTGGGATATATCAGCCAAATTTGACGTATTATTATAACAAAAATGTAAAGACTTTTGGTAATAATGTAAAATTGGTGACGGCGCTTGACCGCTTTGTGGACGTAAATTCTTGGGCGGTGATTCGGGAACTAAAAAATAAGACGCCATAATCGTCTTAATGGTGCGCCTGACTAGACTCGTTTGCGAAGCATCGAGTCCCAACTAAAAAAACACCCGTTGGAGGTGCTGAGTTTCAATGGTGCGCCTGACTAGACTCGAACTAGCACAGCCGTAAATGTGGCCACTACCACCTCAAGGTAGCGTGTCTACCAATTCCACCACAGGCGCATATTGTTATTATACCATATTTTTTGCATTTATTGAAAGTTTGACATGAATTTTTTCTATTATTGATTGGTTATGCTATAATAGAGTAAATAAGGAGGTAAATGAAAAAGAGTATTGCGAGAATGTTGTCTTTGGGGTTGGTCACGCTATTGGGCTTAGGCGGTATGATAACGTCGCAGGCCTATGCAGAAGAAGTGCAGGGGTCTGAAAGTTCGGAGGAGGCTACTACGCCTGGTACGAATATTAGTCTGACGCCAGTGAGTAAAATTCTTCAAATTTCTTCCAATTCGGTGTATGAAGACTATTTTACGGTAAAGAATGAGGGTAGTGCAGATATGAAGATTGAGGTTTATGCATCACCTTATTCATACGTATATTCTAGCGAGGAAGATTCTTATAAACTTGGCTTTAATAGTGAAAATAATTTCACACAAATTTCTCGTTGGATTACTTTTAAAGATAAAGACGGCAATTATGCTAAGAATCCGACTTTTACAATAGCTCCTGGAGATTCATTAGATGTATATTATAGAATTACGACACCAGATAACATTCCAGCTGGCGGGCAGTATGCGGTAATGTTTGCGCATACACTCAATGGCGTGGTGGCAGCAAATGGCATCAAAACTGAGGCTAGTCCAGGCATCGTAGTATATGGTCGCTCTACAGAAGGTGAGGCTATAACTGCTGCAGAAATATCTGATATGAGGATTGAACAAAAATCTGTAGATGGTGGTAACGGCAAGACCGTTTTTAGCGCAAGCGCAAAGGTAAAAAATACTGGGAACGTAGATTTTAGCGCTTCTGGCGTGCTAAAAGTAGAGCCGATTTTGGGCGGGCCGTCTTATGAAACGCAATCTACAAGCGGCAGAGTCTCAATTATTCCAGAGGCAGAGCTAGCAGTAACTGACGAATGGGCAGATACTCCTGATTTTGGCCTATACAAAGTGACATGGACAGTGATGGCCGGGAATGAAACGCAGGTAATCGAAAAGGTTATATTCTTAATTTCACCAATTGCAATAATTGTAACAATAATCCTATTGACAATTATTATTGTGTGGATTATAATTATGGTTAGGAAGCGTAAAGCGCGCCGATCTAGGTTTGCAGTTTAGATTGGTATTCGTTGCGAGCGAATGTCTTTACAAAGCCAAAATAAACATTAAACATAAACAAGAGTGTAGAGTATGAAAAAGACACAAAAGAAAATACTTGGCTTTTCTGGATTACTCTTGGTTGCCGCGATGACTGTTTTTGCGGCATACTTGCCAGTTCCAGAGGCCTCGGCCACAACGGCCCTCACCGACGTTATAAAAGTAAGAGTGGTCGGTGCGGTGCCAGATGTAAATATCAATAACATTAATTACGGTGAGATTTTCACTTCGACTGGGCACGCGTTCGGTATAGACTACGAGAACGCTGAGAATGTGAAGGTGACGCTGCAATATACAAATGTAGCTGGCGAAGTGACAACCGATGTGTTGGCCGAAACTTATTCAGACTATTATACTGGATCATATAATGTTTATTTCGTAAAGGAATAGGAGGGCATAAGATATGAAAAGTAGAAGAAAGATAATTGCTTATTTTAGCTCAGTAATGATGTCGGTAGCAGGTTTACTACTCGCTCTTGCACCTGCGACAAATGCCATTGAAGAGGATATAATTATAAATGTAGCAAACTATGGTTACGGTGAATATATCGTGACTGCTGAAGGTATTGGCATGGATGGCGCCCTAGATAAGGATCAGGTGGTATTCTATTATTATCCGGTGTACGCGGAGATAACGGAAGATGAAAATACTGGCGCAACCTACGCTGATTTGGAATATACCGCTGACGATGGCACGGAGACGAGTGCCGGTGACGTAGCAAAGATTGTAATAGAGATTTATGATCAGAACGGAAATCTTGTTTCGCCAATGTCGCCGATTACCGTAACGCCGCCGACAAAAAGGGTAGAATTACCATTTGCGGATTATGATTTGCCTTCTGGCACTTATAAAATTGCCGTGTCTGCTTATGATAGAAGTGGTAACTTATTGTACAAACCATACACGCTTGAGTATGTATATAATGCGATTCCGGTGCCAGATACTGGTAGCTTTTTCCAAGAGTTAAATATATCTCAAACTGATTACCTGGTAACGGGCCTGATCGTGTTCTTCTTGGTAGGAATTGGCGGTGCGATGTTTGTGATGTCTAAGAAGGACAAGAAAGCCAGCAGTCGTCGCAAACGATAAACAATAAATACTCTATACTTTACACAAAAATTGGGCACTCCTAACTGCGAGGGTGCCCAATTTGAATATTAGATTTACTCGGTCACACCAAGTTCAATACGCTTAAATTGACGTACTGTGATGTTTTCACCGGTTTTGGCAATAGCCTCTTTAATGAATTGTTCTACGGTTTTAGAATCATCCAAAATGTAAGGTTGGTTCATAAGAACTTTATCCGCGAAAGCTTTTTTGACCTGGCCTTCGAGGATTTTTTCTTTCATGTTTTCTGGGCCTTTAAAATTGGATTCGAGCTCTTTGATTTTAGCTTCTTTAACTTCAGCCGGGATGTCGTCTTCGCTAACGTAAAGTGGCGCCATAGATGCAACTTGCATAGCGATTTGGTGAGCGAGAGTCTTGAATTCGTCGGTCTTAGCAACAAAGCTGGTCTCGCAGTTAACCTCTACGATAGCGCCAAGACGACCGTCGTGGATGTAGGCATCAATGATACCTTCGCGAGTTTCGCGATCGCCGCGCTTTTCTGCCTTAGTGAGGCCTTTTTTGCGCATAGCCTCGAGTGCTTTATCGAAATCGCCGTCAGCTTCAACAAGGGCTTTCTTGGCGTCAGTAAGACCGGCGCCCGAAAGCTCTTTGAGTTTTTTGATTTGTTCGATTGTAACTTCGGTTTTTGCCATTTTGCCTCCTAAATTATTTTTTACCTTCTTTAATAGCTTCTACAAAGTAATCGAGAACTAATTTTGTAGCTTTTATAGAATCATCGTTGCAAGGAATAACGTAGTCAATATTTGTCGGATCTACGTTGGTGTCAGAGATTGCGAAGACCGGGATGCGTAGAACATTTGCTTCTTTGATGGCATTTTTGTCTTCGATTGCGTCAATCACGATGATTGCGGCAGGCTGCTCAGTCATATCTTTGATGCCACCGTAGCGTTCGTTGAGCAAGTCAATTTCTTCTTGGAAGCGCTGTACTTCAAGCTTGGAGTAGCGATTTTCCAATTCGCCTGAAGCCATACGGCGCTCTAAATCTTTGAGCTTTTTGATTTGGCGATTGATGGTTTCAACGTTAGTGAGAGTACCACCAACCCAACGCACTGTGACGTAAGGCATATCAACGGATGCCGCAGCTTCCTTGACGATGTCTTTCATCTGCTTCTTGGTGCCCACAAAGAGGATCTTCTTGCCACTTTTGGCAATTTCAGAAACCTTAGGAAGAGCGGAATCGAGCGCTTCGACCGTTTTCTCTAAGTTAATAATGTGTGCGTCTTGGCGCTTGCTGTGAATGTATGGTGCCATCTTGGGGTGCCACCGGCTCGTTTTGTGTCCAAAATGAGCACCAGCTTCGAGCAAAGCTTTCATATCGACATTAACTGCCATAATATGATTTCCTTTCTCTTTATCTCTAGGAACTATTGCGCCTATATATATGAAGCGCTAGGAAACCTCCCAGAGACTGTTTCGTTAAATTAGTATCTGTATGATTGTATCATAGAATTTACAAAAGTGCAAGCGAAAGATACGCTGCGCAGGGCCTAGATAAATCGGTATTTACTTTTTGAGGGAAGTCTGATATAATTAGGGGGCAATTATGAGTAAAAAAGAATTACACCCTAAAGACTATCGCGATGTTGTGTTTTCGGACGAAGCGGCTGGTTTTTCGTTTTTGACCAAATCCACAGCAAAAAGCGAAGAGACTATAAAGTGGGAAGACGGCAACGAATACCCACTCGTAAAAGTGCAGATTTCCTCAGCTTCCCATCCTTTCTTCACTGGTGAAGAGAAGATTATCGATACTGAGGGCCGCGTAGATCGCTTTAAAGCGCGTTCTGAAAAAGCGATGAAGATGCGTGAAGCGCTCGAAAACAAGGCCAAGAAAGCAGCAAAAGAAGCTGAGAAAAAGGCTAAAGCCGCAGAGAAGGCCGCACAAATCGGTAAATAGTCAGTCAAATCCAGCTCTAGAGGAGCTGGATTTTTGTTTGCTAAGATAGGGTTGGCCTGTTATAATAAGAATATAATAAAGGAGTTTCTATGTTTGATACGAAAGATGACCGCGCGAAAATGGAGGCGGTAGTAGAGCGCTTTAAAGATGAAATGAAAAAGGTGCGCACCGGTAGAGCGCACCCAGATATGTTGGCCGGAGTAAAAGTGGAAGTTTATGGACAATATATGCCGTTAAATCAAGCAGCAAATATCACCGCGGCAGATGCGACTTTGCTGGTGGTGACGCCTTTTGATCCTTCTAATATCCAAGCTATCGCAGCAGCAATCAGGGCAGACCAATCTCTAGGTCTAAATCCGGCAGACGATGGGCGCGTGATTAGAGTGCCGATTCCGCCATTGACTGAAGAACGTCGCAAGGAAATCGATAAAAATGCATCCGCGAAAGTTGAAGAGGCAAAAGTAGCAATCCGTAACGCAAGGGAAGACGCACGAAAAGCTCTGAAGATTGCAGAGGAAATGAGCGAAGATGTCAAGAAGCGGGCGGAAAAGGAAATTGACGAACTGACGAAAGAATTTAATGACAAAATTGATAGCGAATTTAAGGCAAAATCAGACGAAATTATGAAAATATAATTCTTGATGGTGTAATTTCGGAGGAAGGATAGGTACAATATGGAAGAGCAAAAACTCCAACATTTGGGGATTATAGCCGATGGCAATCGCCGTTGGGCAAAAGAGAATGGATTGCCGAAAATTGAGGGGCATCGGCACGGACTAAAAACAATTGAGAAATTAGTAGGGGCGGCCGCTGGGGCGAAGATACCTTATATTACTTTTTATGTTTTCAGCACGGAGAATTGGGAACGCGAAAAGGCGGAAGTTGATTATATTATGAAAATGGCTGAAACTAAAATCTTAAAAATGGCAGAGAAAATGGCGAAAAATAATATACGTTTGCTGATTTTGGGTGCGCGCGGCAAGGTAAATCCTAAATTAACTTCTTTGGGCGAAAAGGCGGAAGCCATAACTGCCGACTGCACCGGCACGACGGTTTGTTTTTGTTTTAATTACGGTGGGGAACAAGAAATAGCTGATGCGGCAACAATAGCCGCTTCGGAGGGTGAGATTACACCGGAGACAATTCGTAAGCACTTGTATCACCCAGAAGTACCGAATCTAGATATGGTAGTAAGGACAAGTGGGGAGGAGAGATTGAGCGGCTTTATGCTATGGCGGGCTGCATACGCCGAGTTGATGTTTATGGAAAAATATTTTCCAGATATGAACGAAGATGATATTGAAATAATATTAAAAGAATACGAAAAACGTAACCGACGTTTTGGGAAGTAGTGATATAATAAGTTTATGGATATAGTTGTAGGAGTTATTGTTGGTCTATTAGTGCTGATGTTCTTAGTAACGGCACACGAATTCGGGCATTTCATTATGGCACGGAGAAATGGGGTGCGCGTGCTGGAATTTGGGATTTGTTTCCCACCGAGAGCCATAGCCTGGGTAAAAGATCCAAAAACTGGCAAGTGGAAAAGAATCCCTCGCAAAGATTGGAAAAAGCCACAGGAAGGTTTGGTATTTAGCCTAAACTGGTTGCCAATCGGTGGATTCTGTCAGATGGATGGAGAGTCAGCGTCCGATACTAGGGAGGGGACGTTTGGCAAGGCAAGTTTTTGGGCTAAAACAAAGATTTTGTTTGGTGGGGTGGCGATGAACTGGCTGATTGCATTTGTGATTTTTACGGTTCTGGCTTGGGTGGGAATGCCAACATTCTTAGATAATCAATTTACTGTGGCGGCGGATACGAGGGCCGACGCGTCCGTGGTAGAAATAAAGACGGTGGCGGAGGGTTCGCCGGCAGAACAGTCCGGAATGCAGGTTGGGGATTTGATATTATCAGTGAACGGTGAAGAAGTTAGTCATGCTGGCGACGTAATAGACCTCAATGAGGCGCACGCAGGAGAGAAAATGACTTACAAAGTGCAAAGAACAGTGAATTGCAATGAGGCGGATCTGAATGAATACGAAGAATGTAAAGCTGTGGCGGCGGATACGCCAGACGTGACGGTGGAGAGGGAAATAACCGCGACCTTAAATGGTACTGATGCGGATTACCTTTTGGGCGTAACGATGATGTCCTCGCAGACTTTGGCATATTCAACATGGTCAGCGCCAATTGTGGGCGCAGGGTTAACTTTGCAGCTGACGGGTGAGACTTTTAAGGGGGTAGGAATTATGTTATGGAATCTAGTGACTGGTGTGGGTTCGCAATTTAGTTTCGACGAGAACGTTCGCGAAAGCGGTCAGGAGGCGATATCATCCGTAGGCGATTCGGTATCTGGGCCAGTGGGGATAATCGGAACATTATTCCCAGCGTTCACAGCGGCGGGGCCGACAAATTTGGCTTTTTTGGCGGCTTTAATTTCTGTGTCTCTGGCCTGTATGAATGTGTTACCAATTCCGGCACTTGATGGCGGTAGATGGCTATTAATTGCAATCTATAAAGTGCGCAGAAAGAAGCTTACTAAAGAGACAGAGGAAAAGATTGTATCTAGGGCGTTTATGGTGCTTTTGGCTTTGATTTTTATCGTAACTATTCTTGACATCGTAAGGTTGGCGCATTGATGAAGTACAAAACAAAGCAAGCGCCTATGAAAACTCCGCATAAACAGGGGTGGAAGGTGTTTTTGGGGGTGATTGCGCTTTTAATATGGACATGGATGTCTACAATGGCTGCTCAGCTAGTGGTAGGCTATTTGATGGTACTGATTTTGGGTGAAGATAAAATGAGTCAGTCAGTGTATGAAGCGATTTTTTCCGCCTTATCTTATATTTTGACATTAGTACTAGTGATTTTTGTGCCTACGAAAGTGACGACAAGGTGGAAAACGATTGATAAAAATAAAAGAATCGTGGATGGCCTGAAAGCAGAGGCCGATATTGACCGCAACGAATTGGGGTTAAGAGGTTTGCCTACCTGGACGGATGTAGGTTTGGCACCCGTAGGTTTTGTGGTTTCTCTGATACTGGCGGCAGGGTTGGCAGGGCTGTTTAGTTTATTCTCATGGTTTGATGCAACGGAATCGCAGCAGCTGGGCTTCAGCCTCTATGCAACAGGCGTCGATAGAATGATTGCATTTGTGACTTTAGTAGTGATAGCGCCGATTGTGGAGGAAATAATTTTTCGTGGGTGGCTATATGGAAAATTAAGAAATATGGTGACAAAGAGTGCTTCAAACGCTATATCGATTGTGGTGTCGTCTTTACTAGTATCGGTGCTTTTTGGACTGGTGCACGCACAATGGAATGTAGGCGTAAATGTATTTGCATTGTCAATAGTAATGTGCGCCTTGAGGGAAATTACTGGCACAATATATGCTGGCATTTTATTACATATGTTAAAAAACGGCGCGGCGTTTTTCTTGTTGTTTGTGCTAGGGATACAATAAAAACCCGCGCCTAATATTAAACGCGGGTTTTGGCTTATAGATGGTACCACCTGGTGACCAGGTGGCGGACGTAATTGAACATCGCATCCGACCTGCCGGCGGGATATGATTCTTGCCCTTGGTAGAGACAGATGCCCTGGGCCTGAGAATTGAGTAAGTGAAAAATTCCATTAACGGGACTAACGCCAGCCCAGTCGGAGAACCGAGAGGTGTCGTGATCTTCCAAGTGCAGCATGAAGTGTTGATTCTCTTCAGAACGATATGCATTCTGGAGAAAATCGTTTAGATTGCCGGCGATGAGCCGGGAGGCGGATTCGTGAACAAGGGGGTTCATCAAGAACTTGATTGGAGTTTGCTCGGAATAATACTCAATGAGATCTCCAAAGGTGGGGTCATAGCAGTACGCCATCAGGAATGGTGCTTTTTCGCGGTTCGGAAAGAGCGCGTTGATGATTTGCTCATCCTTATCGCCAAAAATGATGTCTTGGCGGGACGAGGTCGGCTTCCTGAACGAGTAATCTTTGTTCAGAAGCTGCGGCGTATCCAGACAGAATCCGTCCACGCCATAATGCTCGCGCCAGTATTTTACTATACGCTGAAACTCTTCCACCAATGGCTGGTTGATTTCGCCGTTAGGCTCAAACCAGCGCAGATCCGCTCTTTCTTTCCCGAAAGAACTGAGGTAGTGCCGGTGCCGATTTTCGTCGTACCACCAGGCGTCGCCGCCCTGTTGGCTGAGCCAACCGGGAACGCCATGATCTGTCCAGCAGTAGTAGCGCGGATATTTGGCGAACCATGGGTGCTGGGTCGAAGTGTGGTTAAGCACCAAGTCAATAATTACTTCGATCTTAAACTCGTGTGCTCTTTCGACAAACTCCTTGAACTCCCCCATGGTGCCGATGTGAAAATCGACGCACATATAATTGGAGATGCCGTAACCGTCACGTTGAGGTGATGACATGAGGCCGCCAACGTAAACATGAGTGGCGCCTAGTATCGCCATTTTAGTAAGCTGCTCAGTCATGTCGAGGACGGTCTGCTCCGCCGCCCACATCTTATAAACCAGTGTTTTTGCCATTTCAGATTCCTCCCTATTATTTCGGCAAAATTATAAAATGTACAAGGATATACCCCCATTATACCACAAGTTCAATAATTTGTCAATATTCTCTCTGTTATACAGGTGTGGTATAATAGGGGTATTATGAGATTATCAAAGACTTTTATCAAAACTTTAAGAGAAGCGCCAAAAGACGAAACAGCGAAAAACGGCGCACTGCTGACTAGAGCGGGTTATGTGCATAAGGAAATGGCTGGGATATACGATTATTTGCCTCTGGGGCTAAGGGTAATAGATAATATAAAAAACATCATAAGGGAAGAGTTGAATAAATTAGGGTGCGAAGAGGTATTGATGTCTGCTCTGCAGAATCCCGAGCCGTGGGAGAAATCTGGGAGATTTTCCAGCGAGAGAGTAGATATATGGTTTAAGACGGAGCTTTCGAGCGGTGGCGAATTGGGACTAGCGCCGACCCATGAGGAGCCAATGGTAAATATGCTAAAATCCTATATTTCTAGCTATAAGGATTTGCCTCTTTATGTTTATCAATTTCAGACGAAATTTAGGAATGAATTGAGAGCAAAATCAGGGATTTTGAGGGGTAGAGAGTTTTTGATGAAGGATCTATATAGCTTCCATACTTCTGAGGAGGATTTGGATAGATTTTATGCAGAAGTAGAAAAAGCCTACGAGAAGATTTATGCGCGTTTAGGAGTAGGAGATTGCACATACGAGACTTTTGCCTCTGGTGGGATTTTTTCAAAGTATTCGCATGAGTTTCAGACTTTTTTGCCGGTAGGTGAAGATACGGTGTATTATAATGCAGACAAATCAGTAGTGCTCAACAAGGAGGTTTTGGAGCCGGAAGTGCTAGAAGATTTAGGGGTAAAGCGCGAAGAGCTATCTGAGGCTACGGCGGCCGAAGTGGGGAATATTTTCAAGTTGAAATTTAAATATTCTGAGCCGCTTGGTTTGAAATATATCGATGAAGAAAATCAGCAAAAAATTGTATATATGGGATGTTATGGCATTGGAGTATCGAGGTTGATGGGGGTAATTGCGGAGAAATTTGCCGATGAAAAGGGGCTTGTGTGGCCAGAAGAAGTGGCGCCTTTTCGCTATTATTTGGTAGGGATTGGTGAAAATGGCATAGCTGAAGCGGAGAAATTTTACAAAGGGCGAGAAGATATAACATTGTTCGATGATAGAGATAAGCGCCCAGGGGAGAAATTCGCTGATGCCGATTTAATGGGAATGCCGTTAAGATTAGTAATATCTGATAAGACCTTGGCGGAGAATGTTGCAGAAGTGACCGACCGGCGGACTGGGGAAAGTTGGACTGTGGCATTAGACGAATTGTTTGAAAAATTCTAATAAATTGGGGCGGAATGGGGTTGACTTGCTGATTGTTTTCGTGTAAACTATATTAAGTTCTAATGTGGAGTTATGGTTATGATTAAAAAAAGCATTAATTTGACGCCCGAAGGAAAAAAGGAGCTAGAGAAAGAACTAGACGATTTAATAAAGAGTCGGCCAGCAATTGCCGAAAAAATTGCAACGGCGCGGGCTTTCGGTGATTTGTCGGAGAATGAAGAGTATAGCTCGGCACGCAACGAGCAAAAAATGGCTGAGGGGCGAATTCTGGAGATTCAGAATATCTTGAAAAATGCCAAAATCATCCGTGGTGGCAAGAAAGATAAGGCTGATTTAGGTGCCTGCGTGGCACTCGACATGGGTGGTCGCAAAATCGAATATACTATTGTTGGGCCAACTGAAGCAAATCCGCTTGAGGGTAGGATTTCGAATGAATCGCCGATTGGGAAAGCGATTTTGGGACGTAAAGCCGGAGAAGATTTTGAATTTAACGGCAAAAAGGTAAAAATTATTGAGATAAAATAAAGTTTGACGGATTTACCGTCATTCTTTTTTATGTTATAATTATTTTATGTTACTTGAAGATTATCGAAATGAAAGATTAAGAAAATTAGACGAGATTCGTGCGCGGGGAATTGATCCCTATCCAGCAAAAAGCTCCAGAAATACGATGATTTCTGAGTTGATTGACCATTTCGTGGAAAAAGATGGCCAAGAGGTAATTGTGGCTGGCAGAATAGTAGCGATTAGATCATTTGGCAAACTGGTGTTTGTGAAAATTCGCGATTATACTGGTGAGGTGCAGATCTTCATGAAGGCAACTAATGAAGATGCGCCGGAGGGGATGTTTGGCGTAAAAGATATAAAATTGCTAGATAATGGCGATTTTATTGAGGTGCGAGGCAAAGTTGGGAAATCACAAACCGGCGAGATATCGGTGTTTGCTGATTATGTGCGGCTTTTGACCAAGACACTAAGGCCTTTACCGGAAAAATTCACGAACAAGGAAGAACGATACCGCCGGCGCTACGTAGATATGAATGTGAACCCCGAAGTAAGGGAACGTCTGGTGCGTAGATCTAAGTTCTGGCAGGCGACACGCGATTTTATGAATAAGCATGGATTTATAGAGATAAATATTCCGGTGCTAGAACATACGACTGGCGGTGCAGATGCGACTCCTTTTACTACGCATATGAACGCATTGGATGAGGATTTTTATTTGAGAATTTCGCACGAATTGCCACTAAAGCGGTTGTTGGGTGGCGGTTTTGAAAAAGTCTATGATATCGGCCCAAGATTTAGAAATGAAGGCGTAGATGATGAACACCTGCCGGAGCATATTGCCTTTGAGGCTTATGCTGCGTATGAGAATTACGAAGATGGGATGGAATTCTATGAAGAGATGATGAAATATGTGGCGATGGAGACTTGGGGAACGCTGAAATTCCATGTGGGCGGTTTTGATATTGATTTGGATTGCGAATGGCCACGCGTAAAATATGCGGATTTGTTAGCTGAGAAATTTGGCGTGGATGTATTTAATCCGGATCGCGAACAACTAATTCGGATTTTGAAAGAAAATGGAGTAGAGTCCAATTTTGATATGACAACACCGCATCTGATTGATCATGTATGGAAATTAATACGTAAAACTTCGGCGGGGCCATACTGGGTAATAGAAGAACCTTTGTCATTGTCGCCACTAGCGAAAAAGTCTTCCGATAACCCGTTAGTGACGGAAAGATTTCACCCAGTGATCGCTGGTACTGAAATGGGGAATGGTTTCTCCGAATTGAATGATCCGCTGGACCAGCTTGGTCGCTTCGAAGAGCAACAGGCGGCACGGGATGCGGGTGACGAAGAGGCGCAGATGTTGGATCTAGATTTTGTAGAAATGCTTGAGTACGGAATGCCGCCGGCATGTGGTTGGGGTAATTCTGAGCGGAATTTTTGGTTACTTGAAGGAGTGCCGGGCAGAGAGGCAGTGCCTTTCCCGACTATGCGCAAGAGCGTAAACTCGGAAATCCAACCTGAAGAGTAAAAAGGAGATTCAAGTGCTGGTTTTTGGGCTATCGGACGCAAAATTGCGGCATCGACGTTTCCGGCAAAACGAAGAGGCGATTTTTAGGGAGTTTTTTGAAGTTAGTCACGGTGATACGGATTTAACCCCCGCAATAATAGCGAAAAAAGCCGGCATATCTAGGTCTACATTTTATCGGCACCATCGTTCCGTGTATAGAATTAGGCCCGATTATGAAAAATATATTTCACAAAAATATAAATCTGTGATGCGACCGTTAAAAAAGAAATATGAAACTGATAAATTGTTATATAAGATGTTGATATTTATATCACAAAATAGGCGATTACTTACGCCATTGATGGAAGAAAATGGAGAAAAGCTTGCGAAGAATATGTTAACTTTTATTGGACGCAAGGTTAGCAAAGAATATAATTTCCCGGATTATCCCGGCACGCTTTTCGATATATACACTGGCGGGGCTGCTGCGTTGTTGATGGATTGGAGAAAGACAGGCTTTGTGGAGACTGAGATTGAGCAGATTTGTCGTAATTTGATATTTTTAGCCAAAAATACAGCAAAAAGATTGAGTCCGATTGACTATAAAGTCTGATTAGTCGATTTCGATCGTCTTAATGCGAGAATTGCTGCCACGAATAATCTTAATGGTAGTTTTGGGCACGTCAAAATGTTTGGAAAGTAATTTAACTAATGCAATATTGGCTTCGCCGTCATGTGGTTTGGCACGAAGATAAACGGTGAGCTCGTTTGGGCTGGTAGTAATAATTTTTTCTTGAGATGTGCCGGGCTTGACGGTGATAAAATATTGTGTCATTTAGGTTGTATCCTTTTTTGTATTATATCATACAAGACTTAGAATAATCTAATTGATACGTGATATAATTTAGTTATGGCAAAATTTAAGCTAGTTTCCGAGTATCAGCCCACTGGTGACCAGCCAAAAGCGATCCGGCAGTTGACGGATGGTTTTTTGGCGGGCGTACGCGAGCAGACATTGCTCGGGGTGACTGGTTCTGGCAAAACTTTTACGATGGCAAATATTATTCAGAATGTACAGAGACCTACGCTGATTTTAGCACATAATAAGACTCTAGCGGCGCAGCTATATGCTGAATTCAGGGAATTCTTTCCAGAGAATGATGTTCATTATTTTGTATCTTATTTTGATTATTATCAGCCAGAGGCTTATATTGCATCGACGGATACCTATATTGAAAAGGATTCAGCGATAAATGATGAAATCGATAGATTAAGACATGGCGCGACTGAGGCATTGCTTACGAGACGAGACGTGATAGTGGTGGCTTCGGTGTCATGCATTTACGGTATTGGTTCGCCTAAAAATTATACCGAAATGTCTTTACCGTTATGGGAAACTCAAAATGGTTGGATGGAGAGTGAGCCTAGTGCTGAAATTTTAAATTCGGTGAAAAATTCTTCGTATAAATATTTAGATCAATTTAGTTTTATTCGCCGTCTTATTAGTATGCAGTATGGTCGGAATGACTTGGCGTTTGAACGTGGTAATTTTCGCGTGGTTGGCGATACGGTGGATTTATTTCCGGCCAATGGAGAATATGCTTATAGATTTGAATTCGGTTTTGATACTTTGGAAGAGGTGAAAATTGTGGATCCGTTGACTTTTGAAGTACGAGAAAAGCCGGAGCACATACATATTTTTCCAAATACGCATTTCGCTACGCCGGCGAATCAGCTAGAAAGGGCGCTTGTGACGATTCGTGAAGAATTCGATGAGAGAATGAAGTATTTTGAAAAACACCAGAAATATTTGGAGGCGCAGAGATTGTCACAGCGAACAAAATATGATTTGGAAATGCTAAAAGAGACTGGATTTGTAAAGGGGATTGAGAATTATTCACGTCATCTAGAGGGGCGGCGGCCAGGTCAGCCACCATGCACGTTGTTAGATTTCTTTCCAGATGATTTTTTGTTATTCGTAGATGAGTCGCACATGACTTTACCGCAAATACGTGGGATGTATCACGGAGATCATTCAAGGAAACTTTCTTTGGTGGAGCATGGTTTTAGGCTGCCAAGCGCGTTAGATAATCGCCCACTAATGTATAATGAGTTTCAGAAAAAAATTAACCAAGCGATTTATGTGTCAGCAACCCCAGGAAAGTATGAGTTAGAAAATACACCCAAACCGGTTGAGCAGGTGATTCGCCCAACTGGGCTCCTAGATCCAGAAGTAGAAGTACGGAGTTCGGATGGACAAATTGACGACCTCATGGAAGAGATCGATCGGCGAATAGCAAAGGGGCAACGCACACTAATTACTACCCTTACAAAAAGAATGGCAGAAGATTTGGCCGATCATTTAAAGGAACGAAATGTAAAAACTGCCTACATACATTCAGATATTGACACTTTGGAAAGAGGAGACATTTTGAGAGATTTGCGTGCTGGAGTTTATGATGTTTTGGTGGGGATAAATTTGTTGCGTGAAGGGCTGGATTTGCCGGAAGTGTCGTTGGTGGCAATACTAGATGCAGATAAGGAAGGTTTTTTGCGTTCGGAGTCGGCGTTGATTCAAACTATCGGGCGAGCAGCGCGGCACGAAGAGGGCAAAGTAATCATGTACGCAAATTATATTTCTGAAAGTATGGAGAAGGCGATTTCTGAAACAAGTCGGCGCCGTGAAATTCAAAAAGAATACAATTTTAAACACAATATTACGCCAACTTCTATAAAAAAGGAAATAGGTGCCGGATTGAGGGCGATTATTCCAGAGAAAGAAAAGGAGAGCAAACTGGATATTAAGCGAATTCCAAAAGATGAACTGCCAGCGCTGATAAAATCGTTATCTTCGGAAATGCAACTTGCGGCGGCAAATTTGGAATTCGAACGTGCGGCGCTACTGCGTGATGAAATTGAGAAGATTAAAGAGTATTTAAAATAGTGCCATACGATTTTTACGGTGCGTTTTTATAAAGGTTATGATATAATTTTGTTATGAGTGGGCGAGTAGATGCTGCTACGATTGAAAGAATCAAGAGACGGATACGACTGTGTGATTATTTGTCGGTAGCACAGCTTTATTTGCAAGATAATTTTTTGTTGGAACGCGAACTTAGACCAGAAGATATAAAGCCCAGATTGCTTGGTCACTGGGGTACATGTCATGGTATCAATGTGGCTTACGCTAATTTGAAAAGTTTCTTTGCTGATGACGCTAATTTTTCCTTTGTACTGGGACCTGGGCACGGATTCCCGGCGTTACAAGCAAACTTATTCGTTGACGGCGAGATTGCAAGGATTGATCCGCGAGCGACCGCAGATGCCGATGGTGTTGCCTATATTTGTCGGAATTTTTCTTGGCCGGATGGTTTCCCTTCGCATGCCAGTCCGATGACGCCTGGAGTTATTGCAGAGGGCGGAGAACTAGGCTATGCAACCGCAAATGCGTATGGTTTATGTCTTGGGCATCCGGAAAAAACCGTGGCCGTGCTGATTGGCGACGGCGAGCTGGAGACCGCGACAGCGATTGGCTCGTTGAACTTAAGAGATATTTTGACCGGGCCGAACAATGGAAGAGTTTTGCCAACATTGCATCTAAACGGATATAAAATTTCCGCGCCGTCGATTTATGCGAGAAAGTCTGAACGGGAGTTAAATGAACTGATACGCGGATTTGGTTTTAACCCCGTAATAATTGACGGAGACAATCCTGAGAGTTTTCAGAATGACTTGAGCTTAGATGTGGATTCACCGTTTTATGTATTAAAAACAGAAAAGGGCAAAGGCGGTCCGAATAGATACCATACGGCTCATCAGATACCGTTAAAATACCCAAAAACCGATGAGGACGAGTTGCAAATGCTAGAAGAGTGGTTGAAATCGTATCATGCTGAGGAGTTATTTGATCGCGAGAAAGGATTTATGATATGATTGAGCAAGTATTTGATCCGGGCAAAGATGTGTATTCGCCAGCATTAAAAATTGGTGAGCTGTTAGCAGAAGAACTAGAAAAAGATCCTCATTTTTACTTTTTCTCGCCCGACGAAACAACTTCAAATAGATTTGACCAAGTTTTTGAGGTTGAACAAAGAGCCTGGGGAGAGCTAAAACAAAAGACGTGGGATTTGCCAGAATCCCCAAACGGAAGAATTATAGAGATGTTGTCGGAAAATGTGTTGTTTTCCGTGATGACCGGGCATCTGATGAATGGGGAAAAAGCAATGCTGGGTAGCTATGAGGCGTTTTTCCCGATTATTACGGCGCAGCTTTTGCAACAAATGAAATTTATAAAGCAGTCGCGTAGTGTTGCGTGGCGCAATCATATACCGGCGGTTAATCTGTTGTCTACTTCTACTTGCTGGCGCCAAGATCATAATGGTTTTACGCATCAGTCTCCAGCTTTGATTTCTACGCTACTAAGCGTGCCATCTAACTTGGCGAATTGCCTTTTTCCGGTAGATGACGTAGCGGCAGAAGAAACATTTAGATTTATGATTGATTCACATGATGTGATAAATCTCGCGACATTCAACAAAAATGAATTGCCAAGATATATTGATTCACATCATGCCAATTTTCAATTTGTAAATGGTGGTGCATCTATTTATGAGTTTGCCTCAGATGACGAGCCAGATTTCGTATTGACAGCAGCTGGAGACATTGTGACACATGAAACTCTTGAAGCAATAAAGATAATAAACGAGGATATGCCGGACGTAAGATTAAGATTTGTTGGCATAAATGCCCTGTCGTATCGCGCCATAGGTACGACTAAAAATAAACTTTCCAAAGAAAAGTTTATGGAGATATTCACACATGATAAACCAATTTTGGCTAACTTCCATGGCTATCCTGAAACTTTAGAAAATATTTTAGAAAATTATACGGAAAGAAGAAGATTGAGGGTACATGGCTTCAACGAAGAAGGTTCGACTACGACGCCGTTTGAGATGTTGAGAAGGAATATGGCGTCTAGATATGATTTAGCGATTGATATTGCAAAAGTGAAAAGCCGAGAAGATTTGGTGAATAAATACCAATCCATATTAGACCGTAACCATATGCACGCAATTGCTTACGGTAGGGATTTGATTGAAAATCTTTAAAGTTCTTGTGCTAGCAATAATGATAAAAAGATGTTAGAATAATGATATTATGGAATTATTTATTTTATTGTTGGCGCTTGGAATTTTTGCGGAAACAAATTATTTGATTTTTGCCAAACGTAAACCAGCGAAAAGTGGGCGACGTAAAATTTATGTAGATACGTCCGCTTTAATAGATGGAAGAATTTTAAATGTTGCGAGAAGCGGTTTTATCGATGGTGATTTAATCATCATGAAAGATGTATTACTAGAGCTACAGCTTTTGGCCGATGGCAAGGACGCGGAGAAGCGTAATCGAGCAAGAGCCGGATTAGACGTAGTAGCGGAATTGGAAAGAGTAGTGAATGTAAATACAGAAATAGTAGATGAAAAAGTTGATAGCAAAAAAGTGGATGAGATTCTTTTGAAGCTTGCGAAAGAGAATAAAGGCGCAATTTTAACGATTGATTATAATTTAATTAAAGTAGCTGAAGCCGAAAAAATTGAAGCGTTAAATATTAATAATTTGGCGCTGGCGGTAAGAAGTGAGTTTTTGCCAGGCGAAAAAATGGATATAAAAATTCTAGAAAAAGGTTCAAACCACGGGCAAGGTGTGGGGCATTTGCCGGACGGAACGATGGTGGTGGTAGATAGGGCGTCAGGGAAAATTGGTCAAACCGTAAAAGTGGAATTCGTAAGATTCCATGAAACCCCGGCGGGCAAAATGATATTTGCCCGCCTTACTAAGAAATAACAACTACGGATTGCCGGAATCGTTGGAGTCGATGTTGGTTCTCCTGTTGACGGTCGGTGTGATAGTCATTTCGGTAGTGGCTGAGTAACCTGCCGAATCGGAGACGGTTAATTTGATTGACGTTTCGGTACCATTTAAGGTATAGCCCCGAATTACGCCGTCGCTGCCAAGAGAAATGCCACTTTGCTCTACGCCATTGATATATAAAGTGTATCCAGAAATATCGTAGCTACCACGCCGAATGGCGGCAATGATATTATTCCCGCTAGTAGATAGAGAGAGTTGTGGTGGAGAATAGTCACAGGTGTCGCTTGTGTCGCGATTATATGGCTCTGGTACGTTATAGACGTCGTTGCCAGTCATAGGATCGGTAACTTTAGTGACCTCAACTTCGATTTTGTATTCTTCTGGCGTACATTCAGACGCGAGGAGATGATTGTAACGGTTAAATGTTAAAGTTTCTTTGGATACGCCAGAGTTCTTGGAGGCGTTAAACCAGCTTGGCCAGATGTCTGTCTTACCGTTGACGGTAAGTGTCTGGATGCCAGCTGGCTTGACTGGTTGGTCGCCATAGTGCCATTTGCCATCTGGCTCGTACACTTCCTTGTGAACACGCTCCATGTAAGTACCTACTGTGTGCCTGACGATGTCGTTTGTATTTGAAGTTAAGCCAGCGCCGTCATGATTACCGTTCCAGACGAAAGTAGATAATGCAGTGGAATAACTTTCGATAAGGGAATCTTTAGTGACGGCAGAGTTAGTAGTAGTAGTGGTACCGGTCTTAGTAGCGGTCCAGACATCCGGCACTACGAAACCTTCGTTGTTAAACCAGCGGGCTGAGCGATCACTTAGAATGCTTGAAATCATATATGCGACTTGCTCATCTACTACGCGAGTAGCTTCAGAATCTGTCCAGGAATCTATAACTTCGCCGGAGGAATTCTTAACTTCAAGTACGTAGGCAAGGTCTTTATAGGAGCCACCGCGAGCAAGCGAAGCGTATGCGTTAGCATGTTCGACCATCTTGACACCACAGCCGGAGCCAATAGCGATAGATAGACCATAGCCTTCGCGACCTGCGCAATAAGTCTTATCACCAAGTGCGTGAGCAATTTCTAGGGAATTATCGATGCCATTAATGTATAGAGCCTTAACAGCTGCAATGTTAAGCGAGTGGCCAAGCGAGAAGCGAATAGTGACATTACCGTAGAAAGTGCCAGTAGCATTGGTAAGTGCACAGCTACCAGAATAGCCAGAACAGTAAAGTTTATTGATGTTCTCATCTTTTAAGATTGAGCCTGGGCCATAGTTAATGCCATCACGTTGCATGAACAATGGTGCGTAGTCAAGGATGGGCTTGATAGAAGAACCTGGTTCAATGAGAGAATCAGTAGTGGCATTCAACTCGCCATAGGTAGTATTGAAGAAATCGATGGAGCCAACCATGGCTACGACTTGAGAAGTTTCAACATCAATAGAGACGAGAGCGATGTCGTCACTGTGGTTTTTGTAAGTGTAACCAGCGCCGACCGCTACGGCATCTTCGGCAATTTTCTGAGCGCGATAGTCAAGCGTGGTGGTAATAGTCCAGCCGCCGGCGCGCATGGTGGAAATACCGTACTTTTCCTCTAATTGAGATTTGACTTCGAGAACGAAGTGCGGCGCTAACATATCGGCGTATTGGCTAGATTCGGGCCGAATAGTATCAAGAATGGCTACTTCTTTAGCTTCTTTGGCTTCATCTTCGGAAATATAATTCATGGACACCATGTCGTCTAGGACTTTGTGCTGACGCTCGATAAGCATTTCGTTGCCGTAAGTATTGTATGGGTTGAGAACGCCTGGATTGTTCGGGATGGCGGCAAGTAGTGCTGATTCGGCGAGGGTGAGATCTTTGGCGGACTTGCCAAAGTAAGTCTGCGCGGCAGATTCGACACCGTTACGGCGACCGCCATAAGGAGATTGGTTGAGATACATGGTGAGGATCTGGTCTTTAGAATACATACGCTCTAATTCTACGGAGAGAATGAGCTCTTTGATTTTACGGGAAAGACCACCGCGGTTCTCACTGGCAGCTTCGTCAGAGAAATAAACCTGTTTAATGAGCTGCTGAGTTAAGGTGGAGCCACCCTGTACGCCGTGACCGGAAACAGTAGAGAAAGCAGCGCGAATTAATGCACCAATATCTACGCCGATGTGGTCGTAGAAATTCTTATCCTCGATGGCCACAGTGGCTTTGTACATGTACGGAGAGATGTCCTCGGCGTCTACGACGAGGCGATAATCTTCATTACCGGTATCTTTCCACAGAACTACGCCGTTACGATCCAGGTAGGTATTGACGGTTTCAGAAATGGCCATTTCGTCGAGACGGATTTCTTCAAGGTCTTTCTTGTAGTAGAGGAAAAGACCACCAATGACGATAATGAAAATTAAGGCACAGGCCGCAAAGAATTTGAGAATGGCTTTCTGGCCACGCCAAGAGAACCACCACTTGAAGACGCGTTTCGGATGAAGCCTGGCAAAGAATCTCTTAACTGGCTCTTTAGGTAATTTGGCCAAATCTTCAGCTCGCCGCCTAGCGGTGGCCTCTTGTTTGGCTCGATACTTATAACTGAGACTCGAATAAAGATTCATGTTCTTTTTCGCAGTTTTTTTAGAGGATTTTGTCGATTTTTTCTTTTCAGACGGCAAAATCACTTCAGATTTTTTCTTCTTCATGTATATTATTATACACTAAACCGTGCAAAAACCAAAAGTTTTATATTTTATTCGATTACTTTTGATATGTATTTTACGTGGTATAATTAGCTTATACTATGAGAAAGTTTAAATTCCGGTCGGTTGTTGCGCTTGCAAATATGAAATTGTCGGTAAAAAATGCGGCAATTGTTTTGGCGAGTTCTACGTTGATTTCAGCACTATTGGGGCTATTTCGCGACCGATTGTTAAACTCTTACTATCTTGGCACTTATCCTACAGGAATTGATGCGTACACGGCGGCCTTTACTATCCCAGATTTTATGTTTTTTATCTTAACTTCTGGGGCTTTGGCGGTATCTTTCATTCCGGTTTTTAATCAAAGATTAGCGACCGGTAATAAAAAATCCGCTTGGGAACTATCATCCAGCCTATTGAATTTAATGGCTCTATTGACTTTTATAGCGAGCATATTGATCATGATTTTTGCCGATCCGCTGATTAGATACGTGGTGAGTCCTGGCCTAGATGAATCGGGGATGATTCTGGCTATCAATATGACCCGTGTGATTGCGATTAATCCGTTTTTGTTTTCAATCGCGACGGTGCTAACGTCGATACAACAAGCTGTGGGGAGATTTATTTTTTACGCATTTGCCCCGGCCATATATAATATAGGTATTATTATAGGGATTACATGCTTTACTGGCGGGATTGATTTATTTGGGGTGCAGGTATTTGGTGGCGGTATCATGGGTGTAGCGCTAGGCGTGATTCTGGGGGCGATTATGCAGCTTATCGTATCACTGATTGGTTTGTTTGGGTTAGGGATGGATTATGAGTTTAAGATTTATCGCAAAAATCAAGGGTTTCGTTCAATTCTAAAACTCTTGCCGGCGAGATCATTAGACCAGGGAATAGATTATATCAACGGTATCGTCAATACGAATTTATCTTCTAGGATGGGTGCGGGAGCCGTGAGGTCTTTCAACCAGGCTTCGTCATTGCATCAGATGCCAGTGAACTTGATTGGCGTGGCGATTTCCACAGCGTTTTTCCCGAAATTGACTGAGGAATTGGGAAGTGGAGATAAAAAAGAATTTTATAATACTTTTAGGCAAGCGTTGAGGACGATTATCTGGATTGCCCTGCCAGTGTCGGTAATTGCGTTCTTTGGAAGAGGTTATGTGACGAGTTTTATCTCAAACATCGGTAATAATGACAGCAATGGTACTATTGCGTCGATTTTAGGGACTTTGTGTATTGCGATTTTTGCGAGGTCGGTATTCCATATCGCCTCGCGCGGGTTCTACGCATATCAAGATACGAAGACGCCTTTTATCGTGTCGATTTTTGCAATTGGACTAACAATTTTACTGTCGGTATGGTTCTATTCAATAAATTGGGGCGTGGATGGGCTAGGTTTGGCGCAATCTATTGGTGCAATAGTGGAAATAATTATCTTGTTATATATACTGCAGCGGAGATCGCACAAAGAATTGCTAGATAAATCATTTTGGAAGGCAATGTTAAGAATGTTGTTTGCCACTGCTATTACTGGCTGCGTGGCGTTTTCGATGACAAAATTTATCCCGCTAATGGCGACCGATACATCTTTAGTAATTACGATTCCTAAATTCTTAGTAATATCGGCGATTTCCATGCTGGCTTATCTTCTGGCGAGTTATTTCCTAAATCTGAAAGAGTCGAAGCCGATTTTTGAGTATTTGAAGAAAACATTGTTTAAGAATGTAAAATAATTTATACGTTGTAGTAAAGTGTAAGATTGCGAGTTTTTATGTTATAATGTTTTCATGGATATAAAACGCGAGGATATAGTACATTTGGCGGATTTGTCGAATTTTTCGTTGTCTGATGCGGAAATTGGTAATTTGAGCAAGAATTTGCAAGATATTATAAAATATATTTCGCAACTTGACGAATTAAATACTGATTCGGTAGAGCCAACTTATCAGGTATTTGAAATGGAGAACGTGTGGCGAGACGATGAAATTGTGGAGCAAGAGGCTAACAGGGAAGCATTACTGACATTAACAAAAGAAGAAAAAGATAATCAAATTAAAGTTCCGAAAGTACTATAATGAAAATAGCAAATAAAAAAGTTACAGCCGAGAGATTAGTGAAGGATGCTTTGGAGAAAGCGAAGCATTTTGCCGATTATAATATATTTACATTTTTGGACGAAGAGGGAGCAATTAAAAGAGCGCGAGAGATTGATGAAAAAATTGCGCGAGGCGAAGATGTGGGAAGATTGGCCGGTGTGCCTTATGCTCTGAAAGATAACTTCTTGAGCGAAAATGGAGAAACTACAGCTTCGGCACACATTTTAGAAGGATTTAAATCCCCGGTTACGGCTACTGCAGTGGAAAAGCTAGAGGCCGAGGGAGCAATTATGATTGGGCGAACAAACCTGGACGCTTTCGCACACGGTTCTTCCACCGAGAATTCTTATTATGGGCCGACACTTAATGCGTTTGACAAGGGGCGGGTGGCCGGCGGTTCGTCGGGCGGTTCTGCGGTGGCTGTAGCACTTGATATTGTGGAATTTGCCACCGGTACCGATACGGGCGGTTCAATTCGACAGCCGGCGTCGTTTAACGGTATTTATGGTTTTAAGCCAACCTATGGCACGGTTTCGCGCTACGGTGTGGTGGCTATGGCATCTTCGCTTGATTGCATAGGATTCTTCACGAAGACGCCGGAGGATATGAATTTGCTAATGGAGGTGGCAAGCGGGCAAGATCCGAAAGATATGACAACATTGCCGGATTTCTATAATGCTGATGCCACAAAGAAGAATTCCGCTACCCGCATAGGCGTTATTAAAGATTTTGATAATGAGGCGGTTGATGCAAATATCCGCGAGGCACTAAAGGCTAAATGTAAAATATTGAAAGAAAAAGGCTTCGAGATCGTAGAGCTTGATATGCCCACGTTGAAGTATGCTTTGGCGGCGTATTATATAATACAGCCGGCAGAGGTGGCGAGTAATTTGTCACGTCACGATGGGGTGAGATATGGTTTTCGTTCGGACGATTCTAGTAATCTTGAAAATCTTTACGAAAATACCCGAAATGAGGGGTTTATGTCAGAAAATAAGCGCCGAATTATGATTGGTAATTTCGTGTTGTCTTCTGGATTTTATGACGCGTATTTCTTGAAAGCGGCAAAAGCGCGTACTTTAATCGTAAAGGAATATGAAGAAGCTTTTAAAAAGTGTGATTATATTTTGACTCCTGTATCGCCAAATTTGGCGTTCAAATTAGGCGAGAAAGTTAATGATCCGGTGGCGATGTATCTGGAAGATTTGATGAGCGTATCGCTGAATTTGGCTGGTGTGCCAGGACTGGCAATCCCGGCCGGCATGAGTGGTGAGGGGCTACCGGTAGGCCTACAAATTGTTGGACCACGGCGTAGCGACAGGCAATTAATTGAATTCGCGAAGGAGCTGGCATAATGGATGGGGGCGTAGTGACTTTTATAATCGCCGTGTTGATCGTAGCAGTATTAGTGTTTGTGGCGATTTTATTGACGGGGAAACGTGGTTACCATTTTAACGTTGAGGCTTACCAAGCACGGTTTTTGGCTATTGAGAATAAATTAAGACAAGATAGCCCCACAAGTTACGTCGCGACGATCATAGAGGGGGATAAATTGCTAGACAAGGCAATGATGGAAATGGGAGTGCCTGGAAAAACAATGGGGGATAGGTTAAAAAGAATCGGCGGGCGTTTTACGAATTTGAACGCAGTGTGGCGAGCACATAAATTGCGTAATGCGATTGCGCATGAGGCCGATTTAGAGATAAGCTACAAGCAAGCCGCAAATGCTTTAGCCATTTACAAACAAGCTTTAAAAGATTTGGGAGCCATTTGATGAGATACATTCCAACTATAGGTATAGAATGTCACGTGCAGCTTTGCACGAAAACTAAGTTGTTTTCCGAGGTAGATAATGATGCGCGCGGAAAAGAACCAAATTCGTGCGTATCACCGGTAGATTATGCATTACCTGGGATGCTGCCACGATTAAACGGCACGGCTGTAAAATTTGCGATTTTGGCAGGGCGAGCGATGAACTGCGAGATTAATGCATACTCTCGTTTCGATAGAAAGCATTATTTTTATCCAGATTCGCCAAAAGGTTATCAGATTACACAATTTTATCAACCGATTATCGGTGCTGGATATGTAGAGCTACCTTCTGGCAACAAAATCAGAATCGAACATGCACATTTAGAGGGTGATGCTGGTAAATTGACACATTTTGATAATTATTCATTGGTAGATTTAAATCGGGTAGATACGCCGTTGATTGAGATAGTATCTATGCCAGATATACATTCGGCGAAAGAAGCACATGATTATTGTAAAGAATTGTGGCGGTTGATGTGTTATGCTGGCGTTACGAATGGTGATTTATATAATGGTAATATGCGGTTCGACGTGAATACGTCGTTGGCGCCAGAAGGCTCAAAAACTTTGGGGACACGAACAGAAATCAAAAACCTTAATTCTTTCCGGTCGGTGGAGCGAGCGGCGGAATATGAGATTGCAAGGCAGACTAAAGTCTTAGAGGCGGGCGAAAAAGTAATTCAACAAACCTTGGGCTGGAGTGATGCTACCGGTAAGACTTCCCCACAGAGGTCTAAAGAAGTGGCGGCGGATTATCGTTATATGCCGGAGCCGGATTTGCCGCCGATTAGGTTATCAAGTGAATTTATTGAGGCGGAAAGCGCGAAGTTGCCACTGATGCCTAATAATTATAGAGCTTTATTCCACGAGATTATCAAGCCTGATACGCTAGAGGTGCTACTAGATTATCCGGAGTTGATGCATAAATTGAATGAAATTAACAAGGAGTATGTCAAGAGTATCTCTAATTTGTTCACATCTGTTTTGCTGGCAGAAGAAAAATCGGCAGAGTATTTAAATGATTTGCCGGCCGCGAAAGATCTGGAAGAACTTGCTGAGATGAACGCTAAGAAAGAGCTGTCATCAACGGCTGCCAAGGAAGTGTTCTTGAGGCTGTTTGATCCGCAGATGAAAGGGCGGGGGGCTAAGACGATAGCAAAGGAGCTTGGGTTAATTCAGGAGAACGATTTGGGGGCCTTAGAGGAAATAGTAGATGCCGTATTAGCGAAACCAGAGACTCAGAAGGCGCAGGATGATTTCCGTAATGGTGAGGAGAAAGTGATTGGCTTTTTGGTGGGACAAGTAATGAAAGAGTCGCATGGCAAAGCTAATCCAAGCGCAGTGCAAGAAATCTTGCGAAAAAAATTAGCTTAATGTTTAGTGTGAGGTTGACGCGGTGGACAGGTCGTGATATAATGGCTCTCACGAGCGATGCTGGTTGGGTCGCTCGGTGTTGTTTTAAGAGTTTGGTTAATATACTGCGCTGGTCGTACTGCTGCGCACATAAACTGTCTCTCTACTCCAGACGTGCAAACTTTTTCATTTTTCCTCTATATCTCTCTTTTCCGATGGGCCTATGGTTTAGTTCATTTCCCAAACTCCTCTAAAACAACTTGTACCTTACGTAGCAACTCCCCTGTTGCTACCAGTCTCCCGCCCCCTGGCGCAATATGCGCCGGGGGATTTTCTATGGTTAATTAACCTGCAAAATGGTGCCGGATATTGACATTTTCAGTAAAGTGTGCTATAATTAAGGTTAGGGTGAATTTTGCGTACCCTAAAAAATATTTGAGGAGGTGCCCTGAAATGGGTAAAAATCGCAAAAAGCCGGCCGTCAGGGTTGGTAACTGGCGAACGAAACAGACTTGGTCTCTGGAAGCCAAGCGCAAGGAGAGCTTCGCTGTGTTCGCCTTTGCTGGCACCCACATCGCCGCAGGTGACTACGCCTGGGCAAGCAGCTTCGCCTATTATTACCGCGATAGCTCGGCTAGAGTAGGCCACCTGGCGAAAAGCCTGTTCAACGACGTATACGCCGATACCCTAGAGCGTCTGCCCGTGAGCGTGAAAGACAACCTTCTGGCGCAGAACTGGATGGTGAAGGAAATGGCGGACGCCATTGTCCGAGCCCTGAAGGAAATCGGCGACCAGGATATCATCTTCGCCGGCGGTGACGAGGAAATTGACCCTGAGCTCACCCTGGCGGCGCAGCCTGTCAATAGCGACAGGAGCGTGCTGCTGAGCCCCCGTCCCGTGGGGATGCCGGTCAAGGATTTCTTGATTTGGCAGAAGGGCTGCGAAACCCCGGCACACGTCCTGGCTGAATGGTCGGGTGTACCGAGACGCAAGCAGCGGTTCGTTTACCAAACCATCATTAAACTGTTGGGCGAAATCATCGCCTACAACAACCAGCAGACGGAGAAATACTCCGTCGTGAAGACTGGTATCATGATTGTCAACACCTAACTGACAATCCAGCCCCGGGCCATGTGCTCGGGGCTTTTCCAATTTTACATCTTTTGTTTTTAAAGATTTTATGATAGAATTATTTTGAAGTAGTGTTTCTTGTTTTTTGAGTGTGGAGCTCACGACAGAAATCAATAAAATAATAAGCAAAAGGAGCATGATGGCTACTGAAATCAAAGATTTAAGTAAACTGCGAAATATTGGGATTATTGCTCATATTGACGCGGGTAAGACTACGACTTCGGAGGCGATTTTGTATCGTACGGGGTTGAAGCACAAGATTGACCTAGTGAAGGGCGGTACTGGTGGTGCCGATACTGACTGGATGGAGCAAGAGAAGGAGCGAGGAATTACGATTACTTCTGCTGCTGTGACCGTGTATTGGAAAAATCACCAGATTAACATTATCGATACCCCAGGACACATTGATTTTACGGCAGAAGTAGAGCGTAGCTTGCGTGTGCTAGATGGTGCCGTAGTGGTATTTGATGGTAAGATGGGAGTGGAAGCACAATCCGAAACAGTGTGGCGTCAGGCAACTAAATATGGTGTGCCACGGATTTGTTTTGTGAACAAAATTAATCAGATCGGTGGGGATTTCTATAAATCTTTGGAATCAATTCATAAGCGTTTGTCTAAAAATGCGGTGGCAATTCATCTTCCTATCGGATTTGAAAAAGATATTTGTGGCGTGGTGGATTTGATTGATATGAAAGCCTACACCTACAAAGATTATGCAGATCATGAATTGACGGTGGGCGAGATTCCGGCGGATATGGTGGAGAAAGCAAAAAATGCTCGCTCCATGCTGATTGAGGAGGCTGTGCAGGCTGACGAGGCTTTGATGGAGAAATTCTTCAATGAGGGCGAAGAGGCGATTACGGTAGATGAATTGAAGGCAGCGTTGCGCAAGAGAGTGTTGGACGGCGATTTCTTCTTGGTGACTGGCGGTGATGGTCGTGGGGTGATTGTGGAGAAAGTTTTGGATTTGATGACTGACTATCTACCTTCACCACTCGATCGTGATCAAGGTCAGACGGTAGGCACTAACCCGAAAACTGGCGACCAGATTGTACGCAAAGCCGATAACTCTGAGCCGCTAACGGCACTAGCATTTAAGATTGCGACAGATCCGTTTGTGGGTAAGTTGATCTTTATCCGCGTGTATGCCGGGAAATTGAAGTCTGGCGATACAGTGCTTAATGCATCTACTGGCGATAAAGAGAGAATTGGGCGCTTAGTGCGGATGCACGCAAACGACCGGAAGGATATTTCGGAAATTGGCGCAGGTGATATTGCTGCGGTAGTGGGGTTAAAAAATGTAACTACTGGCACAACTCTTTGCGACCCGGCACATCCGATTTTGCTTGAAAGCATTGACTTCCCGGATCCACCAGTGTCTATTGCTGTAGAGCCTAAGACAAAGGCGGATCAAGAGAAAATGGGCATCGGTCTTTCTAAGATGGCTGAAGAAGATCCGACTTTCCGTGTACATACAGACGAAGAGACCGGGCAGACAATTATCTCTGGTATGGGCGAGTTGCATCTTGAGATTATTATCGACCGCCTCAAGCGTGAGCACGGTGTGGAGGCCAATACTGGCGCACCACAAGTGGCTTATCGCGAAACAATCCGTGGTACGGCGGAAGCCCAGGGTAAACACATCAAGCAGTCTGGTGGTCGTGGCCAGTATGGTGATGTATGGATTAAGTTTGAGCCAAACGAACCGGGTAAGGGATTTGAATTTATTGATATGATTAAAGGTGGCGTGGTGCCGCAAGAGTATCGCAAGCCAGTACAAAAGGGTGTGGAAGATACACTGGCTGGCGGTGTGATTGCTGGTTATCCGGTGGTAGATATTAAGGCTACCCTATATGATGGCTCGTACCACGATGTGGACTCCTCAGAACTCGCCTTTACCTTGGCTGGTTCGTTGGCTACTCGTGAAGGTATCAAAAAAGCGAATCCGGTATTACTCGAGCCAGTGATGAAACTGGAGATCACTACTCCAGAAGATTTCATGGGTGACGTAATTGGCGATATCAACTCACGCCGTGGGCGAATTGACGAAATGGAAGATTTGAACGGTGGAGCAAAACTAATTAAGGCATTCTGCCCATTGGCGAATTTGTTTGGTTATACTGGCGACCTCCGCGGAATGACGCAGGGGCGGGCAGCTTCTTCGATGGAGCTTTATGCGTACGAGGAAGTACCACCGAATGTAGCGCAAGAGATTATCGAGAAGCGCAGCGCAGCGAAGTAATAATATTGCTTTGACTTGTAAAATTCCCCTCGGTACGGGAGGGGGATTTTTGATTTGCAAAAATATGCATAAAATGCTATAATTAAAGTGGCGGGGTTGCACTTTGATATTTCTGGAGGTGTTTACGTGCACATAATGATAATGGCAAGCGTACTTTCGATTTCGCTTCTAGCTGTGGTGTTTTTTGGGTATGCGCCCAGTTGCAAGGAATACAAGGGGGTGTTTTTAGTGCTTGTGGCAATTGTGCTATTGTCATCCGTGGCAATCTTTATGTTTATATCATTTGGAAAGGAATATACGGATGTGTCTAGCCCGGCAACGGAGACTTGCACCCTGATTGACCAAGACGTGTCAGACGGGATGCCGTGTTATGCGATAATAGACGGGCACATGGCGTATTTTGCCTATCATGGAGAGAATGACGAGATACAAATAGCGAAAGTAGACGTATCGAATATTGATATTTATTATCGACAAGATAAGCGAACGGTGACCATGAGTCACACCGTAAGAACCTCTTACAAAAAATGGTGGTTTTTGAAAGGATTTAAAGACGAAATAGAAGAATATAGATATATATTCCGCGTGCCCGCCGGTACCGTTCTATACACATATGTCCATCAAAGCCGCCAAAATCAAGACCCAAGCCGGGCTTAACCGCCCGGCTTTTCTACGGCAGAAAAATCCCCCGCAGCGAGTGCGGGGGGCGGGGGAGTAGTGATTTAGATTTTGTTCCACCAGGGAAACCATTCGCCACGAATATCCATAACGGCAACGTAGAGCACGCCGTAAATATGTCGCGTAATGGCCGTAGGGAAGTCTTTGATGCGATCTTTTAAATGTGCGGCCCAACAGTCGGTGGCGCAAGGGGTACCGGTCAATTTCATATAGTGAATGTCTTGGCCGGTAGGGGAAAGTTTAGCGGTGATTAAGCCGTAAGCCTCATACCGCTCAAGCCAAAGCAACTGCAAGACGGCCTCCAGCTTATCCAAGCAGTAAAGAGCTCGCCCAGCAGGGGTATCATGATTTTGAAAAGAGTTGAAAAACTCCCTAATGAGCATATAATCTTCATGCGAATAGGCGGGGGCGATTTTCTCTTCGTAAAGCATACGTTCAATTTCGTCTTTGTCTGCGTGCGCTCTGCTACCATCATCTGGGATGTCTCCGGTAAAAACTTCGGGAATATCATGAGTCAGTGCTACGGCGAAGATAAGCCAATCTTCAATGATGCCGGAATCCGACTTATAAAACCGGTCGGTGAAAGGATTGAGTGCATTGAACCCGCCTGGAAAATTGCTGCTGAAGGTCGAACAAAGATAAGCAAGCTTAGAGGTATGTTCGAGAATGGATTCGCCTCGGCGATAAAACCGCTCAGCGATAGTTTCGTGAGGGTTAGCCATATCGGTCAAGCCAATCAGACCAACGCCGCTGCGCAAGGTGAACTCACCCATTTCATAAATTTTGTAGCCGTGCCAGATGCGCACATGGCCTTCGTCATAATAAATGGACAATAAAATCACGCTCCTTGTAAAACTACTCCCAACCTTATGCTATTATACAATACTTTGTTTAAAATGTAAATTAAGATGGGCGGTTATTGACTTTTAAGATTAGATGTGATGTAATTACGGTGTAGGTTAGTGGGCAATCTAGGGACGTTAAGGCAAATTGCGTTACTCGGCAGGAAGGTTCTAGCAGCGATGATGATTAGGAGGTGTCTTTATGATGATTGTCAATATCGGAAGTAAATTGAAAAACCCGCAAAAAGTATGTCCGGATTTATCCGAAGAGGCTTGTCTGTTCGTGGAGTATGTCGCGTCGGCAATCGACAAGCCTGTTGCGCCGATAGGAATGTTGATGATAATTGCTCGCGCAATGCATGACATCGTGACTGGAAGATACTCTTTAAACGGCGGCGAAATTCCGCCGGAATTTGAGGGCCGAGAGAATGAGATTCTTGAGCAAGCTAGCGCCATTGTGCGTGTAGTGAGTGCTGTATCCGACGATTCGTTCGCGGGGGAAGTGCGGCGTCACTGTATGGAGTATTTTGACTGGAATCTTACTGAATAATGCAACTATGCCTTTGCCCCCGTATTGTGATGCGGGGGCGTTTTTATGGGTGAAATTTTTGTATTATGGGGTTTTAGTGATTTTACTCTTTACAAGCTGAAGAAAATAGTCTAAAATAGTACTGTAGAGTTTTGGAGCTGGTTTTTATTAGCGCTCCAGACGTAATAAAATTAAAAGGAGATTGAATGGCAAATTTTGACCGTTCCAAGCCGCATATTAACGTCGGCACCATGGGTCACGTCGACCATGGTAAAACCACTTTAACTGCTGCGATTACTAACGTACTCGCGAAGCGTCTTCCTTCAGATGTCAACAAGGCAGTCGCTTATGATCAAATTGATAATGCCCCAGAGGAAAAGGCTCGCGGTATCACTATTGCGACCTCACACCAGGAGTATGAGTCTGACAAGCGTCACTATGCGCACGTAGATATGCCAGGCCACGCAGATTACATTAAAAACATGATTACCGGTGCTGCACAGGTGGATGGCGCTATCCTCGTAGTGGCTGCAAACGATGGCCCGTTGCCACAGACTCGTGAGCACGTGCTCTTGGCTCACCAGGTGAACGTGCCGAAAATTATCGTATTCCTTAACAAGATGGACTTGGCCGATCCAGAGCTCGTAGAGCTTGTGGAAATGGATGTACGTGACCTCTTGAACAAGTACGGTTTTGATGGCGACAACGCACCAATTATTAAGGGTTCTGCTACTAAGGCGCTTGAGGGCGACAAAGAGAACGAAGACGCCATCATGGAGCTTGTCAAGGCGATGGATGAATACTTCGACATCCCTGAGCACGACCTCGACAAACCATTCTTGATGCCAATTGAGGACGTATTCTCAATTAAGGGCCGTGGTACTGTAGCTACTGGTCGTATTGAGCAGGGCGTCGTAAAATTGAACGATGAGGTAGAAATCGTTGGTTTGAAAGACACTCAGAAATCAGTTGTGACTGGAATTGAGGCTTTCCACAAGACTTTGGATCAAGGTCAAGCTGGCGACAACGCAGGTCTTCTTCTTCGCGGTATTGAGCGCGACCAGATTGAGCGTGGTCAGGTAATTGCTGCTCCTGGCACTATTACCCCACACACTGAATTTGAAGCAGAGGTTTATATCCTTAAGAAAGAGGAAGGTGGTCGTCATACGCCATTCTCTAAGGGCTACAAGCCACAATTCTACTTCCGCACTACCGATGTGACCGGTGAGGTGGAATTGCCTGCCGATAAGGAAATCGTGATGCCTGGCGATCAGGTAACCTTTAAGGTTAAGTTGCTCGCGCCGGTGGCTATGAACAACAACGACCGCTTCGCTATCCGTGAAGGTGGTAAGACGGTAGGTTCTGGTGTTATCACCAAAGTTATAAAATAATATCATTGTTATTTTAGCAAAAATCCCTCTTGGCTGAGGGATTTTTGATGGCAAGATTGACTTTTTGGCGTAAGTATGATATAATTAAGGTGGTAGGTTTATTTTTGTATTTCGAGGGGGGGTAAATCTATGTATTTTTTAGAGTCGCTTTCGGCATTTTATCGTGAGGCAGTAATAAACCGATTCTTAATGACAATCGTGGCTTGGATAATCTGGCCGGGCCTGATGTTCTTCGTGGGAGTTGTGTTTGAGTCCCGCGAAGTGCCTTTGTGGAAACACCAGTCCAAAGCGTTTTTTCCAGGAGACCTGTCGTTATCCATTATGCTGGTGGCGCTAATCGGAATGTACGCCAAAACTGGCGTAAGAGGGGTGGCCATGGTGGATTCGTTGTGCTGGTGGCTGATTGTGATTATTGCAATGGCAATCGTGGCTTGGGCATTGAGAAAAAACGACGTGGCGAACTATCCGACGCGGCGCGCCGTGTGCAGCCCTACGAAGATGACGCACGACGTAATGGGATATTTTATTATCCCGATGTTGTTGGCTGGCCTAGGAATGCCCCAGCTCGTGGAGATGATAATTGGCGATGGAGTATTAGATGTCACCAAGAATTGCTGGTTAGCATTTACTTTCGCAGTGGCATTCTTTCTCACCTGTGTTGCGGTTGACTTTGTCAATCAGCCAGATACAGTTGATATGAATGCCCGTCATCCGAGCGACTGGCGGCCTATATGGCGCAACGGCAACAAAAAAAGATAAACCTACCTGCCGGGCTGGTGAAACCGCCCGGCTTTTTTATGACTAGCGCCGTCTTGATTTTTAAGAAAAGTGTGGTATAATGGGGCTATATTAACATTAATTATCAAGCTTGAAAAACTCATGTCTTAAGAGGTTATCAGGTAAGAAAGGAAAAAATGACAGAAGCTAAAAAAGATGAAGGCTTAAAAATTCGGATTCGCTTGAAGGCTTATGACCACCGCGTAATTGACCAGAGCGCACGCCAAATTGTAGAAACGGCCATTCGCACTGGCGCTTCAATTAGTGGGCCTATTCCGCTACCGACTAAGCGTTCAACTTTTACCGTAGTGAAATCGCCGCATGTTTATAAAACTGGTGGTGAGGCTTTCGAAATGAAAGTACATAAGAGGTTGATTGATATTTCTAACGCAAATCCAAAAACGATTGAAAGCTTACAGAATCTTTCGCTTCCTGCTGGTGTAGACGCCGAAATTAAAATGTAAAGATATTTATACTGTGTTTCTATATGGTATAATGATTCTATGACTGCTGCTAAATTTAAGAAGCGTTTTTATTTCGTGGTGGCAAAATATTTTCGGCATTTTGCCAATAGAGTGTTAAGGCGGTGGAGCCCGAGAATAATTGCGATTACCGGTTCAGCCGGCAAGACTACAATGCTGCACTTAATTGAGCATGAGATGGGCGATAAGGCACATTATTCTCATGATGCAAATTCGGCTTTTGGGATTTCTTTTGATTTGTTGGGGCTGGAAGGAATCAAAGGGTCCAAATTAAGGTGGTTGTATCTTTTGGTGGCAGCACCGGTGAAATCGCTGTTCCATAGATACAATCAGAAGTTTTATGTAGTAGAGATAGACGGTGAGCGGCCACATGAGGCGGAATTTTTGGCTGAATGGCTGAAGCCAGAGGTGACGATATGGGTTTCGGTGGGGCTGTCGCACGCAGTGCAATTTGAAAAAGAAGTAGAAGATGGGAGGTTTGATAGCCTGGATGAGGCAATAGCGGCAGAGTTCGCGACGTTGCCACAGAACACAAAGAAAATCGTCTATATAGATGCTGATTCAAAAGCGATGAGGGTTGCCACGGAGGGGATAAAGGCAAAAGTGGTACCGATTAAGAAGAATGAAATCAAAAAATATGTAGTATATCCGGACTATACGGATTTTACTTACGGAGATACAGTGTTTCATTTTAATCATCCGGAGCCGAGAGATATTGCATTTCATTTGTTGGTACTGCAAGATTTGATGCGATACCTTAAGATGCCTTTTAAAGCGGATTTTTCGGAGATTAAAATGGCGCCCGGACGGAGCTCGTATTTTATGGGTAAAAAGGGTATCAACATCGTAGATAGTAGCTATAATGCACATTTGATTTCAGTGGCTTCGATTTTAGATATGACCAAAAGGATGCATGCCGAGCATAAATGGTTGATAATTGGCGATATAGTGGATCAGGGCTCCATTACTGGAGAGGAGCATAAAAAGCTAGCGAAATTAATTGCCGAGATGAATCCTGATAGGGTAATTCTAGTGGGTAGGAGAACAAAACAATATACCGCACCGGAGCTGAAGAGTTTGGGTGTTTCAGCGGTGGCCACTACGGATCCGCGCAAGGCGCTTGAGTATATCGAAAAGAACATAACGGGCGACGAGACTTTGATTTTTAAGGGAAGTCAATATCTGGAATGGATTATTGAAAAATTGTTAGCAAATCCGGAAGACGCGAAAAGATTGTGCAGGCGCGAAAAAGCTGCAGTGAACCGGCGTAAGAGTTGGGGGCTAGATTCATGAGTAGTGGGACAGGACTTTTGGAAAAACGGCGTGTGGATAAAATAAAAGAAAAGGCGACTAGCGTTGAAAACGCCGGGAAAGTGGATTTTTACATTATTCATGGTTGGACTTATACGGTGGAGCCGTGGCGGGCCACGCTAAAAATGCTGAAAGATGCCGGGATTAATGCTAAAATGTTGCATGTGCCGGGGTTGACAGAGCACTCTGATAAAGTTTTCACGATTGAAGATTATATGGCGTGGGCAGATAGGAATATCCCAAATGGTGCTATCGCTTTGGGGCACTCTAACGGTGGGCGGATTTTACTTAACCTGTGCGCCAAAAAGCCGGATAAGCTAAAATATTTGATTCTGTTAGATAGCGCGGGGATTTATGAGCCGTCTGCGCGAAAGAGATTTGTAGAAAAAGTATCAAAAATAGGTAAGCCATTGAAAAAGATTGCGGTAGTAGATAAGGCTTTTCATAAGATTACTGGTTCGACAGATTATTCTAGGGCGCCGGAAAATATGAAAAAGACTTTAGTAAATATGCTAGAGTCAGATAAGGATTTAGATTTTAAAAAAGTCACCACTAAGACATTTATCTTGTGGGGGAAGAAAGATACTACCACTCCACCGCGGCAGGCGACGGCGATGTACGAGAGATTGCCAAATGCAGAATTGAAATTTTATGCCAACTGGACACACGCGCCCTATATCTCTAGCCCAGAAGAGCTAGCGAGAGCATTAAGCGTGTTGCTAAGGAGGATAAATAAGTGAGGCATTATTTCTTAGGCGCGGCAGCAAATTATACGAGGAGACAAAGATGGGCGCATACTTTTGCCATCGGACGAAAAAAAGATTGTGAAGATTTAAAGAGATTGCTGGAGGCTAAATACGGTGGTGAGGCGATTTTATGTAAAAATGGGCGTTCTAGTTTGGCTTTGGCCTTAAAGGCATATTTTAATAGGGGTGATGCGATAATCGTGAATGGTTTTACATGTTATGCGGTATATGAGGCGGTGAAAGCGGCGGGGCTAGTGCCGATATTTGCAGATATTTCACGTAAGGATTTGAATTTTGATGTTTGCAGCATCGGTGCAGTATTAACTGCGACTTGCTCTGCGGGACATGAGGACTCGGCCAGAGCGGCCCGGAGCGTGCCCGAAGGGCACGCCGCAGTTGATACTGCACCAGACAAGGTGAAGGGCATAATTGTTCAGAATACGCTCGGGAATCCGGTGGATATTGTCGCGATAGAGAAGTTTGCCGAAAAACATGGATTGACGATAATTGAGGATTTGGCGCACTGTACTGGAGTGAAGTACGCAGACGGCCGAGAGGCCGGCACTATAGGGGCGGCAACGGCGTTGTCTTTTGGCAAGGAAAAGTCTATTGATACAATCTCTGGCGGTGCGGTGATTTTGCGTCACCCCTGTAAAAATGCGATTCAAGCGCCTAGTAAAACTCCGAGACCGTCTGATGCGCTGAGAGTGAGATTTTATCCATTGTTTGGAGCGATGTACCGAGGATTATCTTATATCCATTTGAACGGCGCCTTGATGCGGCTTTTGTTGGCGATGCACTGGGTGGAGAAATCAGCGGATAATAAGTTGGATTTGACGCGTAAAATAAGTAAATTTGAGGCAAAGATGGCGCTCGGACAGATACGGAGCCTAAAAAGATCTGGTGAGCCACCGATTAGGGAATTTTATTTAGTGAGGGATAGAAATGAAGTATTGAAGCGGTTAGAGAAATCCGGGTATTATTTTGGTGGGTTCTGGTATGAAAAGCCAGTATCTCCAGAGAGATATTACAAAAAGGTGCATTTTGACGAACAAGCCTGCCCAGTATCCACGGAAGTAGCGGGTAAAATCATCAATTTTCCAACTTATTACAGTAAGCGCGAGCTGGAACCAGCGCGTAAAATCATAAAAGATTACTTAGAAAAGGAGGTGGATGAGTGAGATTATATACGGCAGCGAAGGTGGCGTAACGCTAGATAAATGCACCTCGGAAGATTGGGGAAAGATTGTGGAAAGATTTCCTGAGGCGAATTTTTTGCAGTCAATAGAATATGGCAAAATGAATGAGATTTTGGGCGCAAAGGTAGTAGCGGAAGATTTTGGCGGATTTGGATGGGCGATTTTGATAGTCAGAGATGCGAAGAGGGGGAGATACTTAGAGGTACCATGTGGGCCCCTGGTAGATTGGGGAGATAAAGAAGCGGTGAAAAGGGTATTTGACAGAATTGCAGAAGTTGCTAAGAGAGAAAAATGTGTATTTGTGCGGGTAAGGCCGCAGCTAGAGTCAAATTCTAAGAATTTGAAGATTCTGGCAGATTTAGGGTTAAAAAAATCGCCGATGCATCTAGCGGCAGAGCATACAGTAATGATAGATTTGAAGCATGAAGAGGAGGAGCTACTGGCCGAGATGCGTAGGCAGACAAGATATGAGGTAAGGCGAGCGGAGAAAATTGGCATAAAAGTTCATAGAGAGAGGACAGAGGAGATTTTTAAGGAATTTCATGAAGTACAAGTAGAGACGGCGAGACGGCAAAACTTCGTTCCACCGAATTTAAAGACATTAATGGCAGAGAGAGAAGCATTTGGTGATAAGATTGAGATTTATGTAGCAAGAACTTCAGACAAAACAGATAATGGCGCGAAGGAAGCGCCTATGAAAACTCCGCAAAACAGGGGCGGGGAGCCAATAGCGTATGGGTTGATAGTAAAGAGTGGTCGCGAGGGAGATTATTACGAGGCAGCTTCAACGTTATTAAATAGAAAATTACCTGGAGCATACGCGCTGTTGTGGCAGGCGATGAGAGACCTAAAGAGCGAAGGTTATGAGAGATTCAATCTGTGGGGGATTGCACCGGCCGGCCAGCCAGGGCATCGTTATTCTGGGGTGACGACATTTAAGACTGGGTTTGGCGGAAAAGTGGTAGAATTTGTGCCAGCGCATGATTTAGTAATTTCGCGTATGGGGTATATGAAAGATCTGGTGGTGGAAAAGGCTAGAAAGAAAAGGAGGCATCTGTGAGTAACGGAGAGATTTTGACGGACTGCCTAGATAGAAATGTCTGGGATGACTTTATCAAATCTCACGAGGAAGCGAATTTTTTGCAGTCGTGGGATTTTTATGAGTTTCACCTTGCTAGAGGGAAGAAAATAGTACGGCGCGTTGCCATGAGAGGTGAAAGGATTGTGGGAGCTTATGCTGGAGTGGTAGAAACTGCTAAGAGGGGGAAATATCTGGCGATTGCGGGCGGCCCAATTTTAGATTGGGGAGATAAGAAATTAGTACGTATGGTGTTTGACGATATTCGCAAAGAAGCGACTGGGGCTGGATGTGCGTTCGCGCGGGTGAGGCCGCAGCTGATTTTATCAGAAAAATCTTTACAACTAATGAAGGAGCTCGGATTAAAGAAGGCGCCGATGTATTTATCTGTTGAATATGCTGGGGTGCTAGATTTAACGAAATCAGAAGAGGAAATCTTGGCGGGAACGTCGCAAGGATTTCGCAGGAAGCTGCGCAAAGCTGAAAAGTCCGAGATTCAGGTGACGGCAAGCGATGATGACGCAGCAATACGAGAATTCTGTAAATTAGAGAAAAAACATGCTGAACGACAGGGGTATGTAGCGTTTTCGGAGAGTTTTTTGACAAAACAATTCGAAGCTTTTCGCGAGAACAGAGAGGTGTTGATTTATACGGCACGGAAAGACGGAGAAATCCTGGCACAGAATTTTATGATTTTTTATGGGCCAGAAGCAAGCTATCATTATGGCGTATCTTCTGAGATGGGTACGAGGTACTCCGCCGCACCACTTCTGCATATTGAAGCGATGGAAGAGGCTAGACGACGAGGCTGTATTAGGTATAATTTGTGGGGGATTGTAGGCACAGAGGAAAAATCGCATCGTTTCTATGGGGTAAGCGAGTTTAAGCGTTCTTTTGGATGTGAGGAGTTAAGATACACGCCGGCCCACGATATGATTTTAAAGCCAGCGAAATACCAAATAACAAAGTTAGTAGAAACTGCGCGCAAGAAAAAACGACATATATAAATTTCGCTTAAGTTGATTATGTGATATAATAGACATAAGTAATAAAGGATTTTTATGGCAAAAATTAATCGGAGATTTATTGATAAACACTGGGTGGTGTTTATATTTCGTGGAGCGCTTGCAATTGTGTTTGGTTGCCTGGCGTTATTTGGTGGCATGACGGATATGGAGACTATTATCGCAGTGATTAGCGTTCTGTTGCTTTTGATGGGCATCGTGGATGCTGTGAGCGCGCTTTATAGCTCAGTAAAGAAACATGGCTGGATAAACTCCGTAATTGATGCGTTGATAGACGTGGCGGCGGCAGTGGCGTTGTTGTTTTTTGCGCGAAATAGTTTAGTATCTAGCTTGATTATTCTGGCATCGTACACTGTAGTATCTGGCATCATTGATATTTTCCATGGTTTTTTGTCCACCGTCGATCCAACCGACCGCTTTATTCGGATATTGGCTGGCGTATGTGGATGTGTGATGGGCGCGGTAATTTTAAACGCCGGAGCTTTCGAAATAATGACATTTATTAGGTTTTTCGGAGCTTATATGTTAATTGTGGGTGTGACGAGCTTGATTTATGGAGTACATAACCGCGAGCAAAACATCGAAGATAAAATCGCGCGGAGCCAATCACGTAAGGTAGCTTCAGGCAAGAAAGTTCGTAAATCCGTTAAAACTACAAAAACAGCTAAAAAGAAAAGCTAACCTGTGCTATAATTGGGTTTTAAGGAGGCTATTATGGCTATTAGAAAGGCTATTATTACTGATGCTGGTTTTGCCAGTCGCTATTTACCCATTACTAAAACGATACCAAAGGCGATGATTCCGATTGGTGCTAAGCCGGTGATGCAACTTTGCGTAGAAGAGTGTGTGGCGGCAGGGATAACCGAGATAATTATCGTAGCAACACCAAATTCTAAATCTAAAGAGATTTACGAGGATTATTTTCACAATCCAGCACAGAATGTTAAACAGCTACTAGACAAGCAGGGGAAGTCCGAACGGTTCAAGCCGGTTGAGGAGGTGCTAGATTTCCCACAAATTACAGTAATTGAGCAGGATGCGACTCTGCCGTACGGGAATGGCTCACCTATCGTCTCGGCAAAGGATTTTGTGAAGGACGAAGAGGCTTTTGTAGTATTATATAGTGATGATTTGATTCTTGGTCAGGGTGACGTAAAGACTTTGATTGATACTTACGAAAATAACAAGAACGCAAAGGCTGTAATTGCAACACAGGAGATGCCAGAGGAAGTGTGGCACAAATACGGAATGGTAGCTCTAAAAGAGAATGGTACGCTTTCTCACATTGTGGAGAAGCCAAAAACTCCAGATTTGTCGCCTAGTAATTTGACTAGCTATGGTAGGTATTTGTTAACTCCGGAAGTGTTTGAGTATTTGTTGCCTAAGAATACTGGCCTGGATGGTGAGCTCTGGACAGTGGATGCTATCACGAAGTTGGCAGAACATGGCGACGTGCTAGTGGCACATAGTAAGGGGAAGTGGATTACGACTGGTGATCCAAAAAATTATTTCTTGGCACATCTTGAATATGTATTATCTGAGACAGATTATGCTGACGATGTGAGGAATTTTGTAGCAAATTACGGTAAATAATAACATAATATTAAATAAGGAGAAAATATGAATGTAGCCGAGTGGATATTGGTCGCAATTCTAAGCATTACGCTTTTCGTGTTTCTGATAGTGGGCATTGTGTTATTTATTAAATTGATTGACCTCAGCAAAGAGACAAAAGAAGTAGTAAAGGAAAGTAAAGATATTGCAAGAAACGCGAATGGCATCGTTTCAAATGTAAAAGGTATGACATCAATAGGTGGGACGATGGAAATGTTTGTTGATAAATATATCAACCCAAAATTAAAGGAAAAAATTAAAGAAAAGAAGGAGGAAAGTAAAGATGGCGGAAAAAAATAAAAGCGGAGCGGGGAAGTTTGTTCTAGGAGCATTGCTTGGTGGCATTGCTGGTGCTATCGCTGGGAAGTTTGTTTCAGATAAGACAGAGAAGTGTGAAAAAGGCGAATGTAAATGTGAGGATGAGCATGACTGTAAAGAAGAGGATAAGCCTCATTGCGAAAAAACAAAAGAAGAAAAGGAAGCAAAACCAGCCGAGAAAAGTAACTCGGAGAAAAAATGAAGTTAAAGCCAAGCGATTTTGTACACCTACATAATCATACCCATTATTCTTTACTCGATGGGTTGACTAAGGTGCCGGAGCTGGTGGATTACGTAAAAGAACAAGGCATGGAGGCCGTAGCGGTGACCGACCACGGCACTATGTCTGCTTTGGTAGAGCTATATAAGTGCTGTAATGATGCTGGGATTAAGCCATTACTTGGCCTGGAATCTTATGTGGCGGCGCGGAAAATGACGGATAAGGATCCCGCACATGACAAGCAGAGATTCCATATAACTTTGATTGCGATGAATAATAAAGGTTTTGAAAACCTTTGTCGTATCATGAGCAATGCTGAAGAGCACGGTAAATATTATAAGCCGAGAACTGACCATGATGAACTCATGAAATATAATGAGGGAATTATTTGTTTGTCTGGCTGTATGGGTTCCGAAATTAGCGAAGCTATACGCGCAGACGATGATAAACGAGCGCTCGAATTGATAGATTGGTACAGAAATGTCTTTAAAGACCGTTTTTATTTGGAAATGCAAGATCATGGGCACCCAAAATCATCTACTCATTCGGCAGAACAGAAGAAAGTTAATGATTGGCATTTGGCACACGCAAAAGAATTAGGATTGCCCTTAGTGGTCACTTGTGATGCGCATTATTTAAAAAAAGAAGACCAAGATGCGCATGAAGTATTATTGTGTATAGGCACTGCGTCGAATTTGTCGGACACGAACAGGATGACGTTGAAAGATTACGATTTACACGTGATCCCAGCAGAAGAAATAATATCGCATTGGGAAGATACGTGTCCAGAAGCTATTTTGAATACGAAAGCGATTGCCGATAGGTGCAATGTAGATTTACAACTTGGCCGAATTTTGATTCCGAAATTCCCAGTACCGGATGGCGAAGACGAAAAGACGTATTTGGATAAGCTAGTCTTCCAGGGATTGGTTTATAGATATGGTGGTAAAAAGTTGGAGGAAGTGTCCAATTTGGAAGTAGCGGATTGCCGAAAAATTCTTGAAAAGGTCGACGAAGACCGCGACGAGGTACATAAAATTTTACCTAGAATTGATTATGAATTATCCGTAGTGGATAAAATGGGTTATAATGGCTACTTTTTGATTGTGCAAGATTTCATTAATTGGGGCAAAGGGCAACGTATTGTATATGGGCCTGGGCGTGGCTCGGCGGCGGGTTCAATTTTGGCTTATGCGTTACGTATTACGGAGTTAGATCCACTGAAATACGATTTACTGTTTGAGCGTTTCCTGAATCCGGATCGGATTAGTATGCCAGATATTGATACGGATATACAAGACACGAGGCGAGATGAAGTAATTGAATATTGTTCCAATAAATATGGGTACGACCGAGTATCAAATATTGCAACTTTTGGCAAAATGATGGCAAAAAACGCAGTACGAGATGTGGCGCGCGTATTGGAAGTGCCTTATGCTGAGGCCGATAGATTGGCGAAGATGGTGCCAGATCCAGTGATGGGGCACCATGTGCATCTGGCTGATGCGATTCGTGATGTGCCAGATTTGAAGCAGGAATATGAAACAAACCCAACTTCCAAAGAAGTGATTGATTTTGCTTCGCGGCTAGAAGGGACGATTCGGAATCATGGCGTACACGCTTGCGGCGTGATTATTGCGCCAGATGATTTGGTAAAATTTTTGCCGCTGGAAGTTTCCGCAAAAGGACCGATTGCCGCACAATTTCCGATGGGGCAAGTGGAAGAGTTAGGTCTTTTGAAAATGGATTTCTTGGGTTTATCCAACTTATCCGTAATTAATAATGCACTGAGAATGATTCGCAAAGTTTACAATAATGATATAGATATGTATTCGGTGCCGCTAGATGATCCGAAAACCTACGCGCTCCTACAAAGAGCAGAGACTACTGGCGTTTTTCAGCTGGAATCTGCCGGCATGAAACGATACCTTAAAGATTTGAAGGCTTCTACTTTTGAAGATATAATCGCTATGGTGGCACTGTATCGCCCGGGCCCAATGCAATTTATTGATTCATTTATTCGCCGTAAGCATGGAAAAGAAGAAATCACATATCTGCACCCCGGATTGGAAAATTCACTGAAGAACACTTACGGAATTATGATTTACCAAGAGCAGTTCATGCAGATTTCTAAGGAATGGTGCGGATTTACTGGTGGTCAGGCGGATACCTTGAGAAAGGCTGTAGGCAAGAAAAAGATTGACCTGATGAAGAAGGTAAAACCACAGTTTATCGAGGGCGCAGTAAAGATTGGTGGCGCTACAGAAGAAATTGCGGAAACTTTCTGGGGGCAACTATTAGATTTTGCTAATTATTGTTTTAATAAATCGCACGCGGCGTGCTATGCTTTGGTAGCATATTGGACGGCTTATCTTAAGGCGCATTATCCAGATGCGTTTATGGCGGCACTGATGACGGCGGATATGCGATGGACAGATAGGCTTGCGATTGAGATTGCAGAATGTAAAAGAATGGGAATAAAAGTACTAGGCCCAGACATTAATCAGTCGTATGGTGATTTTGGTATTGTGGGTGGCGAAAATACGATTCGGTTTGGCTTATCTGGGATCAAAAGTATGGGCAAGGCTTTGGTGGAAGACTATGTAATACCGGAAAGAGATAAGAACGGGCCGTTTAAATCTGTATGTGATTTTGCTAAGCGTGTAGATTCGACTAAATTTAATAAAAAATCTTGGGAAGCGGCGATCAAGACGGGGGCTTTTGACCGCTTTGGGGCGTCGCGATCTGATTTGTTATTTAATTTGGAGGCGATACAGGCCTATGGCGCAAAAATACAAAAAGATGTGGGAAGCGGGCAAACGGATTTGTTTGGAATGATGGGCGAAGCAGGAGCAGTACCCGAGGTAGAAATAAAACAGGCGCCCGTGCAATATCCCGAGAAAGAACAATTGCTCTGGGAGAGGGATTTGATGGGTCTGTATCTGTCTGCACACCCGCTAGATAAATATGACACGTACTTTGAAGAACAGACTCACCCTATGGATATGATAAAGGCGGAAAATGATAATAAGATTGTAACGATTGGGGGAATTATCACGGCAGTACGAACAATCTTGACGAAAAAAGGCGATAAAATGGCTTTTGTAAAAATGGAAAACAAATCTGCTGAAACTGAATTTATTGTGTTTCCTGGCGTGTTTGCGGAGTATGGCAGTAAACTTGAAGTAGATAATGTAGTAAGGGTACGAGGCAAAGTGAACGCGACGGATAAAGATGGTAACGCGACTTCTGATGTGAAGATATTGGCTGAGGTAGTAGAGCTGGTATCTGATGAGGTGTTGGATAATTATGTTTCTACCGGTACAAAATTGGCAGCGCCGGTGGCTGCACCATCAAATGGACGAGGGGGGCGCAGCAAATCTTCTGCCGAAAGAGTATATAATAGCGGCGGCAAGGAAGCGCCTAGTAAAACTCCAACAATGGATACGCCGCGAGTATTGAAAGAACCGCCGAAGGATCCGAGAAAAGAACGGCTGTATCTATTAATCAAGAACCCAAATGATACAGATACGCTGTCGGCAATTAGACGATTGGCAGATTTAAATTCGGGATTCCAAGAGGTAGTATTGGTGTTAAAAGATGGTGAAACTATGCGCCCGTTAAGGATGCCGTTTAGGGTAGACGCTAGTAGTGAGCTGCTAAAAAAGCTCAGCGATTTAATAGGTGGAGATTGCGTAAAATTAAAAACTACGACTGTATGATATAATATCATCATGAAACGGAAAAATACCCCTGACAGCGTGACGGTAAATCGTAAGGCGCGATATGATTACATACTGGGTGGCGAGCTAACAGTAGGTATGGTTTTGAGTGGCCTGGAAGTGCGGGCAATTCGTGACCACCATGTACAATTAAAAGGCTCGTTCGTGACAATACGAAATGGAGAGCTTTGGCTAAATAATTTGACGCTGGGAGCAGAAACAGCGCGAAATATTAAACTTCTAGCAACGCGCAAGCAGATAGCCGCATTTGAAAGAGAAAAAGTGGCGGGTTCTACTATTGTACCGGTAAGACTTTTAGGTGGCTCTAGGCATATTAAACTTGTAATTGCGGTCGGAAAAGGCAAGAAAAAATACGATAAGCGTGAAACTATCAAAAAACGCGATATTGAAAGAGGGAGATACTCGTGAGAATTTATTCGTGGAATGTGAATGGGCTGAGGGCGGTGCTAAGGAAGGGTGCGTTGCAAGATTTTATAGAGAATGAGCGGCCGGATATTTTGTGTTTACAAGAAATAAAAGCAAAACCAGAGCAAGTGGAGTATGATTTTCCGGGTTATAAAATATTTTGGAATCCGGCAAAACGAGCGGGTTACTCCGGTACCGCGACGCTTGTATCGCGGCAATTAGACGGCAAATTCCAGATGAAGGCCTCTTCATTACTTCGCCAAGAAGATTTGTCGGCCAATGAAGGAAGAATATTAACGCTGGATTGTGAAAAATTCTTTTTGGTCAATGTGTATGTGCCAAATTCAAAACCGGACTTATCACGATTAAAATTGCGCGAAGCAGAATGGGATCCGGAATTTTTAGGTTTTTTGAAGGAACTAAAAAAAGACAAGCCAGTGGTAGTATGCGGGGATTTTAATGCTGCACATGAAGAGATAGATTTAGCGCGACCAAAGACCAACCATCATAACGCCGGCTTTACGGATGAGGAGAGACGAGGCATATCAAATTTATTGGCTGCGGGTTTTATCGACACATTTCGTGAGTTAAATCCAGCCATTCAGCGATATACTTGGTGGAGTCATTGGGGTAAAGCGCGCGAAAATAATGTAGGATGGCGGATAGATTATTTCTTTATTTCTAATAATTTACATAAGAATTTGAAGATGGCGGAAATATATGAAGATTATAAAGGGTCCGATCACTGTCCGGTTTCGGTTGAGCTGGATTTTTGAAATTAGTAATTAAGGAGCTGAATGGATTATTTTGAAAAAATTGAGGTGAATCCATACGAAGATTTAGTATGGAATATTCCGGAGCGAAAACAGGGAGTCGTGAACGTAGTGGGTGGGAATAGTCAAAGTTTTAGGGCTACAGTAAAAGTTGCGGAATTTTTGAGTGAAAAATTTCCGGTGGAAGTGATAAATACAGTGATGCCAGACGCATTAAAAGGAAAGTTGCCGGAATTGCCTAATTTTTTGTTTTTAAAATCTACTGAATCTGGCTCTTTTGCAGATGGAGATGAGCTGCAAAAAATTCTGGCAAGAGGAGATTATAATATAATAATTGGCGATTTATCAAAAAATACAACTACAGGACGAGCTGTAGGGGGCGCCTATGAAAACTCCGAACAACCTCTGTTAATTACGCGAGATGCAGTGGATTTGGCGTCGGAAAATGGGGCAGAAAAATGGTTAATGAATGGAAAAATCGTAATAATGGGCTCCGTGGTGCAGTTACAAAAATTATTGAAAGCAGTATATTATCCCAAGATGTTGATGATGTCTCAATCTTTGGTGCAAGTAGCAGACGTGTTGCATAAATTTACTTTAAGTTATCCGATTGCCGTGATAACTTTACATGGCGGGCAGATTTTGGTGGCAAAAGACGGTAAAGTGGTAGCCATGCCTGTTGAAAAATCCGGCTATTCGCCGATAATGTTTTGGGGCGGGGAATCGGCAGCGAAAATCGCAGCATTTAATCTTTATAATCCGAATAATTTTATCAAGGCGACTATTTGCGCGCTGTTTTCATAAGCTGCTGTTCGGCATCCACGGCGTCGCGGGAAATATTTTTGCGACGTTGGGCAAGGAAGAACCAAAGAAATAAAGAAATGATTATCGAAATAACGGTGATAACTATTTTGACGATTAGACTCCAGCCGGAAGCATAAAACGTCCACGCGGCGACGAGCGCGATTAGTGAAAGATAAAGCATCCGACGAGCGAGAATGATTTTTTTAGCAAGCGGAAAATTACGCTTTATGAGCGAATGTGCTTTGCAATCGTCTGGATGGCCCAGTATTTTGCCATAGACAATGAGATCAACGATTGCGGCGAGCGAGGTGAAACCGAAACAGATAATAAGGCCGGCGACAAGATTAACGCGAAGAATGAAATAGAAAATCATTGAGAGGCCAAGAAAAATATCAATAAACATGTCGTATTTGGCGGCATATTTGCGATATTTAGGAGTTTGGTTTTTGGGGAATGGCCATTTGGTGGCCGCTGCACCGTCAAAGGCATCGGTAAGCTCGCCAATGATAAAAATAATAAAAGCGACTTCGGGCTCGGCGCCAATAAAAGCTAGCACTAAAAGCACAATGCATAAAGTGAGCCTAGCAACGGTGAGCAAATCGGCTAAATATCTCATAGACGTATTATATAACGAACATTTGAAAATTTCTATGTGCAATCTTAGCGTGAGAGTGAATTGAGACTCATGGGATAGTTAATGTGTCGCAGAGGTTTCCATATATTTTTCTAAAATTTTGATGCGTTTGCTAATGAGGACTTCTTCGCGGTGTTTAAGCATAATTTCGGACATTTGGCGGATTTGGTCTGGGTTTTTAAGTAAATCATTGAGGCTGGCTGCCATCGCCGAAGGAGTTTCATTTTGAGACATGATGTAGCTGCCTTTAGGGACTATTTCGCGCATATCGGGATCGCAAAAGAATACTGGCACTCCGGCTGCTTCGGCTTCGATTAAAGTCATGCCGAAAGTATCAAAATTATAAGAAACGAGAACGTCGAGATGAGAATTTAAAATGGCGTCTTGGATTTTGGCAAACGGGGTATTACCGTGAAATCTGACATTTAAATTGTGCCTCTTGGCAAAACGCTTTGCACGGAAATAATCGCCGCCATTACCATAAACGTCTAAGTGATACTTATCGTGGACATTTGCGAGAGCGCGGAAAAGAGGCATGATGCGTTTTTCGGCTGAGACGCGAGAATGCCAAATAATTCTTAAGGTTTCTCCTGGATTTAAAATTTTGAGCGGCGGATTTGGCGGGAATCTGTCGTCGGGAAAACCGTTTGGAAGAACTTTGACAGTGGGCTTGACTCCGTAATGTTTGAGTTTGTCGCGAAAGTGAGCGGAAGGAGTAATTACTAAATCAGCAGCGTTTGCATGATTGACCATAAGCTCCCACATTTTAGCTTTGGCAAGGCTATTGGCAAGATAATCGTCACGATGAATCTTAACTTGATGTGGCAAATACCAGGAATGCAACCAATTAAATAAAACGGCGACTATCGTGCGCAGGCCAAATGGGATAATATTGGTCTCACCCATGTCTTCGCGGCCATGCATGACTTGAAGCGTGGGGATGTGAAATTTTTTGCCGAGCCTCAAGCCCGCAATGGAACAACCTGATTCATAATGTATATAATATATGTCAAAATTTTTGATTTCTGGGTGATTTTTAATTAACCAGCGTTCGATAATTTTGGGGCGACGTGAAACTGGCGTGAGACCACGAAAAAATAGTTTGCAACTTGGGACTTGGAAAATATTTTGCCTGGCGAGCTCGTCAAGCTTTTGTTGAGATTTAGGGAAGCCCGTACTAAAAATATAGACTTCGTGACCGGATTTTTCTAGAGCAGATTTTTGAGCATCGATTGAAGTGCGAATTCCGCCGGTAAGATCGAGATAACAATCTGAAAAAAATGCGATTTTCATGATATAATCATAACATATTAAGTGGAGTTATTATATGTTTTACAGGACTGCGGAGAGCGTTTCTCCAAAACACCCAGATAAATTATGTGACCAAATAAGCGATGCGATTTTGGATGCATATTTTGAGAAAGATCCAGAGGCACGCGTAGCGGCGGAAGCTTGTGGCGGACATGGGGTAGTATTCGTGACAGGCGAAATTACGTCAAATGCAGAAGTAGATATTCCGGCGATAGTAAAGCGAATTGCCGGTGACGATGTCGAGGTGCACACAAAAATCGTAAAGCAATCGCCAGAAATTGCACAGGGTGTAGATACTGGTGGGGCCGGTGACCAGGGCATTATGATTGGCTACGCCTGCGACGAAACGGAAGAGCTCTTGCCGCGTGAGGTGGTATTATCGCGAAGACTAAATCAATATATCTTTGATAAATATCCGTACGACGGCAAAACTCAAGTGACGATTGCGCCGGATGGCTCCATAGATTCTATCGTGGCGAGCTTCCAGAATGTGTCGTCTGCGGAATTGGAGAAGCTAGTACGCGAATTTATCGCGGAGAATAAACTGGAGGGGAAATTGGAGCTACATTTAAATCCAGCGGGGGATTGGAACCAAGGCGGATTCGATGCGGATACTGGTTTGACCGGGCGAAAATTAATTGTAGACAATTACGGCCCACGAGTAGCTATCGGTGGAGGTTGCTATTCTGGTAAGGATCCATCAAAAGTAGATCGCTCGGCGGCCTATATGGCACGAAAGATAGCGGTGGATTATCTCAGAAAGCGTAAGGCACACGAAGTATTGGTGCGACTTGCTTATGCGATTGGAAAGGCGGAGCCCCTGGAGAAAACCGTGATAATTGATGGTAAACCTGAAGAAATCGAAGGATATGATTTAACCCCGCGTGGAATAATCAAATTTTTAGACTTAAAGCGTCCTATCTATGAAGCTACTGCTCGCTACGGACATTATGGCGAAGGGTTTGATTGGGATAAATAAAAGTAGGCCTGCGGGCCTGCTTTTTTAGGCTAGATTATAGTATAATAATGATATGATTGAGATTAAAAATGTAGTTAAGCTGTACGGCGATAAAAAGGCATTGAATAGAGTATCGTTTACTGTTGGTAAGGGCGAGATTTTTGGTTTTATTGGACATAATGGAGCAGGGAAGACAACCTTAATTAAAGCGATTTGTGGGATTTTGGATTTTGACGAGGGAAGGATATTGATTGACGGAAAATCTATCAAGGACGACCCAATTGCCTGCAAAAAAGAAATGGCTTACGTGCCGGATGCCCCGGAATTATATGAAGATATGAAGGCGATTTCGTTTATCAATTTTGTATGCGATATGTATGACGTATCGGCAGAAGCGAGAGGGCAGAATATTGAGCGTTTTGCTAAAATATTCGGCATGCAAGACGAATTAAATAATGTTATAAAATCTTTTTCACACGGGATGAAACAAAAAGTCGCCCTAATTGCGGCACTTGCACATAATCCAAAGATTTTGATTATGGATGAGCCTTTTGTAGGATTGGACCCGAAGGCAATTTTTGACATGAAAGAACTAATGAAAGATATTGTAAAAAATGGAGGGACGATATTTTTCTCTACTCATATTTTGGATGTGGCAGAAAAGCTTTGCGACAGAGTAGCAATCGTGAAAAATGGTAAGATTGTAAAAGTTGGCGATATGAAAGAAATTCGTGGCGATAAATCGCTTGAAAAAGTTTTCCTGGAACTTGAGGCAAAATGAGTAAATTGTTTTCTCTACTAAAAGCCACGATGTCTGAGGGGGTACAGCTATTTAATTATCGCGCTAAAGATGAGCGCTCAAAGCGAGCGATGCCGATTCTGTTGGCTTTACTCGTGGGTATAGCAATGTTTTTTAGCGTCAATGCCATGATGGCTGAGCTCAAGGAAGACGGAGCAGAATCTGCAGTGCTATCGCTTTACACGATAGTAACGGCCGTTATTATCGTGACGGAGGGCATATATAAATCTAGTGACTTATTGTTTAGACCGCGCGATAACGATGCGTTACTTGCGATGCCAATTAAAAAATCCACAATAGTTTCCGCGAGAATTATTAAGTTTTATCTGTTCGAAATGCTGTATTGCTTAATTTTTCTCTTGCCGGCGATTATAGCTTATGCGATGAATGTGGATGTAGAAATATCTTATTATCTAGTAGCAATGACGATGTTGTTAATTGTGCCAATAATTCCGATTACAATTTCATGCATCATGGGGCTAATAATTTCAGCGGCTTCTTCTAAATTCAAACATAAAACATTCTTGCAAATAGTCCTATCTTTTGCAGCTTTATTTGTCTTTGCGATACTGATACTAATGGTAAATGGGGTGTCGGATTTTGATGGGCGCTCCATAATTGCGGTCAGCGATAAAATAACCGAGTTTTATTATCCGGCGGCGGCGTTTGCTAATCTGGTGACGAATTTTGATATAGGGCAATATCTAATATTGATAGTGATCAATTTGGCGGTATTGATAGTGACGATATTTATAATCAGCCGATTTTATTTCCAAATTATCACCCGCATAAATGTAGTAAAGCACGCCGAAAAGACAAAAACAAAATATATTTTCACTAAACACGGCCAGGTTTTCGCAGTAGTTAAAAAAGAATTAATTAAATACTTTAATACGCCAGTCTTATTGATGAACACGGCTATAGGCCTAGTGCTGTTTATAGTGGTCGTGGGGGCACTTTGTCTCAAATTTGACGACATCGCGGCTTCGCTTATGGCTACTACGGAAGATTTTCCGTTAACGCTTGACGAAATGCGCGCATATTTGCCGAGCGTGACTTTTGCACTGGTGGCGTTTGCTAGTTTGATGACATTTATCACATCTACGATGATTTCTTTGGAAGGTGGAGCATTTAATTTGTTGAAATCATTGCCAATTAGCGGTAAAAAGGTTATTATGTCTAAAGTGCTAGCAGCGATGTTGCTAATTGTGCCGGTGACAGCTTTAGGGAGTATCGCGATGTTCGTGAGGTTTCAGTTTGGCATTTTAGATATGATTTTAATTTTGATTGCGGTGGTAGTGATACCGCTGGTGACAGAGTTGATTGGTATATTAATTAATTTAAAATATGCTCGATTTGACGCTGAAAGCGATGCGGTAACAGTAAAACAAAGCGCTAGCGTGGTGATATCGACTTTCTTGGGGCTGGGGATGGTGCTAGTGGCGATTTCTTTGACTTTCGCAGCTGTTTTCTTTGCCGGTCAGGCAGCTGGTCTCGCGATGATGAACGCGGTGTTTGTAGTGATAGCTATGTATCTGTACTTCGCGGTTGCGACTTGGGGGAAAGAAAGATATTCAAAGCTGGCGGCTTAGTCATTAAGCTATTACTCTCTGCGGATGATTTTCAGTTTTATTTTAACTAGGTGTTGGAAAATGATATTATAATTAAGTAAGGAGAATAGTATGCGGGTACTTTATGTAGAAGATGCAACATTTCTGGCCGAGGCCGTTAAACATAATTTAGAAAAACAGGGTATTTCGGTAGATCTTTCTGGCGATGGTGAAGATGGCCTAGAAAAAGCTTTGGACAATATTTACGATTGTGTTGTTTTAGATATTATGTTACCCAAAATGTCTGGTACAGACATTTTAAAACGAATGCGCGAGAAAAAGATCCAAACTCCCGTAATTATGCTATCAGCATTGTCGGAGGTTGAAACAAAAATTAGTCATTTAGATAAGGGTGCAGATGATTACCTCGCTAAGCCATTTAAAACTGCCGAACTAGTGGCCAGAATTAATGCTATTTTACGTCGCCCAAAAAATATTGAAATATCGGACATTACGTATGGCGATTTGGTGTTAGACAAAATTAACGCAACCTTAAACGGCGAGCAGCTTACCGCTAAGGAAGTAGATATTGTTACCGAGTTGATGAAATCTCCGGAAATGCTGATCAATAAAGAACATTTGCTCGCTAAGGTTTGGGGCGGAGAGAGCCTGGGGGAAGATAATTATGTGGAATCATATATATCCAGAATTCGTAAGCTACTGAAAAAAATTCACAGCAAAACCAAAATAGTAACTATCCGTGGCCTAGGATATAAATTGACGAATGGATAGAGATGTTTGATAAACTTAGAAATAAAATTATAATTGTCACAATGTCCGTTGCCACTGCTGTTTTGGTGGTAGCTGGCGTTTTTATTATGCTATTTTCGGCTACCATGCGTCCGGAGCCTAAACCTTATCTAGAACTAGATTACAATATGCCAAGTCCTGCGCTTTATGACGACCAAGAGTTAAAAGATTATATTCAGACAGACCGTGAGGAGGGGAGTGCCCGACTTCTTGTTGCGCTATTTTGCGTCGGTGGTATCATTGAGGTAATTGTCTTTATCAGTATCTATAGTTTATCTCAGAGAATCGTGGAGCCAGTGAAAAAATCCTATGATAAACAAAAAATATTTATCGCCAACGCTTCCCATGAACTCAAAACGCCGCTTGCCGTTATCGAAGCCAATGTGGAGGCTCTTGACGTAGACGAAAATAATAAAAAATGGAAGTCCAACATTGAAAATGAAGTGACGCATGCCAATAAATTAGTTTTGGATTTACTGCAACTTGCAAAAATGGACGCTGGTGAAATTGGCAAAAATCCTTCTGAACAAGTGAATTTGGGCGCAATAATTAATGAACACGTTGAGATTTTTAAACCAAAGTTTTCTGGAAAAATTTCTTTTGATGCAAAAAATAAAAATGCAGAGTATATTTTACCAAAGCAAGATTTTTTGCAGGTGTTGGATATTTTGTTGGACAACGCCACCAAATACGGAGACAAAAAAATATTAATTACGCTAAATCAAAACGAACTTGCCATAATGAATGATGGCGCTACGATAGAAAAGAAAGATTTAGAAAAAATATTTGATCGCTTTTACCAAACCGACAAGACAAAAGAAGGCTCTGGGCTTGGTCTTGCTATTGCTAAATCTATTTGCAAACAAAATAAATGGCAAATATTCTGCGAGAGCAATAACAAAAATACTAAATTCACAGTAGCCTTTTAAGCTTTATTTAATAATGAAAAAGAATATTGCATGATATAATTATATAAGTAAACAAAGGACTTTTTATGGGAGATAAAATTTGTCAAAGTTGCGCGATGCCGCTCATATCGGCAGATTTATTTGGCACTAACGCCGATGGTAGCGTGAATGAAGACTATTGTAAATGGTGCTACAAAGATGGTGAGTTTGTTGATAAATGCACAATGGAAGAATATATTGATAAGTGTTCCGAATTCGGCGAGCAAGCCGGTATGACCAACGAACAGATGCGTGAATATTGCACAAAAATCTTTCCGACACTAAAACGCTGGAAAAAGTAATGGTGAGCGGCGTGCTTGTGACACATATTGCAATGTAGATATGAATAGAATGCAAAAATACTTGTTCTAGAGGAGAACTTAATGAAAAAAGGAATAATAATAGGCGCGATAATCCTTGTGGCCGTCGCTTCTGTTGTTTGCCTAGTTATTTTTAGAACCGATCCATACGAAGATATGGATGCGGATTCAGTTATTGAACAATCAGAAGCAACAGGCTTTATTGGCGAAAAAACTGTTGGGAATCCTGCAGAAGCCAAAATAGTAATTTATGAATATGCCGACTTCGGATGCTCTCACTGCGCTGAGTGGAATAGAAAAATAAACAGTTTAATGGAAAAATACGACGGCAAAATAGCGCTGGTTTTTCGTAGCTATGATATAGGTCAGTTCAAGAATAGTTTGAAAGCGGCAAGTGCCGCAACGGCCGCACAAATTCAGGGGTATTTTAAAGAATATAAAGACCTGCTTTATTCAAATCAAATAGAATGGTTTTATAAGGATAAGGCGGAGTTAACTGAAATTTTCTCGAGTTATTTTGAGGCGGCAAGTAACGGTGCTGGAGATTTAGATAAATTTAAGGAAGACATAAAAAGTGATTCCGTCAGGACTCGTCTAAAGTTCGAACAGAATATGGGAAAGAAAGTTGGCATTACCGGGACTCCTACGTTTAGGACAGACGGCGAAACAATCAACCTGGGTGAGTTAATAGATACAATTGAAACGAAGATAAAATAGGCCCCTAATGGGGGTCTTGCTGGTGGGCGAGAAGGGACTTGAACCCTTACGACCTTGCGGTCACAAGATTTTGAGTCTAGCGCGTCTACCAGTTCCGCCACTCGCCCGTGATGATTATCGGTGGATAAGATGCGCCACTGCTTAGTATGCAGTGGGCGAGTCATACGCCGCCGATATACGGTGTAATTATATCACATTTTAATAAGATATGCTATAATTATTTTATGGATTCAGGAAACGGTGGGCAATCTTCTAGCGACCTGCAGAGGCAGGCGGCAGCTGCTTTGGCCAGAAAGAAGGTTCTGGCGGCTTATGCTGCGTCGGCAAAAAAGTCTTTACCGGAAGCGAACAGGAATGATTCACATATAAAAGATGAGCCTATTGTTCAAAAAATCAATTCAGAATCTTGGAAGAAGTATCATAGCGCTTGGCAGGAGTATTATCAAAAGTACTACAGTGATTATTATTCAAAGGCGGCGAGAAATTATATAGAGAAAGAAAGGCTTAAGGACGCACGAGAAAAAGCCGATGAAGAGGAGATTTTAAACTCATTAACTAGAATGAGTAGAAATACCGATAAAAAAGCCGGTTTATCGCTAAAAACAGGGGTAAATGCCAAAGGAAGCGCCCATGAAAACTCCGAAAATGCCGTTTTTATGGATGAGGATGACATACGTAATCGTTTGCGCCAGAGAATACGCAAAAAAGCCACAGACAGCGCGAAGAAATCTCGGCGCAGAAAGCGATTTATACCGGTTTTTGCGGGCGTGGCGGTAGTGCTGCTTATATTGTTCTTGCAATATAATAGATTAATTTTTGCCCCAATTATGGCTTATGTTTCGCCCGGAAATGCGCCGGCTTCAGAGATTGAAGCCATTGATCCGACGATCACTCAGGCGGTATCTGCGGAGCCGCGGTTAATTATACCTAAACTAAATATTGACGTGCCGATAAATTTTGATATTCCTATATCCGATGTGATGTCTGCGATGAATCATGGCGTGGCGCATTACAGGATAGCCGGCGCTAGTGCTTTTCCTGGTGAAATTGGCAATTTTGTAATTACTGGGCATTCGGCAGGTGATGTTTATAGTTCCAACCCTTATAAGTACATTTTTTCTGGACTGGAAAGGCTAGAAGACGGTGATTTGATTTATGTAAATTACAAGTCGGTACGATATACTTACCGAGTAATTAGAAAAGAAGTAGTAGAGCCGTCAAATGTGGCGGCCTTGGTGGAGAATACGGATAAGCCATTGATAACTTTAGTAACCTGTACGCCACTGGGTACGTCTCGTTATAGGTTATTGGTGACTGGCGAGCAAATATCACCAAGTTATGAAGGTGCATCTGCAGAAGAAAGTCTGCCGACCGTAGATCAGAATCAGAGCGAGGAGCTCCCCTCAAACGAACCATCTTTCTTTGAGGGAATTTGGAATTGGCTAACGGGGGCTTAGCCATTCTCGTACGAGATAATCATCACTGAAATAGTATAACCATTTGTTATCAGAAATAGTGACAGGGAAATGTGAGGAAGCGTTATCTGCTAAAGCGCGGCGATTGAGGCCGTCAAAATCATAAACGTAGAGTTCGCCGTCCTTGATGGAGTAAATCATATTATCGTCCAACCAGCCGTAAGTGCTACCATCCACAGACCATTCGCGGACCTCATTGGCCTCCATATCCAATGTGGCGATTTGAGGGCCAGAAGACATGACGACAAATTCTCCATCATGGCCAACAGTAATAGCGTCGGGCGTGAAATTTAGCGTGAAATTAGAATATTCTTCAAAATTGTTATATTTATATACGGTGATGATGTTGTCTTTTACAACGGTGATGTATTTGTCATCATAAAATTTACTGATGGCGACTTGGGCTGAAGATGAAATGTATTTTAGGGTGGTGATTTTGCCGCTATTTACTTCTAACAGTCCGATATAGTAATTCTCTTCGGTTTGAGAGATGTCGGAAATGTCGCTGTTATCCGGGTTGGCGGCAACAAAAACGATTTCGTTGCCGTAGTGGTCATAGTTTGTGATGTCGTTAACTAAAATCGTAGAAATTTGCTTTCTAGGGATGTCTATTTTATACAAATTACCGTCTTGGACCGCAAGGATGTCGCTAGCGTTATGATTAAGAATCTGCATTTTGGTAAAATTATAGTTGAATTCTCGGGAAAGGTTAACGCTATTTAAAGGGTTTTTAATGTCTAGTAAAATCCATTCTTTAGTGGTATCAGTGCCCGACTGCACTAACGCGTGGTTGTTGTCGCGACTCCAATTAATGCTAGTTATTGATGTAGGTAGGAGGCCGACTTCGGCGCCATTGGCAATATTGGCATTAGGGAAAAGGGCGGATACATCGAGAGATTTGGAAGTGGGATTTTCAGAATTGAGTTCAATAAGCGTCCACTTGGTAGTATTATTGAGGAGCAAGAGGGAATTATGATCTGGCGAAATACTCGCCATCGTGCTGCCATTCACATCTAAGACGCTCTCTAATTCGCGCTCCTTAAGAAATAGGCGCGGATAGTGTAATCTATAAAGCAGACCTTCGGAGATGTTAATAGTTTTAGACCAGGAATCGTAACCTTCTTTAGCGAGAGTGACGGAATGTTCACCGCTTGATAAGACTTTGGAAGTATTGGTCTTTTGGAGCCAGGAAGATTCGCCGTCTATAATGACATCTGCACCGGTAGGAACGGAAGAGATTTGGAGCATGCCTTGCCTCTCTACTTCAAAATTGGAATTGAGCCAATAGCCAGAGACAATGAGAGCTAGTACCGCTACGGTGACGACTACACTCAAAAACATGATTATTTCAGAAGTAATAACTTTTAGACTTTGACGTCGTTTGAGTTTTTCCGGATCCATATTAAATATTATTTATTATGTATATATTATAACATAGATTTCGTGCAATTTAGCTCTTGCGTTTTGTCATAAAAGAGAGTATGATGGTTATAAGAATAAGCGAGGTAAAAATGCAAAAAACTGATGACAACCAGACAGCTAGGAGTACTCATAGGCGCGTAAAATCTTCTACCACGCTGAATCGTAAGTATGTGAAGAAGCCGATGAAGAAGACCGACATGACGACTGTGGCGGTAAGGAAGAGTTCTAAAATTAAGAAGTTTAACAACGCAGAGATGGGCATGGTTTCTAATCAGCCGCAGATGATGCAGAGTGTTGTCGCAGAACAGCCTATAGCCGAAGCCGAACCACATCCAATGCAAGTGACTGCGATGGAAAAAATAAGAAAACGCTCAGAAAGTACGAAAGGTGAAGTTAAGAAAATGTCCGCAAAAGAGTTGAAGGATCAGGCCATCCAGAAAGCCCTGGCTTCGGCTTCGCAATCTACTGACGTTAATAGCAGTAAAGTTAAAAAGAAAAAGGAATCGCATGATTTCGGTAAGGTGCATTTTGGATTTGGGCGCATAGTGTTGGCACTTTCTTGTGCAGCAGCCGCAGTATTTGCTATTGTATATTTTGTGAATCTAAATATGCCAGATATTTCGCTAAGAGTCGCGGCTATGCAGACTGGGATTGAGGCTTCATATCCCGGTTACGTGCCTAGGGACTATAGCTTATCTGATATTACTTCAGAAGATGGTAAGATTACTCTTAATTTTAAGAATGCCTCGACCGGCGATGCTTTTACTTTGATTGAGGAGCAGTCTTCTTGGGATTCTAATGCGCTACTCACCAATTATGTTAAAGATGCATATGGGGATAATTACTCAGTTATACGTGAGCAAGGTTTGACCATTTATATTAGCGGCAGTGATGCCTCATGGGTAAATGGCGGTGTGGTTTACAAGCTGAAAACTACATCTGGCTCTTTGACAAAGAAGCAGATTCGTTCAATAGCGGTTTCTTTATAAGATAGACCGAAGGAGTTGTTAGATTGCTTGAGCTACGGCGTTGATTCTGGCGAGAGAAGTCTCGCGCCCCAATACATGGAGTGTGAGATTGAGAGCCGGGCTAAAAGGGGCAAAACTAATGGCGATGCGAATTAGACTAAATAGCTCGGCGGGTTTCTTGCCGGTCTCTAAGAGTAGTTCATTAAGCGCATCTTGCAGATTATCGGACGACCAATCTTCTATTTTGGCGAGTTTGACGGAAACTTGTTTGAGTAAAGCTTCAATTTCCGACTCGGAGAATTTTTTGAGAAATTTGTTATTAATAAGGAAATCTAGGTCTATACGCGGATCGCGGAAGAAATAATCGGTCATCTCGCGTAAATCTGAGAGAGTTTTGAGGCGATCATAGATGATAGAAAGAACGCGGAGCTTATATTCGTCGTCGTAGCCTTCGGAAGACTCCGGCCAGAAGTTTTGCGTCCTGGGATAAAGCGCCTCTACACCTTGCTCAGCGACTATTTTACGAATCCATTGGCCATTGAGCCAAAGTAATTTAGCTTCATCGTAGCGAGCGCCTGAAACTTGTATGCGGTCTAGGGAGAAATTTTGAATAAGCTCATCTTTGGCGTAGATCTCCTGCTCGGTGCCGTCGTTCCAGCCGAGACAGGCGAGATAGTTTAGCATCGCTTCAGCAAGGACTCCGTCCTCGCGATATTCGGTGACGGATTTTGCGCCGTCTCGCTTGCCTAATTTTTTATTACCTTGTGGCGCTAGAATATGGGGAAGGGAAACGAATACGGGCGGTTGAAGATTAAGCGCTTCGTAAAGAGCTAAATAGTTTGGCATACTGGAAAGGTATTCAACTCCACGCATAACATGGGTGACGCCCATTTCGGCGTCATCTACGATGTGTGCAAAATTATATGTGGGGAAGCCATCTTTTTTGATTAAGATAATGTCGTCCAGTACTTCCGGGCCAGAGTGCATATCACCCATTACCGCGTCATGCCACCGATAATCTTTAGGCTCTGCCTTAAAACGAAGCGGGATGCCAGGATGCCACTCGGGAGAATCATCTGGACGAAAATTACGATAAAGAAAAGGTATCTTTTTGGCGTTACATTCCTGACGATATCGTTCTATAACTTCTGGCGGTGTAGGATCTGCATACGCCCGGCCGGAATCAATAAGCTTTTGTGCCCACTGATGATAAATGCTTTTGCGTTCACTTTGGAAATATGGACCATTTGGGCCCCCTACAATAGGGCCTTCGTCCCAATTTAAACCAAGCCACTCAAGAGTATCTTCAATGAGTTCTGTAGCACCCTCAACATAGCGCGCACGGTCGGTATCTTCTATTCTAAGAATCATTTTACCACCCGCTTGACGCGCGACAAGGTAAGGATAAATCGCAGAACGAACGTTTCCAATGTGGATATACCCGGTTGGGCTGGGAGCAAATCTGGTTATTACTTTCATGTGGTATATTATACCATATTTATTCTTCTTCGTCGTCCTCATTGCGGCGCTTAGCTACAGCGAAGAAGGCTACGCCAGAGACAGCGGCGATGGAGGCGGCAACTGCAAGGGCAGTGGCGATGGAGGAACCGTTGGCAATATCAGATGTGGTGTTGTCTTTGACGCCTTGCGGGGAAACATAGCCACTGTAGGCGCGGTTGTCACCGTCACTGACTTGCGTGGTGGTAGTAGTGCCGCTAAATGTAGTGTAGGCAGTGGAACCATTAGCAGAACCGCCAACCGGGCTAGGATTATATACGGCCACATTAGGAGCTGCATTCGGCGTGGCTGGCGTTGTCGGTTCGACAATGTCGCCGGTCACAACACTAATAGTAACTGTGCCAGCATAAGTACCTGATGCTTGTGAGAGATTTGCTTTAGCGCCGAAATATACGTCTTTAGAACCAGCTGCGGCGCCGGATTCAGAGATGAGTGTAACCGGACTGCTACTTGAGCCCATAGCTAAGTAACTGCTGCTATCAAGACCAGAATCGGTATCAGTCAATGAATAGCCCCAGGAATTAGCCGGAAAAGCGCTGCGTTCAACGCCGGAAGGATAGATGGATGTGTCGAGAGTGGGTAGGGTAGCACTACTTTTAGAAGTGTTGACTAAGCTAGTATTGCTAGCGTACATAGAGGCCCTAAAGCCCTGGGCATTATTAGAAATGACGTTTACGGAAATTTTATTGCGCAAAAATCCAGTAGACCAAGTGCCTGTGCTACTGTCAAAAGTGGGGGTATCTGAGGCCCAAGTACTCGGCGCAGTAACGGAGACTGATAATGTTTCTTTGACATTAATTTGGAAAGTAGCATTGGTTGTATCTGTAGCTAAGACTGAAGACGTATCAGAGAAATGAGAGAAGCCAACGGCGGCAAAAGCAAGCAAGCCTGCCGAACCTATCATGACCCTCGATACTTTCCTGAGCATAGTTCTATTATAGCACAAGCTTTTTGATTTTGTGTACTTTTTTATGCTAAATTTTGATATTTTCATGTTTGTATTTATGACCTTTATGCTTAGTATATTAACATAAGTAAAAAAGAATGTAAATAGTAATGTTAAAAATTGTAAGAAAATGTGGAAAAAAATTATGTTTTTTATTATAATTGTTGTGTAAGTGCGAAAGTGGAGTAAAATATGGACGAAAAAACTACAATGAACCTCACCAGCGAAGATTTAGTGCTTGACAAATCTTCGGCGAAGCGAAAATGGCGCAAAAAAGATTTGGTTTTTTTGATTTGTGGCATAGTGGGACTAATTGGCGGTATTGGGTGTTTATTAGGTAATTTTCTGAAGCCGGTGGATGAAAAAAGCGAATTAGCGTTTCCGGCGATACCTTCAAAAACTCCCAAGGACGAGGCTTATAGTAACTTGACTGGTGAAGTATTGTCCGACTCTGCATTTAAAGATGCGCCGGTATTTTGTATTCAGACTCCAAATGGTACAGATGGGGCTCGTCCACAAGCTGGTCTAAATGAGGCGGGAGTAATATTTGAGGCGATTGCTGAAGCTGGGATTACGCGTTTTGCGGCGATTTATCAGAATCCCACGAGTGCAGTGATTGGGCCAATTAGGTCATTACGTCTATATTATTTGCAGTGGGATACGCCGTTCGACTGTACGATTGTGCATGCCGGCGGAGCAGATGACGCATTGGCAGCAGTGGCATCTGGTGGATACAAAGATTTGACGGAGAATTACAGTTATATGTATCGCGGGACATACGGCAGCAGATTATGGAATAATTTATTTACTACTGCTTCTTATTTGAAAAAGTTTAGCGCGGATCGTGGATATAATAAGTCCGAAATTAAAGGCTTCAAGAGAATGACGCCGGCAGAATCAGAAAAAAAGCGAGTGGATAGTTTAGTAGTGAGAAAACTAGACATTGTAAAACCAGCAGATGGGGATACTTCTGAACTCGGCGTGACGGTTGATTCGGTTGGTATAAGGTTTGGTGGTTCGGCCAACTTTAATGTAAAATATGCATACGATAAGGATAGTAACACCTATAAGCGAAGTTACGAAAATGGATTAGCACACGATGTCTATCAATGCCCTGGAGAAGATTTGGGAGAAAAGAATCCTGAAGATGCGTGCAAATTAACGCAAATGGCGCCGTCCGTGGTAATTGCAATGGTGGTGAAAGAGTCCAAAGCACGAGACAATTACCACGAAGACATCACCGCGGTTGGTTCAGGCGAGGCGTATATTTTCCAAAATGGCACAGTGGAGAAGGGTAAGTGGGAGAAATCTACGGTCTCCGACCAAATAAAATTCATCGGTGAGTCCGGTGAAGAGATTGCCTTAGCGCCAGGGCAAACTTTTATTTCCGCAGTGCCAAACTACGGAAGTGTTGATTATTAGGGAAAAATATGCTAATATTATGAGTGTGGTCCCGTCGTCTAGTGGTCTAGGACGTCTGGTTCTCATCCAGAAAATCGCGGGTTCGACTCCCGCCGGGATCACCATATTGACTTTTTGGCTTAAGTGTGGTATAATTAAGGTATAGGCTCTTTCGAGGAGCCGTTTTTTATGGTATAATTATGCCATGAAGAAATTACCAATCGTAGCGCTGATAGGGCAGACAAATGCTGGAAAATCTAGCATTTTGAATCGTATGGCGCATAAAAATATTGCTATCGTGGCACGCGAAGAGGGCACTACCCGAGATAATGTGATGGCTACGATAGATAATGCGTTTATTTTGATTGACACTGCGGGGTTAAAGGATCCGTCGGATGATTTTGAGGCGTCAATCCAAGACCAAATTGCGGATGCGATTGAGGCGGCTGATGTAATATTAGTGACTTTGGATTCAGTAAAATATTTTGATTATCGTGATGCAAAAATCGCAAAAGATGCTTTAAGGTCTGGTAAGCCAGTACTTTTAGTGTTGAATAAATGCGACCTGGGCGATTCTTTACCGGTAGAGGAATTCCGAGCGTTAGGCGTGGCGCCGGAGAATATTTACTACGTGTCGGCGACCACTGGGCAAGGTATGATTAAGCTCAAAGAGGGGATTTTGGCTGAGCCGGTTTTTCGCGAGGTTAGCAAGGATGTAGTGGCGAAGGAAGAGGTTGCCCCGCTTAAAATCGCGCTAATTGGCAGGCCGAATGTGGGTAAGTCGTCTTTGTTTAATTCGCTTGCCAAAAAGCAGCAGGCCGTAGTATCTAGTCGGCAAGGAACCACACGCGACATAAACCGGGTGCGGTTAAAATATAAGGGGCGAGAAATTGAAGTTCTGGACACTGCTGGGTTGCGCAAACCAGGTAAACGTGAGGTGGGGATTGAAAAATTTTCTGCAATACGGACTTTAGCGGCGATAGAGGAAGCCGACGTTTGTGCCTTGCTTGTGGATTCAACAGAGCCGCATTCTAAATTGGATCAGTCTTTGGCGGGGCAGATTATAGAGGCAGGTAAGGGGATTATTATGGTAGTAACGAAGGCGGATTTACTGGAAGATGCCACCCCCACAAACTACTTTGGGGAAGAAAACGTAGGAAACCGGACGGCGGCAGATTTCTTAATTGATGCGCTAGAGAAAGATTTTGATTTTCTTCCTTATGCGCCAGTGCTAATCACTAGCTCGGAGACGGGGCAAAATGTGACGCAGCTTTTTGAACTGGCATTAGAGATAGACACTAATCGTCATTTAGAAATAAAAACTTCGGAGCTAAATAAGATTCTGAATGAAGCCATTGTAGCTCATCCGCCGGCGGGCTTAAAAAATACTCGCCCAAAGCCAAAATATATCGTGCAAACTGACACCTGCCCACCGTGGCTTGTGGTGCACGGGCGGGATTTAGGGCTTTTACATTGGTCGTGGAAACGATTTTTAGAACGTAAAATTCGCGAAAAATACCCCTTTATGGGGACGCCAATTATGTTCTCATATCGTAATGATAAAAATACAGATGATAAACAGAGGTGAGACACGATGAAATTAGTAGTAGGTCTAGGGAATCCGGGGGCGCGATACAATTTTACAAGGCACAATGTGGGTTTTTTGGCGTTGGATTATTATTTTAAACGACAGAGGCTGGAATGGAACGAAAAACCAAAATACGGAGCGGTCTATGCGCGAGAGGGGGATGTGATTTTTTTGAAACCCCAGGATTATTATAACGAATCAGGTAGAGCAGTGCGTGAATTTGAAAAATATTATAAGATTCCGGTATCGGAAATTCTAATAATTTGCGATAATTTTGATTTGGAATTTGGGAAAGTACGCTATCGTAGTTCGGGCGCGACTGGAGGAAATAATGGTCTAAAATCGGTGGATTCTACGCTGGGGACTTCGGAATATCCACGAATAAGGGTAGGTACCGGCAATGATGAGGTGAGGTCACGACTAGGAGATGTGGATTTTGTATTATCAAAATTTACACCCGAGGAGAAATTGCAATTGCCAGGAGTGTTGGAAGAAGTGCTGGCGAAGATCAATGAATTTATTGGGGAGTCATAGGCTAAGCTAAGCTCCAATTATTGGCTCCGAGAGAACGGATACGACCTTTGATCTCTAAGAGAGTGGTCGCCTCATTGAACTCTTCTGGGGTGAGCTGGGAGTTCTTGATGATTTCTTCGCCATTACGGATGCCCCTATCGAGAGACTGCAGAATCGCTGTTTCAGTGGCGGTGTCGCCAAAAAGATGAAGCTGAGGAGATTTTTGGCGCGGGGCGATGAAAGATTCAGGGAAGAGCTCGCGCAAAAGGTCGTCTGGCTCGGTGTAGGGCATCGCGCCCTGACGAATAAGCTTATTGCAGCCCTGAGAGTAGGGGTTGTTAATGTTGCCTGGTACTGCAAAGACTTCCTTGCCCTGCGCGAGCGCATGAGTAGCTGTATTAAGGGAGCCAGATCGTTCGGCAGCCTCAACCACTACAACTATGTCTGAAAGCCCAGAGATGAGACGATTGCGTTGTAGGAAGGAAAGTTTTCGGTCAATTCTGCGCTTAATAAAAGGGGTGCTACTTGATGAGTCGTCACTATATTTAACCCAATTTTGGCCATCCCAACCAGCTTCAGCTGGAGCGAGGGGCGCATTTTTACTTGAAATAGGGGCATATTCTGACATAATAGCGCCGTCTTTTTCTAATATCTCTTTAGCAAGGGCAAGGTGATTTTTGGGATAAATATCGTCGATTCTAGTACCGAGAACGGCAACGGTTTGGCCACCGGCATCGAGAGCGCCACGATGGGCGATGGAATCAATGCCGTAGGCGAGGCCAGAGACAACGACAACGCCCCTCTGGGCTAATTCGTATGCCATTTTGTAGGCTACCTCTTCGCCGTAACGAGTATTGTGACGAGAGCCGACGATGGCGACAGTTTTGGGGCGCTCTGTTCGGTTTTGCGCGGTTGACTTTACGACTTTTTGGTGTCGTAATCCTGGTTCTCTGGAGGGCGATTTTGGCATATTTTCTGGCATTTTTCCACAAAAATACAATGTTTTAGGCTTAAGCGCAATAGACTCTAACACCTCTGTAAAATCGCACTCTAGAGGTGCAATTTGGTTGATTTTTTGAAAAAAAGTGTAAAAAAGTGTTGACATTTTTTCTCCTGTGTGATATAATGAAGACAGTTGGGGCACAAAAAGTGCTCCACACCGCACCTAAATAAATTATAATTTCAGCTATACTGCTTCCAGTGTAGCAGAAATTGCGTGCTTTTGAAACCCCCTCAGGCTTTAAATTTCTTTATGGTTTAAAGTTTTATAAGTATTACCTCCACTTTAGAGGGGAACGTTTCGAAGGCATAGCAATCCCTCTAACCGGCGGGCCCCAATTTGTGTGAGGTGGGTCGCGCTTCCGGGGTTCACCCGGTATAGTAGTGAAGTGTTAGAGGGCCAAAAAGAGCTCAGGTGATGCCCACCCTTACCTGAGCTCTTTTTTGTGCTTGACAGGCGTGATATTATTATATATATGGCGAAGAATTTAGTGATAGTAGAGAGCCCAGCTAAGGCACATACGATTGAGAAATACCTTGGAGAGGACTTTAAGGTGTTGGCTTCGGTAGGGCATATCCGGAAGGATACAAAGGTGGATAAGGCGACTTTTGATGTGACTTATGAAATAGACCCCGGACACGCAAAAATTATTTCAGAGTTAAAAAAAGAGGTAAAATCAGCCGATAAGATTTGGCTGGCAACTGATGAAGACCGTGAGGGTGAGTCAATCTCTTGGCATCTTTGCGAAGTGTTAAAATTGCCGAAAGATACGGCTAGAATTACTTTTCATGAGATTACCAAACCAGCGTTAGAAGAGGCAATTAAGACTCCGAGAACAGTAGATATGGATATGGTGGCTTCGCAGCAGGCACGGCAAACATTGGATATGTTAGTAGGTTATGATCTTTCGGATGTGGTAAGGCGAAAAGTACCTGGGGCAATTTCAGCGGGGCGAGTGCAATCGCCAGCCCTAAGATTGATAGTGGAGCGAGAGAAAGAAATTGAAAAGTTTGAAGCAAAATCATCATTTAAGATTAGCGGTAAATTCCTTCCGACTGGCACCGCTGATACTTCTTCCGCTCAAATATCGCCTGCCGATGAGGCATACGATTTTACAGCTAAGGGTGAGGTGGTGATTTTTGATGGATTTTTAAGGGTATATGGCAATAGTAAAGATTTGGAATTGCCGAAGCTGAGCAAGGGTGACGTGGTGGAATTAACGGAACTGACCACCAAGCAGGTTTTTGCAAAACCGCCAGCACGCTACACTGAAGGTTCGCTAGTAAAGAAGTTAGAGGAACTGGGGATCGGGCGGCCATCCACTTACGCCTCTATCATGACGGCAATCCAGGCGCGGAAATATGTCGAGAAGGGCGAGTCAGAGGGGGTAGAACGCGAGGTAGTGGAGCTTGTAGCAACACCTGATTCGGCTCCAGACGATGTAACGGCGTTTGTGGCGGCTTACGACGGTAAGGCACCAGAAGATGAGCGAGCGGCACATGACCTATCGGCGCGGCTGGCGAAGGCAAGGTTTGTCGTGAAAGACATAGAGGAGACTGAGGGGACGAAGGCTAATCCAGTGCCATTTACGACAGCGGCGCTCCAGATTGAGGCAAATTCAAAATTGGGGTTTTCGTCACGTACTACAATGAGCGCAGCGCAGGGGTTATACCAGGCTGGCCTAATTACTTATCACCGAACCGATTCACTTAATCTCTCCTCTCAAGCTACGGCAGCGATGGCGGCGTATATTAAGGAAAATTTTGGAGCGGAATATTTAAAAACGCGACACTTTAAGACAAAAAGCGCCTCCGCACAGGAAGCGCACGAGGCAATTCGCCCGACCTCATTTGCCCGAACTTCGGCAGGGAAGAATGATTATGAGAAACGGCTCTACAGTCTAATCTGGGCACGAACGATGGCAACGCAAATGGCAAATGCGAAAGTTGCAAAAACTACGATAAAGCTTACGGCGATTAAGGCAGCAAATAGCAACGACGTGCCAGTAAAACGTAATATCGTCAAAGAAAAATACGGAGCAAACAAAGGCAAATTGATACCTACTCCAATCGGAGAGCTGGTTGCAGGGTTTTTGACAGATAATTTTAAAAATATTGTGGATTATAGGTTTACGGCAAATATTGAAAAAGATTTAGATCTTGTGGCGGACGCCAAACTAGAGCGCGTAAAAATGCTGAAGGATTTTTATGGGCCTTTCAGGGATACGGTGTTAGTGGCGAATGGAGTAGAGCGATATAATAATGCGCGGCTTTTAGGCCATGATCCGGAGACGGGTAAACCTATTTATGCGAAGGTGGGGAAAAATGGTGGCTTTATTCAGCTGGGCGATAACGAAAAGGAGTCAGGTGAAAAGCCAAAATTTGCGCCGCTGCCAAAACGAAAATCTGTGAAGACTGTGAATTTGGAACAAGCTTTAAAACAGCTGGCTTTGCCGGCACTACCTAGAGTACTGGGAAAGGCCCCAGATGGAACAGAATTGGTGGCAGCGAATGGGCCATTCGGCCCGTATCTAAAGGGCGGCAAATATAATATACCGATGAAAGATTATGATCCATATACTGTGGCGTTAGAGGACGCGGTGACGCTGTATCAGGCCAAGGTAAACTCTATTATTGCGGATTGGGGAGAAATTATGATAATTAACGGCGCTTACGGACCATACGTGAAAGGGCCGGGCAGACGCAATAATGTAAAAATACCAAAAGAAACCGATCCTAAAACGATTACGGAGGCACAAGCACGAGAAATGTTAGAAAATAAGTCAAAGGCAACTAGGCGTAGTGCGAGAGGGGGCGCCAAAAAGAATACCGGCAAAGCGAAAAAAACAGCAGCCAGCAAGAAGAAAAAATAAATATTTTTGTCATATTTTTTGGATAATGTTTATGTTTTTATCACTTTTTTCAAAAAATGTAAAAAATGTGCTACAATAGTAGTGAGAAGTAATAATTTTCATAGTTGACATTAAAGCAAACTTATGATATTATAGTATAAATTGACAACTAAATCAGGGGTGGATAAAGAAAGGTAGAGATGACTCAAAACGCGGAAATCCTAAAAAATGCAATTTCTGGCAGTCTAGAAATTATCGAGCAAGACAGGGAGAAGGAAATTATTTCTCGTCGTTTTGGTTTAAACGGTAGCAAGGAGACTCTTGAACAAATTGGCGAAATGCTTTCAATTACAAGGGAGCGCGTACGTCAATTGGAGAAAGCTATTTTGATTCGTCTTCAGATTGCTGCGGAGGAGAATCAGATTCCAGAACTTGCAGCGGCCGAAAAAATCTTAATACGTAATTTAACCGAGATGGGAAGAGTTGCAAAAATTTCCGATTTGGCCGATAAAGTGTATGGGAGAGAGACCACCGCATCGGAAAGAACGGGAATTTATTTTATAGCGACTTTTTCTAGGAGTTTGACGGTAATAGAAGAAAACGACCGCTATAATGCGGCTGCGGGGATCGCAGAATACGGCAATGCAGCGGCAATCAAAGAGCGCGTAGACGAAATTGTAAAGATTATCAAAGAAAATAAAAAACCAATGACGCTTGATGAGCTTGACGAAAAACTAAATTATGAGCATCCTGACCATATTAGAGCAATTGCATCAATTTCTAAGTTGCTCGCAACTCTGAATGGACTATGGGGCTTAACGAAGTGGCCATCGGTAAATCCAAAGAATATTCGTGATAAGATTTTTGTAATTTTAGAAACGAAGAAAGAGCCAATGCATTTTTCCGATATTGCGAAAGAGATCCGGGAATCCAATTTCAAGCGTAAAAATGTAACTGTACAGGCTATCCATAATGAATTAATTAAGGATTCAAGATTCGTATTGATCGGTCGGGGAATTTATGCGTTAAGTTCCTGGGGCTATAAGAAGGGAACTATATCAGATATTATTAAGTCTATTTTAGAGAAAGCAGGCGAGCCGTTGACTCGTGAAGAAATAGTAAAGCAGGTTTTAAAAGTACGTAAGGTAAAAGAAACTACGATTTTGTTGAATCTTCAAAATAAAAAGCTTTTTAAGAAGGTTGATAAAAATTCATATACGCTAGCGTAATATATGATAAAATGGATTTATGGAAGCTGTCATACATTTTATTTTAATGCCGATATTCTGGATTCCAGCGGTGGGAATATTGGCTTTTTTGACCTATCGGAATTATAAAAAACTGAACAAGTTGAAGGTATTGAATGTGGATTCCGTGCTGTTGATGCTTGAAATACCCCGCGAAAACGACAAGAAAGAACTGGCGGCGGAACAACTTTTTGCTAGTTTACATGGGATTTTGCGCGACAAACAAGAATTAAAGAATTCTGGGGGCATACAAGAGCATTTATCATTTGAGATTGTTTCTACTGCAGGACAAATTCGGTTTTATGTGTGGGCGCCAAAAGTTTTACAGAGCTTTGTAGAAGGGCAAATTTATTCCCAATATCCTACCGTGCAGATATATAAGATGAAAGAGGATTACGTGGATGACCGCAGCAAATACCCAGTGCAATATTCTTCCGAACTAGGGCTGACGGATAATGAAGCTTTGCCGATTAAGACTTTCGACAGTTTCGAGGTGGACCCTTTGGCCGGTGTTACTGGTACGTTGGCGAAATTAAGCTCAGACAAATCCGAGGAGCTTTGGATTCAGATTTTGGCGCGACCAATACCGGATGATTGGCATAAAAATACCACTGACAAGTGGATAAGGCGCGTAAAATCAGGAAAAAAGAGGACTTTGGGCAATACCGGGATTGATTGGACCTGGATAGTGGAAGCTTTCGCGGCGCTATTTCGGCCGCCAGCGGGTGGAAGTGGCTCAGAGACTACGATAGAGCTTTCGGAACGAGATAAAACGAGAATTTCCAAAGCCGAAGAAAAGGCTACGAAGCTTGGGTATGAAGTAAAGATTCGCCTGGCATATCTAGGTCAGAATGATACAGATGCAAAGCTAAATATGCAGGCTCTGGTGGGCACATTTAAACAGTATAATTCGACAAATCTGAATGGTTTCAAGCAGTTAGGCGGGAGTTTTAACCCTGCTGATTTAGACGCTTATAAGATGCGGCAATTTACCGGGCGAGGATTTATTTTAAATATATCAGAGCTGGCTTCGGTATATCATTTGCCACATACGTCGGTGGAGACGCCTAACATTGTTTGGGCTTCTTCTAAAACTGCAGAGCCGCCAGCCAAATTACCAGTTTTGACCGGTGATGTAGCAATAGACGAGAATATCTCGGCCTTTGGTTTGACGAATTTTAGGGGAATTAATCATCAGTTTGGCTTATTACGTCGTGACAGGTCGCGTCATGTATACATTATTGGGCAAACTGGGGCGGGGAAAAGCGGGATGCTTGAACTCTTGGCCTTGTCTGACATTTTTTACAATCAAGGATACTGCATTATAGACCCGCATGGAGATTTTGCAATTGATAATTTGCGTTTCATACCGGAATCAAGGGTAAAAGATGTAGTATATTTCAACCCAGCCGATACGGCATTTCCAGTAGCTTTTAATCCGCTGGAGATTACAGATCCAGCGAGGAAACCAAATATTTGTTCGGAGGTGATAGGCGTATTGAAGCGAATGTTCGGCGATTCTTGGGGCCCAAGGCTAGAGCATATTCTCAGATACACCTTACTAGCACTACTGGATAGGCCCGAAACGACGCTCCTAGATATTTCTAGGCTTTTGACGGATAAAGATTTTCGTAAAGAGACTCTGGAATACTGTAAGGATGTGACCGTATTACAATTCTGGAAGCATGAGTTTGGTCAGTGGAATGATAAGCAGGTGAACGAATCCATCGCGCCGGTATTAAATAAAGTGGGGGCTTTCACGGCAAATCCAATTATTCGCAACATTATTGGCCAAACTAAGTCTTCTTTTGACATTCGGAAGATCATGGATGAAGGCAAAATATTAGTAGTGAATTTGTCTAAAGGTCTGATTGGTGAAGATAATGCTTCGATTCTGGGAGCTTTCTTGGTGACCAAGGTACAGCTGGCGGCGATGTCGCGTTCGGATATACCAGATGTCAAAGATAGACGTCCATTTTATTTGTATGTGGATGAATTTCAAAATTTTGCCACGGATTCGTTTGCGGTAATCCTGTCAGAGGCACGTAAATATGGTTTGAATTTGACAGTGGCCAATCAATACGTATCACAGATGACAGATTCGGTAAGAGACGCGGTTTTTGGCAACGTAGGTACGACTATTTCTTTCCGGGTGTCGGCGGATGATGCCCCTGTGCTAGTAAAGCAATTTGAGCCTACGTTTGAGGCTTCGGATTTGCTGCAACTGAATAATCGGCATTTTATTATTTCGATGATTATCAATGGTGAAAAAGTGCCGGCGTTTTCGGCGACCACTCTCTCAATACCTGACACTCCAAAAGATAATTTCGAGGCGATTATCGCCAATTCGCGGGAATATTTTGCTAGGCCCAGAATGGAAGTAGAAGCTGAAATTAGAGCAACGATTGAGCAATCCGAGAAATATAAGAGAGAGTTAGCGGATTCCGGGAGACAAGATTCGCCAAAACTAATAATAAAAACTGAAACGGAGCGAACCAATGCTGGCCGCCCGGCGAGGCAGGTTAATCGTAATGCCGAACAAAAACCGAACTTAAGGAAAGCGGCGATTTCGCCGGCGAATCTTCGTCGTAACGGAATAAGCCCAAATATGGCTGAGGGCAAGGAGCGTCTGGGCTTGAAAGATTTAGCAAAATTGGTAAACGAGACGGGTGAAGGGGAAAATAAGCCGGCAGAGAAGACTAGTACAGAAAATAGTCGCCCCGTCATTAGGAAAGGGAAAAAGCGATTCGAAAAGAGAACGAAATCCACCCCTGCAGTTCCCTCTGATAGACTAGTGAAAGCGGATGGCGAAAAGGCTAACAAATCTACCCCTGTTAAGCCAGAGGTGGAATATCAGGAAAAATCTCCTACAGAAATACACCCCTCACATACCCCTATCTCTCTGTCTACCCCTGTTAAACGGACGGAAGATTTTGCCAGTAGAGATAACTCGGTGGATGGGTTTTTGGCGATCAAGCATTAAACTTGAGCTAATTAGAATTAAACCTAGAATTATTAATAAAAAGCAGAGAATTGTGAGATTTTTGATGGACTAAGCAAATACCTTGATGAATGATGAATCGTCTTTTTATGAAAGTCTTAATGTCGCACAATGCATATTTTCGGACATTAAGCATAAACGGAAAAGGCAGTAGAACATGCGTCTTTAATGGGTAAGATGCTCACGTCGTGAAGGTGAGTCGTCTAAAATGATATTCCAATGGGCTGCGAGAGCCTTAAAAGCCTTTCAATTATTAGCCATAGCTAGGCGGGCTTCGCCGTGAGTAATAATAGTGGCTATGAGGCGCTTAAGCGAACTTTTATATATCATATTTTTATGAAGTTTATAATGATTAAAGTCGGTAAATGCGGCCGAAGTTTTAAGCGCCCCGTGGCTTAGTCAAATTTGTTGGATTTTTGTGGATTTTCGAGGATTTTTGCCAAATTTGACATTTCCCCATTTTCTTTCCCTTTTTAGTGTTTTTCCCTGTTTTGCGGAGTTTTTGTAGGCGCTTTAATATTTTTGAGTGTGAAATTTCCTGAACAAAAACCGAACAGAAATAGGGCATTACGGGATAGAACAAAAACCGAACAATTCCCTGCTTCCGTGTCCGTGAGCTATTTCCAGTAAGCTTTGCCGTCTAGGCGGACATCGATATAGGAGAAGTCTGTAATCCCCTTAGCTTCTAGATAACGGAACATTCGGTCGGCGTCTTCAACTGAGACGGCAGTGTCGCGATCTATGGTCATTTTGACAAAACCTGGGTGGCCTTCTAGGTAGAAATTAACCTCGCGGATAGTGCCAGTGGGAAGAACTGCTTTAATGGGAGCATATCCGAGATCGCGAAAATCTGCTTCAGCCTGACCGATGTATTCGCGCATACGATTAGTGATTTTGCCATTGGTAGCGGAGGCATCCTCATCGACAATCTCGACGGTGGGTTCATGGATAGGAGCGGTGGGCTGAGAATCTTGTACGACGGTGTCTTCTTTATCTTTGCTACTGCTAATAATTGAAATACCGACCGCGATGAGGATGGTCGCAAAAACCATGAAGCCGATACTGACGAAGATGACGCGCCATGTGTTTTTGCGTTTGTCTTTCTTACGAGCAGCGGCGCGCTCGTTGGCGGTTTCGAGGTGTTCCCTTTTTTCGCCGATGGTGCGACCAGACTTGATAGTAGATTTACGATTCATGGAACGGCGAGCGATTTGCGGCTGAGCTGGAGTGGTAGGCTCGGAAGACGGAGCGGCAGAAGGCTTGGCTTTGGATTTTGATTTATTGGGTGAAAGTTTTTTGATGAATTTGGGCATTAGGCTTCCTCCAGGATGATGTCGGCTAGGCGCTTAGCGGCATCAGAACGAGCTTCTTCGGCGAGCTTGTCTGCCATATCGGCACGGAGGCGGGGGGATTTGACGAGATGGTGAATCTGGTCAAGGAGAATCTGGGGATTTTCGACCATTTGCATATCACTAACAACTAGGGCGGCGTGAGTTTCTTCGAGCCTGGCGGCGTTTTTCTGCTGGTGACCGCCAGGAAGGCGCTCAAACGGAACTAGGATGGTGGCTTTTTTAAGGCCAGCCATTTCAGCAATAGTGGTAGCGCCAGCTCGAGAGACGATGATATCTGCCGCACCCATTAGCTCGTCCATAGTAGTATTGAACTCCCACATACGGAAATTGGATTCAAGACTGGCATGGTCCCAATTTTCGTATTTTTTGAGATCTACCATGCCTTCATAATGCTTGCGGCCAGCGATAAGGCCTACGGATGCGAATTTAAGTAAATCTGGTAAAATTGCACGCGTGGCATTGTTGAGGTTTTCGGAGCCCTGAGAACCGCCCGTGATGACTACGAGGGGCTTGTCGGGATTGAATGAAAAGGCTTTCTTGAGCGATAATTGCTTAGTGGGACTAACCGGTTTGAACTCTGGCCCGACGGGGATGCCAGTCCAGATGTAATTTGGGTGCTTAGCTAGGACTTCTTCTGAAAGTGGCATTCCGAAGGCGACTTTTTTGGCTTTTTTCATTAGGATACGATTGGCAAGGCCAGCTACGACGTCGGACTCGTGAATGATGTATGGAATATGAAAGAGCTTAGCGATGATGCCAACTGGGAGGCAGACATAGCCGCCCTTGAGGAAGATGATGTCAGGGCGAGATGATTTGCGAACAAGGCGGAAAAAGGTAGTAATAAGGCCGGCGGTGAAGCCAAAAAAGCCCAAAATGTTGCCGATGATTAAATCTTTAATGGTGATGTCTAGATGAATGAAATAATCGCGAAAATGCCAATTAGAATAGCGGTGGAACTTGCCGGCGGGGATTTTGCGAACGCGAATGTATGGTGACTTACGGGGAGACTTCTTCTCTTCGCCCCAAGCTACACCAATTTCGGTAGTGAGCTTGGTGACATTTTTATAGTATTTGAAATCGGTCCAAAATTGGACTTCAGAGCGTGGTTTTTTTTCTAGAATTTCACGAATTACGGCGACGGCTGGAGTGATATGCCCCCCGGACCCCCCGCCGACTACTAATATCTTCATTTTTTACTATTACCTCTCTACTAGTATAGCACGAAAGTTGCAAAACTAGGCCAATAGCAAAAGTAATAAATACCATACTGGTACCACCGTAAGATAGAAGTGGCAGAGTAATACCGGTGACCGGAACTAGACTTGTCATAGCCATAATATTAACTACTACTTGCGCTAGAGTCCATGAGAAGACTCCAATAATCAGAAGGCGGCTATCGAGCGCTTGAGTGCCTTCGGCGACTTTTAGCATACGTAGTAACATAGCGCCAAAAACAACCATGATGAGAAAAAGACCGACGAAGCCGAAAGTTTCACCCATGATAGCAAAAACTGAATCATTGATGGATTCTGGAAGGTAGCCGGTGGCTTGAACAGAATTGCCAATGCCTACGCCAAAGAAACCGCCGGTACCAATAGCCAACATGGCATTTTCTATGTGATAGGTAGAGTCTGATGATTCCCCGCCAGTGAGAGTGGCCATCCAGGCATCGACTCTCTCCATACGGTGAGATGACGTAGCAACAGCGCCTACAGCGACTACGATGACCAATGCAAGCATGATAAGGTATTGTTTTGCTGGAACTCCGGCTATAAGGAGCATGCCAAAGATGATAGAAATGAGAGCTACACCGGTGCCGAGATCGCCCTGTGCGATCACCACAAGGAATAATGAAATTCCGCAGATGATGAGAAGTGGTAGCCAAAACTCCCGCCATTTACCGATATTGCCCTCTTCTTTTTTGCGAGAAAGAAAATCTGCGAGATAAATTACCATGGCGAGCTTAAGAAATTCGGCTGGCTGGAAACTAAGACCACCGAAGTTAAACCAACGACATTCGCCGAGCTCACATTTAACCAAACTTGAGCCGATAATTGAAAGTACCCAGAGCAAACCAGAAAGTATGATGGCAATAATCATGAGAGGCTTGGCATATTTCTTAATATATTTGTATGGTATAACTTTAAACGCTAAGAAGAAGGCTATGAGTGAAAGTCCTACAGAGCGTAGTTGCCCAAAAAAGAAATCATTGGTGCCATAATCTGTACCGTAGGTAGCGTTTAAGACGTTGGCGCGCATAGGGCCAATAGCGTAAATGATAATGAGACCAAGAGCCATGAGACCAAGGGTGGCGAATAATATCACAAGATCGGATTTGTGTTTGCGAATTTTCATGCCACAACTATTCCTTGGTAGATGATCATTAAATTGCCCCTCCGGTAGCAGCAATAAAGATGCCGAGGATGGCGCAGACGCCAGCAACAATCCAAAAACGCATGACGATTTTAGCTTCACCCCAGCCTTTAGCTTCTAGATGATGATGCAGTGGTGCGGAGATGAAGATTTTTTTGTGAAAGAATTTTTTGGAGAAAAGCTGGATAAGGCTGGAGCCGGTCTCTACTACGAAAGGAAGGCCGATGATTGGAAGTAAGAGGAAGGAGTTGGTCATCATCGATACTACACCCAGGCCAGCACCTAGTGCGAATGAACCTGTATCACCCATCATAAAGCGAGCAGGTGGGACATTAAACCAAACATAGCTAAGGAGCCAACCGACCACGGTAAGACAGAAGCCGAATAGTAGCATATTTCCCTGAAAAAGCGCTATAATGCCATAAGCACCGTACGACATCATGGCGAGACCGCCAGATAGACCATCTAGGCCGTCGGTGATATTGACTGCGTTGGAGGTGGCGACTACAGCAAAGGCAAATATTATCATCATCCAAACGGCACCAACCTCGAAATCGCCGATAAATGGCAATAAAATACTAGTCCAACCAAGCTTAACGGCAAAGAACCAGCCTAAGGCGAGCCCGACTACAGTAATAAGGAAAAATTTGACTGGGCCGCGGAGGCCAGCAGCGCCACGACCTGAACCGAAGATATTGATTACGTCGTCAATTACGCCGACTAAGGCCCCGCCCAAAAAGCCGATGAGTGGTAGCCAAGTCTGACCACGATCTAGATTGAAAATCCATGTAACGGCAGTGACAGAGACTACGCCGATGAGACCGGCCATGGTTGGGAAGACGTGCTTGAATTTGTGAGCATGAAGCTTGGTCATGACCGGGAGGGATTTGCCATCTACGGTGGTCTTTTTCTGTTTTTTCCAGAATTTATATTTATAGGCAAAATGCGTATAAAATGGAGTTAAAACCATAGAAAATAGGAACCCTGCTAGAGCAAGTAACAATCCATAAAATACTTCATCGTTAATACTCATATATTTATTATGCTTTCGGTTTTATTTTTAAATAATCAATGAGGTAATTAGAGAGCGAATCAAATAAACCACTAGCTATTCCGCCATCCAAATATTGACCCTCTCCCCACATTTTAACCATTATTACGTATTTTGGCAACTCCCCTTCCGTGCCTACAAAGCCAATATAAGTACCTACAGTCTCGCTCATAGTATCATCGTAGGCACCATCTTTAATAACCTGGGCGGTACCGGATTTTCCACCAATGCTATAGCCGGCGCGGTCAATGCCCGCACGGACTTTGTAATCTCGGTTATTGACAAGCATACTGCGCATCGCTGAGCTAGTTTCTTCTGAAAGAATCTGTTCATTGATGACATCATTTTTTGCCGAACTGACGATTTCGCCATTCTCTAGCGTGCCCTTAACGATAGTAGGAGTTCGGTAGAAACCGCCGTTTACGACTGCCGAAAAGGCGGTGGCGGTTTGAATCATGGTGATACCTAGATTCTGGCCAAAGGTCATGTTGGCGTAGACGGAATCGCGGCCCCAGCCTTCATTGGGGTCTGGGATGAAACCTTCGGCTTCAATGAGTTCGATGCCGGTAGCACGGCCTAAACGGAATTTGTTATAGTAATAATCATAAAGTTTTTCGCGACCTTGCTGAGTAATTTCATTGGAATTGCCGCCCAAGAGTTTGAGCGCGTAAATTGAACCAGTATTGAGCGACCAATATAGAGCGGTACGCATATTGATAGTGCCGTAGAGCATGGAACGCTGCTCGGCATTTTGAATTTTCCAGCCATCGATGATTTCGTAGCCTTGGTTGAAATATGTGGTATCTGGAGTCATTACGCCTTCGTTAATGGCAGCAGAAAAAGCGAAATTTTTACAAACTGAGGCTGGTTCATAAGGGATTTCGGTAGTGTAATTTACGTAGGAAGATGCGTCGGCAACGTTGCCATAATCATCTGGATTATAGTTGGGCAAATTGGCCATAGCAATTACCTCGCCAGTGTTGGGATTCATGATGAGGACGGCGGCGTTAGTGGCGGCGGTAGAATTGATGGCGTCGATAGCTTTTTCCTCCACTCCCTTTTCGAGACCACGGTCAACGGAGAGAACTATATTTTTACCGTCTTCTGCCGGTATTTTGACGTTATCATTGCCGATAGAAAGAGCTACGTTATTGACGTCGGCTGTGGCTTTGAGAAGGCCATCCTTGCCAGAAAGTAAGCCATTGAGCGAGCCCTCGACGCCGTATTGGCCGAGGCCGTCGGCGTTAACAAAGCCAAGCAGACCAGAGGCCAAATCCCCTTCCGGATAAACGCGCTGATTATTTTTTTGGAACCACACCGCCGAAATATCCTCTTCGGCTATTTTGGTGGCAATTTCGCGAGGAACGTTTTTGGCGACGATGGAGTATCTGAGGCCTTCTCGACCATAGACTTCGTCAAGATCAACAACGATATAATCTTTAGCGTAAGTTGTGAGAGCTTTTTCGATTGCGTCTTTTTCGGTAATGGCAGGATCAATAATAATCTGATAGGTAGTTTGGTTTAGGACAACTGCGGCCGGCTCATCACCATCCATCATGTATATTTCGCCTCTTTTGGCGACGATGGTCTCTAACAGGGTGTGCTGTTCGTCGGCTTTAGCTACCCACATATCATGTTCGATAATTTGAATGAAAAAAAGTCGCACCGCAATAATTGCGAGAGCAACAAAAACGATTTTCTTTAGAATTTTAATGCGGTGACTTGAAATCTGACTCGAAGTCACCGGTTGATTGTATTGGTTATTCCGTGGCATAGCCAGTTACCGTAGCGTCTTCCATCGCGGCTGCTACAGTGCTGGTTTTGGCAGTGGCGACGGATGTCAGACGTGCTTTTTCAACCGCTAAATCGTCTTTTTTGGAATTCATTTCAGTAATTTCAGATTCAACAGAAGAGATTTCGTAATCGAAACTGGTAGCTTTAGTGCCCTCGGCAACATAAATAAGGCCAAAAACTAGAGTGAGCATACCCACGATGACAATTTGAGAGATTGAGCCTAAACTTCTTCTGGTGTGGCGTACGGTATTGCGGTTTCGAGCAAATCCGGCGCTCGCAGTTCGTCTGGTAGTAAATGATTGTTCTCGCATTTTTGGTTATTTCCTCGCTTGTGTTTTTGTTTATTTGTTTTTATTTTCAATTGATTGATTTTGTTTTGTCTTTTGTCTTAGTCCGGGAAGTTTTGCGAGCAGAGCTATAAGTAACTCGCAAGAACTTTCCCGGGAAGGTCATACACTTCACACTCTCTGTGAAACTCTAATTGGTGAGCCTTTTTAGGCCCAAGTCACTAGAGCCCGGAACCCGAGCGAAGCTCTGTGGCTTCGCTCGGCAAGGGGGACTCTAGCGAAAATTTACCTTAACAGTTTGTTTGCGGGATTTGTTCGCAACTAAAATTTGTTTTGGCATTTTGCCTCCTTTTGTGTTTAGTTTTTATTTTATCAATTCCGCTTAGCTAGCCTGAGTTTTGCGCTCCTAGCCCGCGGGTTGATAAGCAACTCCATACTCTCCGCAGTGATTGGCTTTTTGTTGATGATTTGTAATTCGGATTCTTCGCCCAAGCTAGAAGCCGATTTGAAGTAATCCTTAACCAGCCTATCCTCTAGACTATGAAAAGTAATGATTCCCACGCGCCCGTTTTTATTGAGTAGCTTTGGCAAGAGCGGCAGAGTTTTCTCAATCTCTGAAAGCTCGTCATTCACTACGATACGAATTGCTTGGAAAATCTTGGTAGCGGGGTGGATTTTACTATGCTTAGACTTAGCCTTGATAATATCGGCTAATTCTTTAGTGCTATGAATCGGACGGCTATGTACTATTTCCCTGGCTAGCATTTTGGCACGACCTGGGCTTTCTTCGCCATAGGTAGTGAAAATGTCTGCCAATTCCCTTTCGCTATAATGATTAACTATTTCGTCCGCCGTTAAATCTTGCCGTCTATCCATCCGCATATCTAGTGGCCCGTCGTTTTTAAACGAAAAGCCTCTATCTTCCATATCTAGTTGCGGAGAAGAAACTCCAAAGTCTGCCAGTATTATATCAAAAGTCTTTCCACACTTAAAAAGCTGCAGCACTGCATTATAAAAATCTGTGTTTTTGATGCTGATTTCGAGAGGAAATTCCCGCTCTAAGTATTTGGCGGCGAATTCATCACGATCAACTAAAACCGAATCTTTATAATTCTGTGTTACATCCAAAATCTCCTTAGCGTGACCTCCATAACCAGCAGTTAAATCCAGATAAGATTCACCCTGCTTGGGCTTTAGGCCCGCCATGACTTCAGATAATAATACGGGGATATGTAGTTTCTCCATACTGTTATTATACAACGTTTGAGATCGTTCAACTAGAAACTTCAGCGTTTTTGTTTCTGCTTTGATTTTTGTTTGTTCACAATATATCTACCACGATTTGGTTAATCTAAGACTAACCATATATCGTAGCCGTTGAGAGACTTATTGTGTATTGGTTTAACCATATAGAGTTTTATTGGGAGGTGTGTTTAAGGAAAGAGCGCACGATTGTTTTTTCGCATCTCGCTTGAAATTTAATGCGCGCCGAAACTCCTAGTTGGCCGATCTCAAACTCTTTTAAGGTACGTTTTGTTTTAGCGTTTTTATTATTTATTCGCTAACTTTAGTTTAGTATATTTTTTGGCAAAATGCAAGAGCTTTTTTAGACTTTTTTATGTTTTTATAAATACCTTGAGTTTTCCACAATTAGTGGATAACTTCCCTGTTATTTTACCGAACATGGTACCCTTGATTTTTGTAGATTTTATTTAATAATAACCGAACGGACGGGGTGATTGAGGCTATCCTGGTATTCAAAAGGCATTTTCTGATTACATTTGATGTGATATAATCCTAGTAAATAAGTGGAGATAGTTATGGAAAATCCTAATACTGGTGAGCCGTTTGATGTTTTTCTTTGGGCAAATGAGATTGATGAGGTAAAAAACAATGTTTCGGCGGAGTTGTTTTTGTTTAATAAAAATTACACACCTTATAAGATAAAATATTCCGATAAATTGACCGGCGCGGTGAAATCAATGTTTATGCAAGAGGCGGTACACTTTATTATAGAGGAGGCTGACAAAGGGTTGGAGTGTCGCGAGTATGAGAGGGCGGATGGCGAAGAGAAAGTAATTTATCGTACTTCCCTGTCGAAAGTTGGGCGGGCTGAGACTTTGATTCATCTGATTGAAAATGAATATAAGGATATTGATTACTTCTCGGAAAATGAGTACGATTTTAAAAAGGTAAAAGGAATTATAGCGAAGTTTACCTATCCTGGTGGTGATGAAGGCTCTAAGACTTTTTATATTGCAAAGCTAATCTCGGCGTCAGCAGCGCTGAAGGGCGCACAATCTTGGGAGATAAATGGTGAAAGTTTTGAACCATTTTCGGCAGAGATAGCGCTGAAAATGCCGGATGATAACCAAGTGGCGATTGTGGACGGTACAATTATCGTGTTTAATCAAGCAAAATTTGAAAATTTATTCCAATATGATTATAAATCGCAAGTGATTGCAGAGGCGAAAGCTAAAGAATTGACCGAGAAATATAAACTGTCATTTGCAGAAGGTTTGACGCTTGATTCCCTACTAGCGGACAAAAAACCAATCCTGAAAAAGGTGCAAGCGATGGATATAGCAGAAGAAATGCCGCAGGATAAGCTACTAGAATATGCAGATGATATGCAGCTTGAGCTAATGACTGATGATGATGGCTCAATTATCATCATGGATGACAAAGATTTAACAATGTTTGTGAATTTGCTTAACGAGGATTATTACGTATCACCGGTAAATGGTAAGAGGTACGAAATCAAGTCGAAAAAACTGCTGGGCGAGCCAGATGGTGAACCGCCAAGAGGATAATAAAGATTTTAATTGCCGATGTCGCTATAAGGTTTATCTATAAAATTAGATTCGCCGAGAGTTTCGAAAGTTTTCTTGAGGTCTTCTTTGGCGGCGATAACGGAATCAGTGGTAGTGAGCTCGGACTCAATTTTAGCGTAATAACCTGGGTGGTTTTCGATTTTATCTAGGTAAATGTAGGTACCCTCGCCCATTTTGAGATCTTGACGCCGACGAGAAACTTCCGCAGCAGGGCGAAAACCGAGTTGTAAGATAATATTTGTAATGGTCTCGTAATCTTTGATATTGGACTCCTCAACAATATCGATACCAGAATCTTCAATGTGGCGACGAAGAATAAGGCTGTATTTAGCCGGTTTATCTACGGCTTTTACCTCGGTGCGCATAATGAGGCGGGGGAAATTGGAGTGCGTTTTGTAATCGCGCGGAAGATAAATGCGATCGTGTTGCCAATAAATTGCGGAAAAATCGAGATCGATTTCGCTAAGTTTGTCTTCAAATTGGTCGCGATTTTTTAGCTTGCACTTGAGAATGACTTTCTTCATGGGTTAATTATAACATAAATCAATTTATGATGCCGATATCAAGAAGACGAGCTTCGACAGATTTAACTCCATTAAAATCATTGGTGGTGAGTTTAATAATTGGTTCAATTTTCGAGGCAGAATCGAGAGAAAGCCAAGATTCCGGAGCGAAAAAAGCGACCAGCTTGAGGGGTTTATTGGACTGGTCTTTGATGTCAAGACGTAGATGATTGCGGTCGGCGCCCATGCGAGTTACATTGAGAATATTGACATTTTTGAGACGAAAAACTGGCTCTTCGTTCCCTGCGCCAAAAGGTTCAAGGGTTTTGAGCTCATTAAGAAAATTAAAGGAAAAATTAGTGAACGTATCGACGTCAAGATCGGCGTGAATTCTGAGGTATTTTTCTTGTTCGATTAGATGTAAACTCTTATAGTATTCGTTTATTTTAGCACAAAAGTCATGGAGGCGTGATTTGTCTAGACGAACTCCAGCAGCTCCGGCGTGTCCACCGCCGCCGATAATTGCGGTTTTGGCGTAGTTAAGGGCTTCGGCAAGATTAAAATCACCAAAACTGCGACCGGAACCTTTAAGAGTGCCGTCTTCAACTTCGGAAAGAACAAAAGATGGGCGGTGATATTCTTCGACAAGACGACCAGCGACGATGCCGAGTATGCCTTCATGCCAGTTGCCAGCCGCGATAATGACGGGATCGTCGGAAACGCCGCGCGCAATAATCTCGCGCGTGGCGGATATTTGTTCAGTTTTACGTTTTTTGTTCAGTTGCTCTAATTTTTCGGCAAGAGGAGCAGCCTCGATGGCACTTCTGGCGCGGAGAAGATTAAGGGCGATGTCGGCTGACTCTAGACGACCAGCAGCATTAAGGCGAGGGCCAATTTGAAAGCCAATAGACTCGGCGTTCAAATTTTTTACTCTGGCACGGCGCATCAATTCGGCGAGGCCAGGGCGGCGGGTTTTTTCGAGAACTTTGATGCCAAAATAGCCAAAGATGCGGTTCTCTCCTGTGAGAGTCATATTATCGCAAATAGTGCCAATGAGAACGAGATCTAAGAGCCATTTTTCTTGGCCGTTTTTGATGAGATTGGTTTGAACGAGAGCCTGGGCAAGTTTAAAGGCGACGCCAACGCCGGCAATATTCTTAAGAGAAATGGTGGGGCAATCTTTGCGTTTAGGGTTGATGACGGCAATAGCGCTTGGGAGAGTGGTGTCGGTTTCGTGATGATCGGTAATGATTGAATCTACCCCTAGATTGTTTAATTCCGTGATAATGTCGTGATTGCGAGAGCCGCAGTCGACGGTAATAACTAATTTAATCCCTTGAGATTGAGCGAATTTGATTAACTTAGGACTCATGCCATAACCGTCGGTGAAGCGGTCTGGCAACATAATAGAGATATTGCCCGGTGCGGCGCCGGATAAAATTAAAGCTTCTTCCATAAGGGCGCTGGCGGTAATACCGTCAACATCGTAATCGCCGTAAATGAGAATTTTATCGTGGTTTTGGATTGCCTGTTTGATGCGTGAGGTTGCCTTATCCATGTCGGGGAGCAGGAATGGGTCAGAGAGATTATCGTAACAAGGATTTAAAAAGTCGGCATCGATGCCGCGCATTTCAATCAGGCGGTCAAATAATTTACTCATAGGGACTACCCTATGGTCTTTTTAGGCTTATTGTTGTTTTGCTGGCTCTTAAGCACAATGCTTTGTAATTCTTTGAGAATGGGAAAATCTTTATTGGTGCGATACATTTTATTGTTGCCTACTTTGGTGACGACAAGAAATTTACCTTCGGCGAGGTGATTGAGCTCACGCTGAATGTTGCCCGGATCTTCATTGAGAAGCTTTGAAAGACCACGGACGTTAGTCTTGTAATCTGGGTATTTGGCAAATACAACCATTATTTTGCGGCGCACCCGAGAAGTGATAAATATATCTAGCATATTACCTCGCTTAACTGGTCTAATTATAGCACAATAACAGTAAAAATTACAACAATGATGTATAATGGAGATATGTTTTATGAGGTAATCCCGGAGGGTAAAGTGGAAGCTTTGACTTATAATTTTGATGTTTCCCTGTCGTCTGGGCAAATCGTGTTGGTACCACTGGGACGAAAAGTAGTGCCTGGGATAGTTGTTAAAAAAGTTGCGCAACCGGATTTTAAGACAAAGGCAATTTTAAAAGTTTTGTATTCAAAGCCATTGCCGGCACATTTAGTGGCAGTGGCGCATTTTATTCACGAATATTATTTGGTGCCGTCTGGGCAGGCGATTTCGTTAATATTGCCGAATGGCGTAGAAAAACAGAGGCGAAAATCAAAAACCGAGCAAATGTTCGGAAATAATAAGTGGCCCTTGTCGGAAGTATCTGAGACCGAACATGATTCGGATTTTGCGGAAATTCGGCTTAATGCTACCCAAAAAAATGCCCTAGAAGGCCTTTATAAGGCCCCAGGAGCCACGAAACTGCTGTTTGGCGTTACTGGTAGCGGAAAAACTAATATATACCTCAAAATGGCTTTAAATGCGTTTGAGCGGCAAAAATCAACAATACTTCTAGTGCCGGAAATAGCTTTGACAGGCCAACTTGTTCGGGTTTTTAGTGAAGTATTTGGGGGTAGAGTGGTGCTAATACATTCGAAACAGACTGAGGCAGAGCGGCATTTAATCTTTAATTCCCTCCTAGAAGCAGAGGGGCCAAAGATAGTGATAGGGCCGAGGTCGGCACTGTTTACGCCTCTTGAGGATTTGGGGCTCATTATTGTAGACGAGGAGCATGAATCTACTTATTACCAAGAGAACACACCGAAATATTCCGCGATAAGAGTTGCAAGTTTTATGGCAAAGAATTTAGGAATTAGCTGTGTACTGGGTTCAGCTACGCCGGTGGTGGAAGATTACTACTTAGCTTTAAGGCAAAGTTCATTGGTACGGTTGACAGAGAAAGCAATAAAAACTGCAGTAAAGCCAGAAATAAAAATAATTGATTTGAAAGACAGGGATAATTTTCGGAAAAGTAAGTATTTTTCTGGAGTGCTGTTAGGGGCAATAAAAGATAATCTTGAACATGGGCGACAGACATTGATTTTTCATAACCGTCGTGGTTCGTCGCCTCTGACACTTTGCGAGAGTTGCGGAGAAGAAATATTGTGTCCAAATTGTTATTTGCCACTGACGTTGCACGCGGACAGATATGATTTGGCTTGTCATACGTGCGATTTTTCTATGAAAGTGCCGGTAAATTGCCCAAAATGTGGAGCGCCAGGACTAATACATAAGGGGTTCGGTACAAAATTACTAGAGGCAGAACTTTTGAAGCTGTTTCCCCAGGCACGCATAAAGAGATTTGATGCGGACAATAAGCGAGGAGAGGGGCTGGCCGATGTTTATACAGAGGTGCTAGCCGGAGAGGTGGATATATTAGTGGGGACGCAGACTCTTGCCAAGGGTTTAGATTTGCCGCGTTTGGCTACAGTGGGAGTAGTACAGGCGGATGCTGGACTTTCCCTGCCGGATTTTATGGCAGAAGAGAGGACATTTCAGCTTTTAACGCAGGTGATTGGGCGCGTAGGGCGTGGTCATTTAGATATTGCTCAGGTGGTGGTACAAACTTTTCGGCCGGAACATCCAGTACTACGGTATGCAGTGACTGAGGACTATGAGGGATTTTCAAAATACCTGTTAGAACGACGACAAAAGGCAGGATTCCCGCCGTTTAGATTCGTGATGAAACTGGAAATAACTATGAAGACAGAGGCGATAGTATTAAAGAAAATACGAGAGGTAGCGAGGCGACTGGGGACGGATAAACGTTTGTTGGTATCAGTAGCGGAGCCAGCATTCCATGAACGGACGGCAAAAGGATACACTTGGCAAATTATCGTGAGGGCAAGGTCGCGTAAGGCTTTGGTGCAGGCTTGCGCTGGGCTGGATCCGAGTTTTCGGGTGACGATTGACCTACCATCTCTGTTATGATATAATAGGCTTATGAAAATAATTACTACGCCAGATGCGAGATTAAGGGAGAAATCCGAAAAAGTACGTAAAATTGATGATGAAATTTTAGGTATTATTGCTGATATGCGAAAATTGTCGCTAGATTGGGAAAAGGGGCACCCTTACGAACTATCAGCGGCGATGGCAGCGCCCCAGATGGGAGTGAACAAGCGAATTATTATCATCAGGGATAATATGGAAGATAAGAAAAAGGCTTCTTTTACGGCACTGATTAATCCGGAGGTAATTAGAGCAGAAGGTAAAGTAAAATACGACTATGAAGGGTGCTTATCTGTGCCATCGTTTTATGGTTTGGTGCCGCGAGCATCTAAGGTGCGCGTAAAGGCTAAGCTCGAGGATGGTACAGAGGTGAGAATCAAAGCTACGGATGAGTTGGCTCGGACTTTGTTGCACGAAATTGACCATTTGGACGGAGTGCTGTTTATTGACCATATAAAGGATAAATCGGATGCTTTTTACGTAATGAACGATAAGGGAGAATTGGAGCCGGCAGACTACGAAAAAGACGTGCGCAATAACACAAAATTATGGGGTGAAGAAGAATAAATTTGGTTTAAACGGAGGTGGAATGAAAAAGGTAATTTTCTTGGGAAACGGAATGTTGTCGGAGTATGCTTTGGCAACACTTGAGAAGAATTTTGAGGTAATTTTTCACGCGCGGAAAAAGGAGGATATAGAGAAAGTTTGCGAGTTAAAACGCAAATATCCAGAGGCGCATGGAGTGTTAGCGTCTTTTGGGGTGATAATTCGTGAGCCTGTTTTAGAAAGGTTTGAGCCGGAAGGGATTTTGAATATTCATCCTTCCCTGTTACCTAAATACAGGGGGGCGTCACCGATTGAAAGCGCGATTTTGAATGGAGATAAGGAATTTGGCGTATCAGTGATGAAGCTAGCTAAAAAAATGGATGCTGGACCGATTTACTGGCAAAAATCTTTCCCTGGTTTGCCTCTGGAGAAAGAGGAGGTGTACCGTACTCTGGCGGAAGCGGGAGCGGAGTGGATCAGCGCGAATATTGACGATTTGCCAGAGCCGGTAGCGCAAGATGAAAAAGAGGCAACTTTTACGGCAAAATTGGAAAAATCTATGGGGATTTTGACACCAGAAACAGATACGGCGGAGCAAACTTTACGTAAAATCGTGGCTTTTGGGGGCTTTCCAAAACCAAAATATGCGTTCTGGGGCATAAATTGCATCATTTTAGGGGCGCACATACTAGAGATGGGCGAAACGGCGGTACTTTCAATACCGTGTACTGATGGGCGTCTGGTGGCGGTAGACAGATTACAGCCAGAGGGGCGAAAGGCCATGGATGCAAAAGCGTTCCTCAATGGATATGGGGCGCACAGATAAGCTAGATAGGCTTGTGACTAAATGAGTTTGCTACGATTAGCACGGATTTCTTGTTTCATTTCTTCGATAGTGCGATTAACGATCTCGCGGTAATCTGGGCGATTAGTTTCGAGCCATTTGGCAGCTTCGGCTTGATCGGTGATCATGTCAAATTCGTTGAGCTGAACGTCAGTGAGGCCTTTGGCGATACGCTCGCCGATGCGGACTTCTAGCTCTTCTTGAACGTAATTAAGAAAGGCTTGTTTTTGCTCCTCTGGCATAGCGCTAAGGCCCATTTCTTGTAAAAAGTTGTCATCAAATTGCATTTTATACTCCTTATGCTAATTTTAACGTATGGAGCCGAGTTTGACAAGGCTAGAGAGTGCGTTTTTTAGCTTCACGGGTGAAGAACTGGAGACGGTCGCCAACCTCCAGAGCGATTTTGTTGTCTGTCTTGAGGGCGAGGCCACCGGTTTCGCCGGCAACGAGCTCTTTAACGTCAAGTTTCTCCTTTTGTACAGATGTGACTTCGGCTTCGCCGAGGTATTTTTTGTCATGAATGACGCGAGCTAGGTAGCTGGGCTTAACATCGCCTTTTAAGACTTCACCGCCGGCGATGATAGAGGTTTTTTCGGTACGGAATACGCCAAGAACCTTCATTTCGCCTTTATCCTCCTCGATAATTTCGGCGTCTAGGAGGTTCTCCATCTCATGTTTGGCATCATCTAAGAGTTCATAAATAACTCTGTAGGTGCGGATTGGTACACCGTCGCGAGCAGCGATTTTGGAAATATTGATTGGGACTGAAACATTAAAGCCATAGATGATAGTATCGCCACCAGCAGCCATATAGACATCGTTTTCGCTAACGTCGCCAACGCCGGTAGAAACTATGTTGAGTGTGATTTCGCCTTTGGTGTCAATCATTTTGAGAGAGTCCACAACTGAAGTAACAGAGCCGAGCACGTCACCTTTAACGATAACATTAAACACCTTGGAATTATCTGCGACGTTCATCATACGTAAGAGGTCGTTTGAAGTGACATTAGCGCTGGCAGATTCGTTCGCAATAGCCTGAGCATTAAGAAGTGCCATTTTGCGAGCGGTTTTTTCATCTGATACCTCAATAAAACGATCGCCAAAGCTAGGGAGTTCTTTAAAACCGGTGATAGTGACTGGGGTGGAAGGTGTAGCTTTACCCTTAGGTTTACCCTGCCAATCAAGCATAGTGCGGACTTTGCCATAAGTAGAGCCGGCTACGATAAATTCTCCGGTTTTTAATTCCCCACTGGTAACAAGGAGATTGACTACCGAGCCACGGCCGGTCTCCATGTGGGATTCAATTACAAGACCTTCAGCTGGTACGCTGACGTCAGCTTTTAGTTCCTCAATATCAGCGGTGAGAAGAATCATATCTAAGAGTTGATCAAGGTTTTTATTCATTTTGGCAGAAATTGGCACCATGATAATATCGCCACCCCATTCTTCGGGCTGAAGACCGTGCTGGCTGAGGTCGGCCATGGTACGATTAATATCTGCACCCTCACGATCAATTTTATTGATGGCAACGATGATTTTGGCGTTAGCAGATTTGGCAAAATTTATTGCTTCGATAGTCTGAGGCTTGACACCATCGTCGGCGGCGACTACAATGATGACAATATCGGTAAGCATAGCGCCATGCTGGCGAATGGCAGCAAAGGCTTCGTGGCCTGGGGTGTCCAAAAAAGTAATGAGGCGATCGCCATGCTTGAGCTGGTAGGCGGAGATATGCTGAGTGATCCCACCAGCTTCTTTATCTACGGTTTTCTTGTGGAGTAGAGTGTCTAGAAGTGTAGTTTTACCGTGGTCTACGTGCCCCATAACCGCCACTACGGGTGGGCGAGTAACGGCTTTGTCTGATAACTCACGACGGATATTAGTGGTTTGAGAGGTGGTGGTCTTTTTTTCTAATTTGACATTTGTAAAACCTAATTCATCGATAATAATGGATGCGGTTTCAAAATCTAAGCGCTGGTTAATGGTGGCTACTATGCCGTTTTTAAATAGCTCGCCAATAAGCTGAGTAACAGAAAGGCCGAGCGCCTTAGCGAGCTCGTCAACAGTAATAGAGCCAGCGATTTGTATAGTTTTTTCTTCCATAACTCTCCTTTCTGTATTTAAAAAAATGCGGCGACGCAAAATAACTCTTTTAATTTTACCACAAAAACGAAAAATATGCTATAATGGACGGAGTAGGACTTTATTCCCCTGTAGCTCAATGGTGGAGCAAGAAGCTGTTAACTTCGAGGTTGCCAGTTCGAGTCTGGCCGGGGGAGCCAAAATGAGCAGATAAACCCCCCTTTATCTGCTCTTTTTTGTGGAGCTAGCGGCATAGAGCCGACTCGGACCTTCGGTTTTTCCCTATTTTAATTTAACTGCAGTACCGTAGGCGAGCATTTCCGATGCGCTGGCCATAATGGCAGATGAACCGTAGCGCATGCCGACGATAGCGTCAGCATCCATTTTCTCGGCATTTTCAATCATGCGAGAGATAGCTTCTTTACGAGCTTTATTTAGCATATCGGTATAGCCTTTGACTTCGCCACCGACAATATTGCGAAGACCGGCAGTAATATCACTGCCAATATGTTTAGACATGACAATATCGCCCTCCACAATGCCTAACACTTCTTTGATGGTTTTGCCTGCTATGGTGTCAGTAGTTGTGATAATCATAATGAACTCTCCTTGTTTTTTTAATTATAGCACTTTATATGATAACAAGTGGAGTTTTATTTTGGTAAACACTAGCCAAAGAGGACTTTAAAAAGCCCGAGAGATACGGCGAGCATAATCAGCCCGGCGGTGAGGATGCCGGCGATGATGGCGATGATGGTTTTCTTGAAATCTAGATTAAGAATACTGGCGGCAAGGGTGCCAGTCCAGGCGCCGGTGCCTGGAATAGGTATGGCGACGAAGAGAAATAGTGCCCAATATACGCCGCCCTTGGCCTTCTGTAGGAGTTTTTTGCCGGCTTTTTCGCCTTTTTTGAGACAAAAATCGCAGAATTTTTTGAAAGTGCGCCATTTGCAATTACTGCCCCAAGTGAGAACTTTGCGAGCGAATAGATAGATGATAGGAACTGGCAAAATGTTACCAATGATTGCAACAATGAGAACGAGCCACTCTGGTAGCCCTAAATCCATGCCAATAGCAACTGGAATAGCGCCGCGGAGTTCGATAAGCGGAATCATAGAAATAAATAGCACAAGTAAAATCTTCCAGAACATATTTCTATGATAACACGCGTGCTATAATAATGGTATGGTGATTTCTATAGTGATACCGATGTATAATGCGGAAAAATATTTAAAAAGATGTCTTGACTCGGTATTAGTTGCCCTGAAAGATACTAAGGGAGAGATTATTCTGGTGGATGATTGTTCGCGTGATAAGACATTGGGTATCGCTAAGGCATACCAGAAAAAGCATGGGGAGACTATACGGGTACTACAAAGCGAGGCGCACGGGGCTAGTGGCGCAAGAAATATGGGTGCGCGGTTTGCGAAAGGCAAATACCTTTGGTTTATTGATGCGGATGATTATATTAGAGAGGATTCTGTGAGTAAATTAGTGGAGGAAGCAGAAAAAACTGGTGCAGATATAGTAATGATGGGCGCTAAAAGAGTAGGCTGGGACGAAAATAAAAGTTCACCACTTTCCGCAGTGCGCAAAGATGAGCCAAATTATAAAAGTAGATTCGTGAGGTATGGGATAGGGCCTTGGCAACTGCTGCTTAGACGAGAGTGGTGGGTGAAACATGATTTAAAGTTTGCTGAAGGGATAATTCATGAAGATATGGAGTTAATGTCTTCCCTGATACTGTTCACGGACAAGTTTTCTAGCGTAGATGAACTATTATATTATTATTGTAATAACCCTAATTCTATACTGCATAAAACCAAGTGGGATGAAAAATATTTTGATATCTTTCCAGCGTTAGAGGGGTTATACGGTAAGTTTGAAAAAGCAGGTGCGGTATCAAAATATCATGACGAACTGGAGTGGTTTTTCATCTGGAATCTGCTGATTGACTCAGCGGCAGATTTTAAGAAATTTCCTGAGGGGAGGCCGGGGTTGGCACGCTCACGCAAGATGTTGAAAAAGTACTTCCCTGGTTGGCGGAAGAACCGGTTTTTACGGGGAAAACCTTTAAAATTCCAGATGAGAGTAAGAATGAATTATTGGGCGTAGAACGAAGCGAGAGTTTATTTCTTAGCCTTTTCTTCTTCTTCAAGTTTCTTGAAAGCTACTTTGCCAACCAGAGTGGTAGGAAGTTTGTCGCGAAATTCGTAGGCGGCAGGTAGGGCGTAGATGGGAACATTCCTTTCTAGGAGTTCGCGGATTTCGCGTTCGATTTTCTTACCAGCCTTGTAGCCAGGCTTCAAGACGATAAACGCTTTCGGTACTTGGCCTTTATAGTGGTGGTCGATGCCAATGACAGTGGAAGTCAATACTGCTTCGTGAGAGTTAATGACGGATTCAAGATGAGTCGGATAGATATTGTAGCCACTACTAATAATCATACGCTTGAGGCGTTGCGCAAAGTAAATGAACCCGTCTTCACCTAGATAACCAATATCGCCTGTATGGAGCCAAACTTTGCCGTCATCGTGGATGCGAATAGCTTGGGCGGTCTCAGCATCGTTGTCTAGATAGCCCATCATAATAAGGGGGCCGCTGATACATATTTCGCCTTCCTCGCCAACTGGGAGTTCTTTGAAGGTGTCGTTTTTAACGATTTTGAAGTACATATCCGGGAATGGCGCGCCGATAATACCATCTTTAAAGGAATTCTCTGGCGAAAGACAGGTGGCGCCGGTGGCTTCGGTGAGGCCGTAACCTACGCGGATTTTAGCGTTGGAACCATGAGATTTGAGATAACTATTGACTTTATCGCGAAGAGTCTGGTTGAGCGCGTCGCCACCACAGATGACGGCAGTGACTGATTTGAGGTCATCTGGGCGCAATTTAGTATTGATAAGTGCTTCATAAAGAGTGGGTACACCACAGAGAAAATTAGGTTCATTTCTCTTAATAATGTCAGCGAACTGCTTATGGGAGAAGGCTGGGATAAGGATACAGTTCATGCCTTTGCAGAGAGGGGTATGAATGCAGACACCGAGGCCAAAGCCATGAAATAGAGGTAAGATGGATAAAATAGACGCACCCGGGACAGCTTGTTTAATAACCGTAGTGCACTGTACGCCAAGGGTGTTAAAATTGGAGTTAGAGAGGAGCACTCCTTTAGGGGCGCCGGTGGTACCACCAGAGTAAAGAATGACGGCAGGATCGTTACCGCCGCGCTCTTCGTGATAATTCCCTTGATAGAAATATGAGTTGGCGATAAAATCTTCCCAAAGCACGACTCGGCTGTCATTTGAGGGGAGCTTTACCTTTTTGACGTGAAGAAGACGATACATTTTTTGTTTCAAGAAGCCCAAGCCATCCGATGGGCGCACAACAATAATGCGCTCAAGCTGAGCAGAATCGCGAAGGCGGTAGATTTTGTCAAAAACAGCATCAAAAACTAAGACGTATTTGGAATCTGTAACTTTGATGTAATATTCGAGCTCTTTTTCGGACGAGAGAGGGTGTACCATATTGCAGATAGCGCCGACCATATTGACAGCGTATACCATAGTGATTCCCTCTGGTGTGTTAGGCATACAAATAGTGACGCGGTCGCCCTCTTTGACGCCGTAATTTTTAAGGGCACGGGCGGCTTTTTCGATTTTGCGGACGAAATTTTTATAGGTGACTTTGTGTCCGTAGTAAGTGTAGGCGATGTTATCTGGCCATTTTTCCGCTGACTGCATAACCATATCGACCATAGAACAATCTGGATATTCGATACTGCTAGGGATGCCTTCATCGTCGTAGAATTCAAGCCACGGGCGTTCTTTATATTCTTTTTTACTGTTTTTCACAAAAACTCCTTAGATAGATTTATTTTATTATATCATAAGCAGCAAAATATGAGAATTGCCTACAAAAATAGCCCTTTGCGGGGCTATTTTGTGTTAGCTTAAGCTATTGAGAGTGAAATCTTGCGACCTTCCCTGTCAATGTCTAAAACTTTGAAGCTTTTGCGCTCATTGAGAGTGAAGATTTTTTCTGGATCCACGTCGGAGCCTTCTCCCAGTTCTGATACGTGTACAAGTGCCTCAACGGCTGGAGAAATTTGCACAAATGCACCGAAAGGAGTAATCCTGGTGACTGTGCCCTCAACTTTGGAGCCTTTCTTGAGGCCTTCGACCTCGGAAATCCACGGATCTTCAACGAGTTGCTTCATAGAGAGCGAGAGACGTTCTTTATCAATGGCGATAATTTTTGCCTCAATAGTTTCGCCGACCTTGACATAATCTGATGGATTATTCACTCTTTCCCATGAGATTTCAGAGATGTGGACTAGACCTTCAATGCCGTCTACATTAACGAAGACGCCAAAGTCCACCACGCCGGTAACGATACCTTTGACGGTATCGCCAATTTTAAGCTCAGCGAAGCGCTCGGCTAGGCCATCTTTGATAGCTTCTTTCTCTGAGAAAATAAGCTTATTCTCTTTCTTGTTGGCATCAAGAATGCGGGCTTTGATAGGCTTACCCACAAGAGAGTTGAGGCGTTGCAGAATTTCGTCTTTATCTGATGAGCCCACTCTAGGGTAATGCTCCGCAGAGAGCTGAGAGACCGGCAAGAAGCCACGGATGCCTTCGTATTCTACAAGGAGACCGCCCCTATTGGCATCAAATGGAGTAACTTCCACTGTCTCGTTGTTATCAAGCTTGGCCTGAATCTCATCCCAACCTTTATCCTTGACGGCTTTGCGCAACGATAAGAGTACATAGCCATCTTTCATTTCCGATTCAATAACTGAGGCGGTAACTTCGTCGCCAATATTGAGATTGCGCGCAAAAGAAGCTTCTTTGCGCGGAACTAACCCTACGCCTTGAGGGCCGAGATCTATTAATATTTCGTGTTTTTTAACTGAGAGAACGGTGCCCTTAATGGTGTCCCCAGTAATAACTTTCTTAAACGACTCCTCATTTTGCGCTAGGAGCTCGTCCATAGTGATTTTTTTGGCATTTGCCATAATTATATTGTTTCCTTCCTTTAGACTCATTCAAAAAATTCGTATTGTTTTATCTGTATGACGAATTTTATGAATGAGCCTAAAACTTTACTAATTGTATCAAAAAACTTGTAAAATGTCCAGAGCTGGGGTATGATGAGGGTATGTATTTGACTATAGATATTGGAGGAACAAAAACTTTAATCGCTTTATTCTCTAAGAGGGGCCGGGTGGTGCGCAGACAAAAGTTTAAGACTGCGCACGGATCAAGGACTTTTATACAAGAGTTAGAGAATAATTTGGAGAAATTTCGTAAGTATAAAGTTAAGTCTATCACGGTGGCGATTCCTGGTATTGTACAAAAAAATTACTCAGTGCATTTTGGGAATCGCAAATGGGACAATATTGACCTGTATAATCCTATAAAAAATTTATTCGATTGCCCAGTCTACTTTGAAAATGATGCAAATTTGGCCGCTTTGTTTGAGGGGTACGATCTACACGGAAAGACAATTTTCTTGACCTTTTCTACCGGTATTGGTGGCGGGATTGTAGAAAAAAATCGGATACTTCCAGAATCGGATGGCTTCGAGCCTGGACACAAGATGTACTGGTATGATGGGGGCATTAAAGAGTGGGAAGATATTGCAGCGGCTAGTGCAATTGAGAACTATTATCATGTAGATTGTGCAACGGATTTGAGAAAGCGGGAGATAATGGAAGATGTTGCGGCAAGAATTGCTCTTGGTTTACCAGACGTAATACAAAAGTATAAGCCGGACACTATTGTCTTGGGTGGTCCTATGGGTAAGATTTTTAAACTCTACTCTAAGTTTTTACCCGCCAATCTTGGCGTGAAGTTGCGGCGTCCGAAGAGACCGCTAGAATCCGTGATTTATGGTGGGTATCTATATTCTAAACAAAAGGAGCGGGAGTAGTTCCCTGTCCTGGCGTGGATGATGATTTTATAGAGAGAGTAAAGTTGGATTTTCCGGAGTTAAAATTCCGGAATGGTAAAAAATATGCTTTCCGGCCTCCAAAAACTATCATTTTGGGGCCACCAGAGCCGTTTTCAGAGCTTTTTACACTCCATGAGGTATCTCATGCTATTTTAGGTCATAAGGACTTTAAAATGGACGTAGAGCGGCTTAGAATGGAAAGTGAGGCTTGGGCGAGGGCTCGTGAATTGGCTGCAAAATATAGGGTGGAGGTAGATGAGAATTTAATACAGGAACAATTAGACACTTACAGGGATTGGCTGCATAAAAAATCGCGCTGCCCTATCTGTGGGCTGACGCGATTTCAGACACCGGATAGTGTTTATCGTTGCCCAAAGTGTGATTTATAAAACAATAGCACTCTATATGTCAGAGTGCTATTGGTTATATTTTATTAGACTTAGGCAGCTTTTTTAGCTGGGCCACGACGAGAGATACGACCACCTTTAGCACCAGCAACACGCGCTAGAGCAGGGTTAGCAGCAAAACCGCCGGTGTGGCCATTTTGGCCACCTTTTTTGCCGATACGGGCATAAAATTCTTTGCCGTATTTGGCTTTGTTGGTAGCAGCAGCTTTCATGCCGCCAGCTTTAGTTCCAGACATCTAGAACTCCTTCTGCCCACCAAATTTTAAAATTAATAAAACCACCCATATCAGAGTGAATGTTTTCATTATAGCATAGCGCTTTCGTTTTGTCAATATGCTTTTTCTTAAATATATGTTTTAATTTTTTTATTTTTCCCGAACAAATTTTTGTGTGTTTTTGCACAAAATGTGGAAAAAAAATGTTGACAATATGCATTATGTGAGATAAAATAGGGGTAGTTTTAAGTAGATTAAACTGCGAGGCTACTTAAAATATGTATGACCTGGAAAAATACCCCTGTAAGGGGTGTTTTTCTTTATATACTCATCTGGCATGAAAAAACGCCTATAAGAGGCGAATTTTAAAATGGTGGAGTAACAGGGACTCAAACCCTGGACCTCTGCCTTGCAAAGGCAGCGCTCTAATCAACTGAGCTATTACCCCTTATGTGGTGGGGATATGTGGGCTCGAACCACAGACCTCGTCATTATCAGTAACGCGCTCTAACCAACTGAGCTATATCCCCAAGGTAAAATCTACGATAGTTAAACTATGCCTTTTGATTTTAGCAAAAATTATTGAAAATGTCAAAGGGTGCCGTGATATAATATTTTTATGAATTACGAATTTAACCTTGGTTGGATGTTTGGCGGTCTTTTGATTACTCTGGCGGGAGGTCTGGTGGTGATATTTTATCGACAGATCTCAGAGAGCCTTGCGAATGGGGTGTCTTCTTACGAAAGAGTGAAATTGTTTGGCGTTATCACTATAATTCTAGGACTGATTATTACCGCAAATTTGCATATCTTTTTATTGACGATGTTGACTAACCTGATGTTTGGGAAATAACTAAGGTCTGAAATTATAGTAGGAGGAGCCGGATTTTAAATCTGCGTGGCGAATTTCGGCTAGTTCAGATACGGTGACAAACTCATAATTGGCGCTCCGTAAGGCGTCTATGACAGTAGTGACCGCTTCGACTGAGGTGGGGTGAATGTCGTGCATGAGAATAATCGCGCCATCATGCACTTGACTTAATGTGGTCTGGAGGATAGAATCAGTGTTTTTATTTTTCCAATCTAGAGTATCAACCGACCAAAGGATTAGAGGTGTACCTATGCTAGAGCGGACGTTATCATTAATATTACCGTAAGGCGGGCGGGTGAGTGATGGCGTATGTCCGAGGATGTTATTGAAAACAGATTTAGCCTCATTTATGTCTGATTGCGCAGCTGAGGGAGAAATCCTGATGAGATTTTGATGATACATGGTGTGGCTGGCGATTTCGTGCCCTTCTCTGTCGGCGCGGAGTACTATGTCGGGGTTATTTTTTGCCATATTGCCGAGCATGAAAAACGTAGCTGGCACATCTTTTTGATACAGAATATCTAATAGCGTAGGAGTGGTATCTGGGGAGGGGCCATCGTCAAAAGTGAGGGCAACCAGCATTTTGCCATACAATACCCGTTCGGTAGCTTTGACGTGCTGAGACATGGGTGCGATTTTAATTCTGTCGTAGGCATCATTAGTCTTTGAAATGGTAAAGTTCATGAGATCCAGGATGGCAATACCACCTATGATAATGACAGCGACGAGTTTAAGCCAGGGAAAGCGAACATCTATACGGTGCAAGAAAGATTGAGAGTGTTCTTGCTTTGACTGGCGCGGAGTGCGCGTTTTATTATTAGAGGATGTTTTGTCGGATGTACTCATACATCGCAATTCCCGCGGCAACGCCGACATTAACTGAGCGAGTAGAACCAAAGCTTTCGATATATCGCACATCGTGAGACTCGGAAAGTAGCTCTGGAGTGATACCGTTATTCTCTGAGCCGAATATAAGGGTAGTGGCTTGAACAAAATTTTTACCATCCAAAGGTTTGGCGCGAGGAGTATTATTCTCGATGGCGACTAATTCCCTGCCTTCCTGCGTGTTGATAAAATCATCTATAGTGGCATGGTGAATGATTCTAAGGTATTTGTCAGTACACATCGCGCCGCGGCGATTATATTTTTTCTTGCCGATGATATGGATTTTACTAACGTTAAAAGAATTCGCGGTGCGGACAATAGAGCCGATATTAAAATCATGTTCAAGATTTTCGATGGCGATTTCGAGAGGTGTGCGAGTTTTTTCGAGGGTGGCAAAAATTTGTTCGTTTGGCACGCCTTTATATTCGTCGATTAGATTGCGGGTATCTTCCATTAAGGCAATTATATCACATCTAGACAACCCTAGTGAGCAGACCCGCTCAGGACGAATGAAAAAGCCCCGAATAATTGCATATCCGGGGCTGTGGTTTAGCGGAAGATGAGAAGCTTATCGCAATATAGAATACCTTCGCGTTCCCTAATGATGTCTGGAGTGATAATGTCCGACATATCGCGTCCACTCATCTTAATAGCGCAGGCGGCGTTAAAGCCGACTAACAGGAGGACATTTTTCCGCGGGGGCGGAAGAGCAACGAAGCGGTCATCCATTTTAACCTTAACATGCCATGCGTAGCTGGAAAGCCTCAATCCTCCACCGCCAAAAAATTGGTTAATGTGCAGCCTATTTGGATGGCTTCTGTCAAGCTTGTTGGTTTCGTGATCATAAACGATCTCGCCATCTGGTTGAATTGGCCCATAGTCGCCATTCCTAGTGCGAATAACCACTGGGAGAGGCAAAAAATTTAGGATATAGTTGTGCTTAGACGAATTGGAGGACATAATCTCATCTCCTTTGAAAAAAATTAAGATGCAACTCTTTACAGCGTCTAATTGTTTTATAGCTTGTTGACTCGAGAAAGTCAAGCATGGGCAATTTTTTGGCATGAGTGTCAGGTGTTGTGATAGTTTTGGTATCACTGTGATATAATGATGTTAATCAGGAGGTAAAATGGATTTAAATAAGTATCAGAGGCGGGTGGCGGAGTTTGATTTGTTTGAGACGGCAGTAGATTTAAAAGCGCCTGGATTTCTTGAGAAAGTACTAGGATTGGTAGGTGAGGCTGGTGAAGCGGCCGACAAAATAAAGAAAATAATCCGCGATAAAGGCGGTTATGCTTCGGAAGAGGATCGCGATGCAATTGTAAAAGAGTTGGGCGATGTGTTGTGGTATGTGGCAAGTATAGCACGTTACCTAGATGTTCCTTTGTCGAATGTGGCAGAGGGTAATATTGCAAAGCTTGAAAGCCGCAAGCGTCGGAATAAGATAAGTGGTGAAGGTGACGAAAGATAGGAATATGCCGTGTCAAAAGTGTATGAAGCCAGCTAGGAGAGAGCCAAAACCACCCGTCAAGAGTGAAATTATTAATACTAGAATTGCTGCGATTTGAACGCCGTGGATCATTCGTTTTGTTTCCGGCAATATTGGAGTTGTAAAGCTATGAATTAAGGAAACGATGAGCGCCACCAAAGCAAATCCTAAACCAGCCGTAACTAAAGCTGATACGATTATGCTATTTATTTGCATCAAGAAGATAAGCTTTGCAAAAACAAAAACTGCCAAACTAAAAGAACCTAGTGTTAGACTGAGATTTTTATTACTCGCCATGGTAAGATTTTAACATATTCGCAAACAAAAAAACACCCCTTTATAGGGGTGGATTTTGTTTAACAACTTAGTTGTGCAATTTCATCTATCAGCCAAAAGCTTAACGTTACGTCTGTAAAAGAAATGTTATGTTATAAGCTTAATTAACATAACCGTAACCGACCTAGCTACCTATCCCCTTGCGGAAGATAGGCGCATCAATTCCTTCTCAAGAAAGGAGGTAATCCATCGACACGTTCTCGTACCGATGCCTTGTTACGACTTAACCCCAATCATCTCCCCCACCTTAGGCCGCCGAGGCGGACTTCGGGTGTTGGTGACTCTCATGGTTTGACGGGCGGTGTGTACAAGACCCGGGAACGTATTCA